>JBEKMU010000057.1:0-18485 GCA_049523555.1 Verrucomicrobiota bacterium | reverse complement strand
GAACCTGTTTGAAACCGGATACGATTTCGACATTGAGATCCGCATCGGCGCGGGCGCGTTTGTGTGCGGCGAGGAAACCGCGTTGATGCGCAGCATCGAAGGCCGGCGCGGCCAGCCGATGCCGCGTCCGCCGTTTCCCGCCCAACGCGGCCTGTGGGGCAAGCCGACCAATATCAACAACGTCGAGACCTGGGCCACCATCAAGCCGATCATTTTGAAGGGCGCAAAGTGGTACGCCTCGTTCGGCTCCGAAAAAGCGAAAGGCACCAAGGTCTTCGCGCTCGCGGGCAAAATCCGCAACACGGGCCTCGCCGAAGTGCCGTACGGCACCTCGCTGCGCGAAATCATTTTCGGCATCGGCGGCGGCATTCCCAAGGACAAAAAATTCAAGGCCGTGCAAACCGGCGGACCGTCCGGCGGCGTCATCCCCGCACAGCACCTCGACGAGCCCGTGGACTACGAGTCGCTGCAAAAGCTCGGCTCGATCATGGGTTCGGGCGGCATGGTGGTGATGGACGAGGATTCATGCATGGTGGATATAGCGCGGTTTTTCATGGAATTCTGCTGTGACGAATCGTGCGGGAAATGCCCGCCCTGCCGCGTCGGCACGCGCCAGATGCTCAACATCCTGGACCGGATTTGCACCGGGGAGGCCGAACCGGCGGACATCGAAAAACTCGAGTCGCTGGCGACGGTTGTCCGCGACGCCAGCCTGTGCGGGCTGGGCCAGACGGCGCCGAATCCGGTGCTGACCACGTTGCGCTATTTCCGCGATGAATACCTGGCGCACGTGGTGGAGAAACGTTGTCCCGCCCGCGTCTGCCGCGAGTTGCTGGAGTTCCGCATCAACGAGGAAAAGTGTGTCGGCTGCTCCATGTGCTTTCGGGGTTGCCCGGTCCACACCATCTTCAAGCGGGACGGGCAGAAAAAATATTACATTGTGGAAGACGCCTGCATTCATTGCGGCGCGTGCTTTGACGTCTGCAAATTCGACGCGGTGCTAAAGACTTCAGACGGTACCAATGGCCGGGAAGTCAAACCGGCGGCATTGGCGACGTCCTCAACCCGGGCCACGAAACCTGTGATGAAAAAATGATTGCTCCCAAAAAAATCACGTTGACGATGGATGGCCGCAAATGCGAGGGCCAGGACGGGCAGACCATTCTGCAAATCGCCCAGGCCAACGGCATCAGCATCCCCACGCTCTGTTACCTGAAACATCTGTCGCCGTGGGGCGGGTGCCGCATGTGCATCGTCGAGATTGTCGGCAGCCCCAAGGTGGTGCCGGCGTGCTCGACCCCGGCCACGGACGGCAAACAGGTCGTCACCAACAGTGAATCGCTCCAGAAATTGCGCCGCAGCACACTGGAATTGTTGTTCAGCGAACGCAACCATATCTGCCCGTTCTGCGTGATGAACAAGGGCGATTGCGAACTCCAGCAACAGGGCTACCGCCACGGCATGGACGCCATCAGCATCCCCTACCTTTATCCCGCGTGGCCGGTGGACGTGTCGGGCAAATACCTCGCCCTCGACCACAACCGCTGCATCCTGTGCACCCGTTGCGTGCGCACCTGTGAGGAAATGGAAGGCACCCACACGCTCGATATTTCCAATCGCGGCGCGAACAACCGCGTCGTCGTGGATCTCGGCGCGACGTTCGGCACGTCGGATTCCTGCACGAGCTGCGGCGCGTGTGTCGCGGCGTGTCCCACTGGAGCGCTGTTCGACAAGGCCGCCGCCTTCCGTGGCAAGCTCAACACCTGCCAGACCGTTCGCACCACGTGTATCGAGTGCCCCGTCGGCTGCGGGCTGCTGGTTTATACGAAGGAAAACCGCATCGTCGAGGTCTTCGGCGATTTCGATTCACCGGTCAGCCAGGGGCACCTGTGCGTGCGCGGCCGTTACGAAACCTGGGCCGAACCGCGCCAGCGAATCCTCCAACCGATGGTCCGCCGCAAAGGCACGCTCAAGCCGGCTACCTGGGACGAAGCCCTCGAGGTCGTGCGGCAGGCCGCCAAAAAAGCCAAGCCCGCCCAGAAAGCCGTGCTCGTTTCGCCGCGCTTGAACAACGAAACCATTGCCACGCTGAAGAAATTTGAGCGCATCGGGGTCTTCGTTGCCCGCGACGAAGCCGCCCTGTGCGCCGAAGGTGACCGCAGCCCGGACAGCATGGCGAAGCTGCACGACGCCGACGCCATCATCGTGCTCGGTGCGCAACCCAGCCGCGCACAAGGGGTGGTCGCGGCCAAAATCCGCACCACCGTGCGGCTGCGCGGCGCGAAACTGCTGATTTTCCACACCCGCAAGAGCGACCTCGATCAGTACGCCACCATCTGCGCCAATGTCGTCGGTCTCGAACGCAAATTCTGGGGCCGCGTGGCGGACGTGCTGAAGGACGCGAAGCGGCCCGTGCTGGTTTACGGCCCGGAGGCCATGACGCCCATTGGCGTGGCCGTGCTCGAACGGCTCGTCAAGATTTTTGAAGCGAAAACGGCCGGCCCGGCGCCCGCGTTGATCGCGCTGCCAACCAGCCCCAACAGCCTGACGCTGGCCGCGGGCGGCATCGAACCGGTCGAAGAAGTCGGCCCGTGGCTCGACGCAAAACCGCTGAAGTTCCTGCATATCGTCGCCAGCGACGAGCCGGACGGCGGCGCGCGGTTGCTGGACGAGAAATACGTGCGGGCGCTGCTGGAGGAAATTGATTGCGTCGTCGTGCAGGCGGCCTACCAGTCGCGGCTGACCGGCCTCGCGAAGGTTGTGCTGCCGGCCGCCATCTGGTGCGAGAAAAAGGGCACCATCACCAATTTTGAAGGACGCGAACTGCCGCTGCAAGCCGTGTTGCCGCCGCGCGGTGAGGCGCGCCAGGACCAGGAAATTCTGGAGGCGGTTTTGAAGTGAGGGCGAATATGAGCGACAAACCCAAAATCAAAGTGGCGACGGTGTGGCTGGGCGGCTGTTCCGGCTGCCACATGTCGTTTTTAGATTTGGACGAGCGGCTGGTTGAACTCGTCAAGCTGGTGGACATCACCGCCAGCCCGATTACCGACGTGAAGGAGATTCCCAACGTGGACGTGGGCATTGTCGAGGGCGCCGTCTGCAATGAGGAACAGGAGCACGTGCTCCGCACGCTGCGGGCGCGCTGCAAGGTGCTGGTCGCGCTCGGTGATTGCGCCATCACGGGTAACATTCCCGCCCTGCGCAATCAATTCAAACTGGAAGACGTCTTGGCCCGCGGTTTCGTCGAAACCGAGAGCACCCAGGTCGGCGACATCCCCGGGCCTCCACCCGTACCCAGGCTCTTGAAAAAGGTGCGTCCCATCCAGGAGTTCGTGAAAGTGGACGCCCACATTCCCGGCTGCCCGCCGGACGCCGACACCATCTGGTATGTGCTCACCGAACTGCTCGCGGGCCGCATGCCGCAGTGGAACGAGAAAAATTTGTGCTATGACTGAGACCAACACTAGGACCATTACGATCAACCCCGTCACCCGCATCGAGGGTCACGCCAAGATCACGATCCAGCTCGACGCCGCGGGCAACGTGGCGGACACGCAGTTTCACGTGGTCGAGTTCCGGGGGTTCGAGAAATTCTGCGAGGGCCGTTTCTTTGCCGAGATGCCGCAAATCACCGCGCGCATCTGCGGGATTTGCCCGGTGAGCCATCTGCTGGCCAGCGCGAAGGCGTGCGACGCGGTGCTGGGCGTGGCGATTCCGCGACCGGCAAAGCTGCTGCGCGAGTTGATGCACATGGGCCAGCTCACGCAATCGCACGCGCTGAGCTTCTTCCACCTGAGCGCGCCCGACCTGTTGCTGGGTTACGACGCCGACCCGGCGATCCGCAATGTCGTCGGCCTCATCCAGCAGCATCCCGATATCGCCGTCAAGGGTGTGCGGCTGCGCAAATACGGACAGGAAGTCATCAAGCTCATCGGCGGGCGCAAAATCCATCCGGACTTCCCTGTGCCCGGCGGCGTCAACAAGGCGCTCACCGTCGCCGAGCGCGACGAGATGCGCAAGGGCCTGCCCGAGGCGTTTGCCCAGGCGAAGTTCGCGCTCGACCTGCTTAAAAAATATCAGGCGGCCCATCACGATGAAGTGGAAACGTTCGCCAGCTTCGATTCGAATTATATGGGCCTCGTCCAGCCCGACGGCGCGCTGGAGCATTACGACGGCAACCTGCGGTTTTCCGACCTGAACGGCAAAATCGTCAGGGACCAGGTCCCGCCGGACAAGTACTTGGACGTCATCGCCGAGGCCACCGAGCCGTGGTCGTACTTGAAATTCCCGTTCATCAAACAGCTCGGTTATCCGGCCGGAATCTACCGCGTCGGCCCGCTGGCGCGGCTGAACCTCGCAGACAAGATTTCCACGCCGCAGGCCAACGCCGCGTTGCGCGAGTGGAAAAAGGATCGCCACGGCGTCCGCCGTAGTTCGTTTTACTATCACTGGGCGCGGCTGATTGAAATCCTCTACGCGCTCGAACGCATCCAGCAGTTGCTCGACGACCCGGACATTTGCAGCACGGACATCATGGTCACGGCGAGGCCGGCCAATGCGCAGGGCGTTGGCGTGATTGAAGCCCCGCGCGGCACGCTGTTCCACCATTACTGGGTGGACGGAAACGGCCGCATTGAAAAGGTCAACCTGATTGTCGCCACGGGGCACAACAATCTGGCCATGAATCGCGCGGTCCTGTCCGTCGCGAAAAAATACGTGAAGGGAAATCAGTTGAAGGAAGGCATGCTCAACCGCGTCGAAGCCGCTATCCGTTGCTATGACCCGTGCCTGAGCTGTTCCACGCACGCCGTCGGCCAGATGCCGTTGCACGTGCAACTCGTTGCGCCGGATGGCAGGGTGCTGGACGAATTGGCGCGCGGATAATTTCCTTCCACCCACTAGCAAGGCGGGGAAACGGTTTGTTGGTCCGTTTCCCCACTGGTTTTGAAAAGACAAAACCAGCTTTAAAGGAACGAGACATGAAAAGAAGCCTGATTCTCATCGCTGCTGTTTTTGCGGTGTCATCGCTGCTGTTGCAGGCCCAAACGAACAGGCAGGAAACCACCCGTCGCAGCCCGCAAACCAAGGCAGAGCAAGCGCTGGCACACTTGGAACAGGAATGGGCCGACGCGGTGAAGCACCGGGACGCCAGTACCATTGACCGGATCCAGGCGGAGGAATACATGTTCACCGATCCCGCCGGGCGAACCTGGACAAAGACCCGGGCGCTCGACACGATCAAAGCCGGTGACTTGGTGATAGATTCTTTTGAACTGAGTGATGTCCAGGTGAAAATCTACGGGAACACGGCTGTGGTCACCTTTGCAATCACATGGAACGGTAGTTTTCGGGGCACTGACATCAGCGGGCCGCAGCGAATGACCGACATATTTGTGAAACGGGCCGGCCACTGGCAATGTGTCGCCAGCCAAGCCACCCGGATTCGATCACCGTAGCCCGACTGGCTTTGCAGGCGTGTTGCCTTTACTCTGGTTGAATGAGCAAGGACGCGGCTGGAAACCAGGCCGGTGACTTTCTGGTCATTGGCTACGGCAACACGCTGCGCAGTGATGACGGCGTGGGGGCGAAGGTGGCCGCCGCGGTCGCCGAGCTGGCCCTGCCCGGGGTTGTCGCTCTCGTGCGCCACCAACTCACGCCCGAGCTCGCGGAAACGATTTCCTCCGCGCGCGCGGTGGTTTTTGTGGACGCCGCCGTGGACGCCGCCACCGAAGTCCAGGTGCGCGAACTCGAACCGGCCGAGGGCGCGCAGCTCATGGCGCACGCTGCGGAGCCGCGCTCGCTGCTGGCGTTCGCGCGGCAGCTTTTCGGGCGTTGCCCGCCGGCGTGGTGGTTGACCATTCCGGTCGAAAACCTCGGCTTCGGCGAAGAACTTTCCCCGTTGGCCCGCCGTTGTTTCCAGACCGCGCTGGACAAAATTCGAACGCTCGCCGGCAGTCATTGAAGTCCACACCCGGCGGGAGCGGCGAAAACTTGACCGGGGGAACGGGTCACAATTTTGAGCGGGCGCGGACGCGGCTATGTTCCGAAGGAACATTTGAAAATAGCCCGGCATTTCAATGCCGGGTCGAGGTCGAAATGGCATCAAGTCCCGAAGGGACGGTCGAAAAAAGAACATCGGTTGTTCAGCCGTCCCTTCGGGACTTGCCCGATGGCCGACGCATTCCCGGCGTTGAAACGCCGGGCTAGTCTCAGAAAGTCCCTGCGGGACTGCACCAGGTTTGCCATTGCGCGTTGCCCAAAATTGGGATGCACCCTTGACAAGGTTATCCTGCCTTCGCGCATTGACCGGCGCAGGGCTCGGTGGCAGACTTGAATGACATTTTATGCACGAAGTCCATCTCGTCCGCGCCATCGTTGATACGGTTGAAAAACAGGCTGCCGCCCAGGGCGCCAAGCGCGTCAAACACATCAAAATCCGTTTCAACCCGCTTACCAGCCACAGCGCCGAGCATGTGCAGTTCAGTTTTGAGGTCGTCAAGAAGGAGAGCGCCCTCATCAATGGCGCCACGCTCGCGCTGACGCAGGTTGCGCCGCTCGTGCGCTGCGCGAAATGCGGACACCAGTTCGAAACAGACCACCTGCCGGACGTTTGCCCCATCTGCGAGTCGTTGCATCTCAAGGCCGTGAACTCCACCGACATGATCCTCGAAGGCTTTGAAATCGAGAAGTGATATGAACAAGCCGGGAAAACGTGTTAATCATTTCATGCTTGTTTTAATACCGGCGCTCTTTTGTTTGCTCGCCGCTCCTTCCGCCCGCGCCAGCGAGCCGAGCTACGACGGCAAGCCATTAAGCGAATGGCTGCTGGCATTGGAGGAGGGGCATACCGGGTCTGGCGAGCGGGTCGAAGCATCGGATGCACAGGCAGCCATCCGACAAATCGGCACCAATGGCATACCCACCTTGGTTGATCTTTTGGGTGTGTACGACGACTGGAGCGCAAACAAGGTTTTGTCAAAACTTCACAACAAGGACCTCACTGCTTACTTCAAATGGGACGAGAATCCTGACAGTCGCGCTAAAAACCTTAGAAAGCTGGCCTTGGACGGTTTTTCCATTTTGGGGACCAATGCGGAAAGCGCCGCTCCGCAAATCACCAAAGTATTGTCATACTCGGATGAGGCCGCCCGCGCTTTGACCATGATCGGGCCGAAAGGTTTTTCCGCGCTGACCAATGCGATAAATGACTCGAATTCGAGCGTTCGGGATGCGATAATCCGGGCACTGGGCAAGGGAGGCGGTGGTGATCCAGAAGTGATCAAGCAACTTTTGTTCAATGCGCTCAAAGACCCATGCACGCTCATCCGGTTGCACGCGGCTGATATACTGCGAGACAAGGCTCCCGATGCAGTCATCGCTACGCTCATGCCCTTGTTGGATGCCAGCGATTATGGCAACTGTTCGAGTGCAGCCGACACGTTGGCCACTTTGGGTCCGGCGGCAAAAATCGCGGCTCCGAAGCTTCTATCTGTTTTCACAAATGTCATAAGCGGAACGAACGAATATCTTATTAACAATTTAACCGGTGCATTGCTTGATGCGCTAAAGAAAATTGACCCGGATATGGCGAGAGAAACGGAGAAGTTTTGGGTTACCAACAACCCGTTGAACGGTTTTCGTCAAGGTTGTACGACCACATTATTGCCTAATGGCAAGGAGTTGATTGCCGGAGGCTACCTCGCGGTCGAGTTTCTTGAAGCCAGTAACCGAGTTCTTTCCGACGCCGAATTACTTGATCCGAAGACTGGAAGATGGACGGAAACTGGGAAGATGAATCATGCGCGTTATTATCATACGGCAACGTTGCTGCGTGATGGCAAAGTACTGGTTGCGGGCGGCACCGATTGTATTGCTCCTGGTAAAGGCAGCGATCTTTCCAGCGCGGAATTGTATGATCCGGTAACAGGAGAATGGACGATCACAGGTTCGATGCATAGCCCACACCCAAGCGAGCGTGCATCTCTACAACATAATGGGAAAGTGCTGGTTTATGAGGGTGGCTTTGACAGATACCCGATTTTGGGTCACGAATTATACGATCCGGCCACGGAAAAATGGACTGTGATTACGAATAAATGAGGGAGGGATGCGACGCGCCGTTGAAATTCGTGAAGCCGGAGAACCCCCAAAAAATTCGGTGTGTGAAGCGCCTTGCTCCCGAGCCAAGGCGACTTAAGGTCTGCGTTCGCGGCGCGGTGCAGGGCGTCGGCTTCCGCCCGTTCGTCTTCCGGCTTGCCACCGAACTGCAACTCGCCGGCTGGGTCAACAATTCCACACAAGGGGTTTTTATTGAGGTTGAAGGCCTGCGCGTGGCTCTCGAAAAATTCCTGTTCCGCCTTGAAGTGGAAAAACCACCGCGCAGTTTCATTCAAAGCCTCGAAAGCACGTGGCTCGATCCGGCCGGTTATGCCGGTTTTGAAATCCGTGAGAGTGAATCCGGCGGTGACAAAATCACGCTCGTGCTGCCGGACATCGCCACTTGTCCTGATTGCCTGCGCGAAATTTTCGACCCGCAGAACCGGCGTCACCGCTACCCGTTCACCAACTGCACGAATTGCGGCCCGCGTTTCAGCATCATCGAATCCCTGCCTTACGACCGCGCGAACACCTCGATGAAGTCGTTCACGATGTGCCCGCAATGCCAGGCCGAATATGACGACCCGCGCGACCGCCGCTTTCACGCGCAGCCTAATGCCTGCCCGGTCTGCGGCCCGCATCTGGAATTGTGGCGACGTAGGACGGGTTTCCAGCCTGTCTCTAACTCAAAATTGAGAAACAGGCGGGACGCCTGTCCTACCAACAACGACGCGCTTTTGGCCGCCGCCAAAGCTGTTCGTGAAGGAAAAATTGTCGCCGTCAAGGGACTGGGCGGGTTCCATTTAATGGCGGATGCGCGTAACGACAAAACCATCCGGCTCTTGCGCGAACGAAAACATCGCGAGGAAAAACCGCTCGCCCTGATGTTCCCGACACTCGAAAGCGTGAAGGCCGCCTGCGAAGTCTCCCCGCTCGAAGAACGCCTTCTTCGTTCACCCGAATCACCCATCGTTTTGCTGAAACAAATCGTAAATCGTAAATCGCAAATCGTAAATTCGGTGGCTCCCTCCAATCCATACCTCGGCGTGTTGCTGCCTTACACGCCGTTGCATCACCTGCTGATGGCCGAACTCGGATTTCCGGTCGTGGCCACCAGTGGCAACCTGAGTGACGAACCGATTTGCACGGACGAACGTGAGGCGCTCGAACGTCTCGGCGGCATCGCCGACGCTTTCCTCGTCCACAACCGCCCCATCGTCCGGCACGTGGACGACTCGATTGTGCGCGTGATGCTCGACCGCGAGCTGGTTTTGCGCCGCGCCCGCGGCTACGCGCCATTGCCGGTCGTAATCGGAGGGGCGAGCTCTGCGAGCCCCAATAATCAGGGCGTCGCGGAGTTCCGCCCTCCGAAAGCGATTCTGGCGGTAGGAGCGCACCTCAAGAACACGATTGCGCTTTCGGTCGGCAATCAGGTTTTCATCAGCCAGCACATCGGTGATTTGGAGACGGAACAAGCGTATGCCGCCTTCCGCCGTGTCATCGCCGATTTCGAGAAGCTTTACGACACCAAGCCGCAAACCATCGCTGCCGATTTGCACCCGGATTATCTTTCGACCAAGTTTGCAGAAAAGATCGGTAGGGCCGAGCTGCCGCTCGGCCCGGACGCGCAGCAGCGCGTCCCTGCCAAAATTGGCGTCCAGCACCACATCGCCCATGTCCTGTCCTGCATGGCGGAGAATGAACTTTCGCCACCGGTGCTCGGCGTTTCGTGGGACGGCACCGGTTACGGCCTCGATGGCACGGTTTGGGGCGGTGAATTTTTCCTTGTCACCGACAAAACCGTCGAGCGCACCGCGCATTTGCGTCCGTTTCGACTGCCCGGCGGCGACAAAGCAGTCAAGGAACCGCGCCGCACCGCGCTCGGATTGCTTTACGAAATATCCGGCGACAAGATTTTTGGCAGGCAAACGGGAAGCCGGCGCGGGGGCGTGCCGACTAGCACGCGAGCCGCGTGCGCTCCCCTTGCCGCCTTTTCGGCAGCGGAACTTGCCACGCTGAAAACGATGCTGGCCAAAAGATTGAATTCGCCGCTTTGTTCCAGCGTGGGCCGATTGTTTGACGCCGTCGCCTCGCTCATCAATCTCCGCCAGCAAATCCGGTTTGAAGGCCAGGCCGCGATGGAACTGGAGTTCGCGCTGGATGGAGTGAACACAGACGAGACTTATTCCTTGTCACTCGTCACCCGTCACCCGTCACTCGTCCTCGACTGGTCACCGATGATTGAAGCTATTCTCGCGGACATCGAACAAGGTGTGAGCGTCGGCATCATTTCCGCCAGGTTCCACAACAGTTTGGCTGAGGCCATCGTCACCGTCGCCAAACGTGTCGGCCAAAGCCGCGTGGTGCTTTCGGGCGGCTGTTTTCAAAATCGTTATCTCACCGAACGCGCGGTGCGGCGTTTGCAGGCGGAAGGTTTCCACCCGTATTGGCATCAGCGCGTGCCGCCGAATGATGGCGGGATTGCTTTGGGACAAGTCATTGCCGCGCTACGTACAAACGGTTAGATTGAAGGAACATGTGTCTGGCCATCCCAGGAAAAATTGAAAGCATCAGCGGCAATGACCCGTTGTCGCGCACGGGCAAAGTCAATTTCGGCGGCATCCTCAAGGAAGCCTGCCTCGCCTATGTGCCGGAGGCAAAGGTCGGCGATTACGTCATCGTCCACGTCGGCTTCGCCCTCAGCCGGCTGGATGAGGACGAGGCGCAAAAAGTTTTCGAGTATTTGAAGCAGATGGAGGAACTCGGTGAGTTGGGAGAAAGTAGCGCAGGCGTCCCGCCTGTGCAGAGCGGCTGACAATTTGAACCGGTGGGGCGAGCGTCCTCGTCCCGCATTGCGGGATCAGTAGCCTCGCCCCACCACGCAAGCCATGAAATACCTCGACGAATATCGCGACGGTGAACGCGCGCAGCAATTTGCGCGGGAAATCCACCGGCTCACGACCCGGCCGTGGAACATCATGGAGGTTTGCGGCGGCCAGACGCATGCCATCGTGAAGTTCGGCATTGACGAACTGCTGCCCAAACAAATCACGCTCATTCACGGGCCGGGCTGTCCCGTGTGCGTGACGCCGCTCGAAATGATAGACAAGGCGCTGGAAATCGCCGCGCGGCCCGACGTCATTTTCACCTCGTTCGGCGACATGCTGCGCGTGCCGGGCAGCACGACCGACTTGCTTTCGGTCAAGGCCAAGGGCGGCGACGTGCGCATGGTTTATTCGCCGCTCGACGCCGTGAAAGTCGCGGAACAAAACCCCGTGAAGGAAGTCGTTTTCTTCGGCGTCGGCTTTGAAACCACCGCGCCGGCGACGGCCATGGCGGTCTATCAGGCTGCGCAAAGAGGCCTGAAGAATTTTTCAATGCTCGTTTCGCACGTGCTCGTGCCCCCGGCGATGGAGGCGTTGCTGTCGTTGCCGAACTGCCGCGTGCAGGGTTTTCTGGCCGCCGGGCATGTCTGCACGGTGATGGGCTACGAGGAATACCCGCCCATCGCGGCGAAATATCACGTGCCGATTGTCGTTACCGGCTTCGAGCCGCTGGATATTTTGCAGGGTGTGCTGATGGTCGTGCAGCAACTAGAATCCGGCCGGGCCGAGGTCGAAAACCAATACACCCGCTCGGTGCGCCGCGAAGGCAACCAGCCGGCGCAGAAATTGATTCGCGAAGTATTCCGCATCATCCCGCGCAAATGGCGCGGCGTGGGCGAAATTCCGAGGAGCGGGCTGGGTTTGAGCGAAGCGTACGCGGCGTTCGATGCAGAAAGAAAATTCGGCGTGGCCGAACATCGCGTGGAAGAACCGTCCGAGTGCATCAGCGGTCTGGTGCTACAAGGGTTGAAGAAACCGCATGAATGTTCCGCCTTTGGCACGAAATGCACGCCGGAACATCCACTGGGCGCGACCATGGTGTCATCCGAAGGCGCGTGTGCGGCGTATTACCGGTACCGGCGATTCTAAATTTACGATTTGCGATTTGCGATTTACGAATCAACCTCAAATTTGAGAGCGGCGCGTAAATCGTAAATCGTAAATCAAAAATCGAGAGCAATCATGGAACTAAACGAAAATTTCAACCCATCCTGCCCGATTCCCATCTCGCAATACCCGCAGGTGTTGATGGCGCATGGCGGCGGCGGGAAGCTGATGCACCAGCTCATCGGCAAGATGTTTCTGACGGCGTTCCGCAATCCGCTGCTCGAAACGCAGCACGATTCGGCGGTGGTGGAATGGACCGGCAAAAAACTCGCGTTCACGACTGATTCCTACGTCGTGCGGCCGTTGTTTTTTCCCGGTGGCGACATCGGTTCGCTGGCCGTGCACGGCACGGTGAACGACCTCGCCATGAGCGGCGCACGGCCGCTTTACCTCAGCGCCGCGTTCATCATCGAGGAAGGCCTGCCCATGGACACGCTCTGGCGGGTCGTCTGCGCGATGCGCGACGCGGCGCAACGGTGCGGTGTGCAAATCATCACCGGCGACACCAAGGTCGTGGACAAGGGCAAGGGCGACGGCCTGTTCATCAACACCGCCGGCATCGGCGTCGTCGAATCCCGCAATGCGGGACTCGTCATCGCGCCCAAGAGCGTCCGGCCCGGCGACGCCGTGCTGGTGAGCGGCGATTTGGGCCGGCACGGCATGGCTATCATGGCCGTGCGCGAAGGACTGCAATTCGAGAGCACCATCGAAAGCGATTCCGCGCCCGTTCACGAAATTGTTTTGGAGTTACTCAAAGCCGGAATCGAAATTCACTGTCTGCGCGACCTGACGCGCGGCGGACTGGCGAGCGCGCTCAACGAAATCGCCGAAGCGGCGACGGTGCGCATCGAAATCGTGGAAAAATCCGTGCCGGTGCGCGAAGACGTTCACGCCGCCTGCGAAATGCTTGGGCTCGACCCGCTGCACGTTGCGTGCGAAGGACGCTTTGCCGCGTTCATCGCGGCAAAGGACGCGGAACGCGCATTGCAAATCATGAGCCGTCACGCCGTTGGGGCGGGGTCGGCAGTCATCGGCAAGGTTGCGGAAAGTTCCGCGCCGCTGGTCACGTTGAAAAGCGCGATTGGCGCGAACCGGATTCTCGACATGCCGAGCGGCGAACAGTTGCCGAGGATTTGTTGAGTCGCACTATTGCGCCAGGGCGAGCGCGCGGGTGCGCTGGTAAACATCTTCAGCCGAGCCTTCCGCCTTGATCGTTACCAGTAATCCGCGTTTTTGGTAGAAATCAATCAGCGGCCGGGTGCTTTTTTCGTAGGCCTCCATCCGCACGCGGACGGATTCGGGCCGGTCATCCTCGCGCTGAATCAGTTCCCCGCCGCAATGGTCGCAAATGCCCTTCACCCGCGGCGGCATGTTTGTCACATGGAAAACCGCCTTGCACTTGGAGCAAGTGCGGCGGCCCGAGAGCCGGGCCACCACCTGGTCAAGGGGCAATTCGTAATTGAGGACAGTGGTCAAAGGCACATTCTCTTTTTTCAGGAGGTCTTCCAGCGCCTCGGCCTGGGCAACGGTGCGGGGAAAGCCGTCCAGCAGGAAGCCGCCGCAACAACGCAGACAGCGCACGCGTTCTTGCACAATCCCCAGCACGGTTTCGTCGGGCACCAAATCGCCGCGGACCATGTAATGCAGTGCGGCCTCCAGGGCGGGGGAACGTTCCCCTTCCGCAAGACACTTGGCCGCGCGAAACACGTCGCCGGTGGACAACTGGCAGGCGCCCAGCCGCTCGGACAACAACTCCGCCTGCGTTCCCTTGCCGACGCCCGGCGCGCCCAGCAACACCAGCCGCCAAACCCGTCCCGCCGGCCTGGACGGGGGGGGCGAGCAGACCGCGTCGCCGCCCTTGAGCCAGGCCACCCGGTCGCGCTTGTTGGTCGGATCATGCTTCGCACTCATGCGCTTAAGTTACGACAGGCATCCGCGTTTCTCCAAGCGGGATGTCGCGAATTGACAAGAAATGTTCCTTCATTGCCAAAATTTGGGCAAGTCTTGCGCCGACGTCGCGCTGAACTGCAAATCGTCCGTGGAATCCCGCGGTTGGGCCATGCAAGGCATGTCAAGACTTTGACAATAACCGTGTAGTATCCAATCCGGGGCGCGCTTAACGTGCCGTGTGAGAATTGTGGAAGAAGTCAATGGCAAAGCGGCGCCCTCGAACGGGTCGGAAAAAAAACGGCCCGCCTCCGTGCATCACACCCCCATGCGGGAAACGGCGTTTGACCGGCCGCGCGATTTTCTGAACAACCGCTTTGTCTATGCGGTCATCTCCCCGCGCGCCCGCGGCCTGTCACTGGGCGTGAACATGAACCCCGACCAACGCTGCGATTTCGACTGTGTGTATTGCGAGGTGGACCGCCGCACGCCACCGCGCGAAATGGCGCTGGATGTGGACGCCATGGGCGCTGAACTGCGCCGGACGCTGACGTTTGTGCATCAGGGGCGGTTGCGTGAACGTCCTACTTACCAGGCGTTGCCGGATGAATTGCTGCAACTGCGCCACGTCGCCTTGAGCGGCGACGGTGAGCCGACGCTGACGCCCAATTTTACCGAAGCCGTGCAGACCGTCGTGCGCGTCCGGGCGCTGGGCGGATATCCATTTTTCAAGATTGTGCTGCTGACGAACGCGACCGGCCTCGACCGGTCGCAGGTGCAGGAAGGTTTGAAACACCTCACCAAGTCTGATGAAGTTTGGGCGAAGCTCGACGGCGGCACGCAGGCCTTTTTGAACAAGGTCAACCGGGCCGGGGTCTCGCTGGAAAAGGTGCAGAAGAACATACTGTTGCTGGCGCGGCAACGCCCGGTGGTCATTCAAAGCCTGTTCCCGGCCATCAACGGCGAGGAACCGCCGCTCGAAGAAATCGAACAGTATGCCCAGCGGCTCAAGGAATTGAAGGCGGACGGCGCGCAGATTTCGCTGGTGCAGATTTACTCCGCGGCGCGGCCCATGTCGCACGCCGAATGCGGGCATCTGCCGTTGAAGACACTGTCGCAGATTGCGCAAACCGTGCGCCAGGTGACCGGTCTGAAAGCGGAGGTTTTTTAAGACCGCGTCCGGGAAATCAAGATCGGGATCGTCCTCGTCCTTCCTGCTCGTCCTCGTCCTCGATTTCCTGCCCTCAACTCCCTGTCCCGGCGTAGCCTTGGCGAAGACGGATCAACTTTCAACTGGACAACAACCACGGATGACACGGATTTATCCCAGACGCCAAATCCGAAACGCCACCCGGAAACCGCGCCGTAGTGAAACGAAGGCGGGTCACCCCCTCGGCTTCGCCTGCTCCAGCGCCTCGTCGTGTCCCAGGGCCAGGGCGGCCTCAATTCGTTTCTTCTCGACGGTAAAGGAGCCCACTGGCAGCGGTCGGAGCGGGCTGAACACCTGGATACGCACACCCGCCGGCGGATGCTTCATCAGTTCGAGCGCGGCGTTATAATTCACATTTTGCCGGGCCGTCCAGACCCGGGCCACCCTGGGAAATTTCGGGTAGGCAACCCGCCCCAGCCAGCGCGGTATCGGCTTGAGCTGGAAAGTCAGTTTGTGCGTGAGCACCACGGTAATATCCGTTGCGCCATCCGCGATCGCGCGCCGGATGGGAATGGGGTCCGACACCCCGCCGTCGGCGAACGGATGGCCGTCCACGAAATCATACCCGCGCGTCGCCAAGGCCAGGGAGGAAGTCGCGCGGAGGGCGGCAAAGACCCGGTCATCACAAACGCGGAAGTAAACCGGTCCACCGGTGTGACAGTCCGTCAGCACGATGAAAAAGCGGGTGGGCGCATTTTGCAGCGCCTCGACCGAAAGCGGAACGTGTTGGCGGATGATATGATCCACCAGGTACGCCAGATCAATGATGGGTTTGCGGCGGAGAAAATTGGTTTTGCGCACCACCTTGCTGGCCAGTTCGCGCCAGATGGTCAGGCCCGGTTCCCACAGTCCGGCGACAAAATAAGCTGCTGAACAAGCGCCGGAAGAAGCCGCATAGACGAGGTCGTATTGCCGCCGTCCGGTTTCATGCAGAAAGGCCAGCACCCCGGCCGCCCACGCCCCGCGCATGGCTCCGCCCTCCACAATCAACGCCGTTCGGTGCTGACTCTCCGGCCCGGCGATTTCCGTCGAATGCTCGATGTTCAATTTTTCCCCGTTCTCGTCGTCGTTCCCGTCCTCGATTCCCTTGCCGTCGCAATTTAGTCCGCATTCTTCATTCCGCTTTCCTTGTCGCGGCGACTTTCCGCCTTGAATTCCGCCTTGCGGGAGCAGACGAGAGCTCTGGCGAAGGCGGAATTCCGCAATCTGCAACCGAACGGCCTTTTACGCGGCCTGCCGCGTGAGACACCGCCGCATAGAACGCGGTAAACCTTTTACGCGGATTTCAACTGCATTTCAGCCTGGAACCAATGTTCCTGGTCATGGCCCTGTTTCTGCCCTTGCGAGAGCCAAATTTCGTAGGCCTTCATGCTGATTTCCGCTTGGGATGGAGCCGCTTTGGCCTTCTTTGGCGGGTTGCGCAAAAAAGCGAGAGCAGCCGGGGCTTGCATTGGTTTCACGGCTCCCAATTCGCGGGAACCGGGGGATGGATACTTTCCTGTGTTTATTGTCATAATTATGTTCTTTCTGGTCCTGACCTTGGACTATTCCGGGCCGCTGATGCGGCTCGAGCCTTGCAGTGCAGGGAATAAGAGGGGAGGGAACACCCCATCCGGGGGTAGTCAAACACCTGGTAAACTGTGCTCCGTTAGCAATTCAACCTACACCCGAACCCGGGATGCACAAGCTTAATCGGAATAAATCGTAATGTTCAGAATTGCGAATGTTGATGCGTCCTCGGACGCCGTCACCCGGTTTTCCACCAACGCCAACCCATACCCGAGATGCCAGACCCGAAACATGACAATTTCCGTCTGGCGCAAACGACGGTGGAGAAATAGATCGCTGTCTGATTCAGCTTGAGGCAATGCGATTTCTTGATGTGCGGTCGCTTCCGGGATGCAGGGCTTGCGTTGGCAGATATGGGGACTCGCAGAGCTCGCCCCTTCGAGACAAACCTTCGGGTTTCGGAATTTTTAATTCACCATCGGCACGGGATAATTGGAGATGGCGCGCATATATTGCGCACGCTCGAATTCGCCGGGTGCGGGACATTTCTTCTGGCTGAGACTGCCTTTGAGCTGCGACACGGACTCGTATTCGTGCTCCTCCATCCATGCGGCGAGGTCGCGCTCAATCGTGCTGATTTGCCGGACGCCGTGCCGGATCAACACCGAGCATAGCATCGTCACGTCGGCGCCGGCCATGAGCATCTTCAACACGTCGGACGCGCGATGAATGCCGCTGGTGGCGGCCAGGCTTGCGCGGATGTGGCCGTAAAGAATCGCAATCCATCGCAACGGCACGCGCATGGCCATCGGCGTGCTCAACAGGATGTTGGGTTTGACTTCCAGTGTCTCGAGGTCAATGTCCGGCTGATAAAACCGGTTGAACAGCACCAGCCCGTTCGCGCCGGCGTCGTCGAGCCGTTTCGCCATGTTCGCGAAATTGCTGAAGAACGGGCTGAGTTTGACGGCAACGGGGATGGTCACTTCCGATTTCGCCGCCTTGAGAATGTCCAGATAGGTTTGTTCCACCGCCGTCCCTGTCAGATTGAAATCGGTCGGGATGAAATAAATGTTCAGTTCGAGCGCGTCCGCGCCGGCCTGCTGGATGAGTTTGGCGTAATGCGTCCAGCCGCCGGGGGAGGAGCCGTTCAGACTGGCGATAATGGGGAGGCGCGTCGCCTTTTTCGCCTTGGCGATGTGCTTGAGATATTCCTCCGGCCCGAGATGAAATTCCTTCGGCTCGGGAAAATAAGTGAGCGCCTCCGCGAAACTTTCGGTGCCCTGTTCCAGATGATGCACCAGTTCGGCGCGGTCCTGGCGCAGTTGCTCCTCGAACAGCGAGTAAAGCACCACCGCCGCCGCGCCGGCGTCTTCCATGCGTTTGAGGTTGTCAATTTCCTCCGACAGCGGCGAGGCCGCCACGACGAGCGGCGTCCGCAGTTTCAGGCCGAGATAGGTGGTCTTTAAGTCCATAGCATTTACGATTTGCGATTTACGATTTACGCGCCGGTTCGCCTTTCGAGGCGTCAATCGGCGATCGTAAATTGTAAATCATAATTGAACTCATGGTTGTTGATCCACGGTCGCCGCGGCTTGGGGCGGTGCGGGCTGGCCATTGCCGGCCTGGGTGTCGCGTTCCGACAGGGATTGATAGAATTTCCAACGGCGATCGGCATCCACCTGCGCCTGGGCGAAGAGCTTTTTCGCCTCTTCGGGTTTGCTCTTGGTGAGCATCTTGAACCGGTTTTCCGAGAGCAGATAATCCTGCAACTTGATTTTGGCAGCCAGCGA
>JBEKMU010000056.1:0-18592 GCA_049523555.1 Verrucomicrobiota bacterium | reverse complement strand
CTGACGTGCCGGCTGGGCGCGGAAGGCGTCGGGCGCGCGACGACGGAAGCGGTGGTGTATTCGTCCATCACCATTCTCATCACGAACTTTTTCCTGACGCTGGTGCTGGGCAAAATCGCGAGTGTGTTATGATTGAAGCGCGGAATTTGCAGAAGAGTTTCGGCATGCAACTGGTGCTGGACGGCATCAGCTTTCGGATTGAAAATGGCGAATCGGTCGCCATCATCGGGCGCAGCGGGTGCGGCAAAAGCGTTTTGCTCAAGCACCTCATCGGCCTGCTGCAGCCGGACGCCGGCGAGGTGCTGATTGACAGCGAAAACATCGTGCCGATGAATGAACGCCAGTTGCTGCGCGTGCGCCGGAAATTCGGCATGGTGTTCCAAGGCTCGGCGCTGTTCGATTCGATGACGGTTGCGGAGAATGTGGCGTTCGGGTTGCGCCGGCATGAACATCTGACCGAGGTGGAAATCGCCCGGCGCGTGACCGAAACGCTGGAAATGGTGGATTTGCCGGGCACGGAAAATAAAAATCCGTCGGAATTGTCCGGCGGCATGCGGAAGCGCGTCGGCCTGGCGCGCGCGATTGTCTATGAACCGCAAATCGTGCTTTACGACGAGCCGACGACCGGGCTGGACCCGATTGTGTCGGACAGCATTGACCAGTTGTTGTTGCGCGTGCGCGACCGGCTGAAGGTGACGACGGTCGTGGTCACACACGACATGCGGACGGCGCGGCGCGTCGGCCAGCGCGTGTTGATGATGCACGACAAAAAAATTTACGCGAGCGGCGCGGCGGAAGAATTTTTCGCGTCGCAGGACCCGGTAGTGCGGCAATTCATTGACGGCGTTGCCGATCCGAAGGAAACTCCGTTTTGAGTCATGGATAAATCACGTCTGGAAACCAAAGTCGGCCTGTTCGTGTTGATCGGACTGGTGCTGCTGGCCGTGTTGCTGATCCAGTTCAGCAAGGGCACCAGCATTTTTCGCGGCACTTATGAACTGCGCCTGCACGCCGCAAACGTCGGCGGCCTCAAGCAGCGCGCCGGCGTGCTGCTCTCCGGCGTGCAGGTCGGCGGCGTCTCGGACATCCAGCTCGCCGAAGACGGCAAAAGCGTGACGATCCTCCTGAAAATTTACAAAAGCTGCAAAATTTATCACGACGCGCGCTTCGTCATCGAGCAATCCGGCTTCCTCGGCGACCAATACGTTTCGGTCATCCCCACCTCCAATGCGCCGCCGGTTTTGCAGAATGGCGCGGATGTAACCTGCCAGGAGCCGTTTAACCTGCTGGAAGTCGCGCGCTCGGCGTCCGGCTTCATCCAGCGCATAGATGACACCGCGAAAAAATTGGACGCCTCGGTCACGGACTTGCGCCGCGTGGTGTTGAATGAGCAGACGCTCACCAATTTCTCGGTGGTGATAAACAACCTGCGCTCGTTCTCGGAACAGGCGTTGGGCACGATCAATGACGTTGACGCGCTCATTGCCACGAACGGTTCGCAAGTCAATCTCGCCGTGAGCAATGTTGTTTTCTTATCGCAGGATTTGATACGCCTGGCCGATTCCGCCCAGGGCGTGGTCACGACCAACGGCCCGGAAATCTCCGCCGCGATAAAAAACATTGAATCTTCGACCGAAGTTTTGAAAAAATTGGCCGACGATTTGCAATCCGGCAAAGGACTTGCCGGCACGGCATTGCAAAACGAACAATTGGCCACCAACGTGCAAACCATCGCCTATAACCTAGCCATTGCTTCGAGCAACTTGAACCGGCTCGGCCTGTGGCATTTTCTCTGGCACCATGAGCCGTTGCACACCAACACGCCGTCGCAAATAAGTGACAAATGACAAGTGACATGAAAACCGGACGAATAAACAACAGCGCAGTGGCGGGACCTGCGAACCGGTTGGAGTCTTTTGGCATTTACCGACTTACCTGCCAGTCGCTCAAGGATTTTGGGAACGACTCGGAAATATCGGCCGTCCCGCGCTACCCGATCGTGTCACATGTCACCTGCCACCTGTCACCACCAACATGACTCCACTTTGGGCCATCCGACTTTTGTTCCTGGCGCTGTGCACGGCGGGCGGGTACGCCCTCAGCCAGGTCCGGCCGGAATATGTCAGCGAACAGCATGGCGCGTGGTTCGGCATGGTCATCGGTTTCGGCTTCGGCGGACTGCTGATTGCGATTGACGAAATGCTCAAGGGCTTTTCGCTCCGCGCGTTTTCCGCAACGAGCTTTGGCCTGTTGCTGGGCACCATCGTCGCGATCCTCGTTGATCGTTCCGGCCTGTTTGAAAATACCGAAGAAAAAACCCGCTGGCTCATCCGGCTCTGCCTGTTTCTCGGTTTTGGCTACATCGGCATCATCCTCGCCATGCGCAGCAACAAGGAGGATTTTTCGCTCATCATCCCGTTCGTCCGGTTCTCACCGCAAAACAAGCCGGACAACCTGTTGTTGCTCGACACCAGTGTCATCATTGATGGACGCATCGCCGATCTGATTGAAGCGCATTTTCTCGAAGGCCTGGTCGTCGTGCCGCGTTTTGTGCTCCGGGAACTCCAGCAAATCGCCGATTCCGCCGACGCCATCAAACGCGCCCGCGGCCGACGCGGACTCGAAATGCTCAATCGCATCCAACGCAACACCCATATCGAAGTCCGCATCCACGACGGCGATTTTCCCGAGGAAAAGGAGGTGGACGCCAAACTCGTCCGCCTCGCGCGCAATCTCAACGCCCGGCTCTACACCAACGATTACAACCTCGCCAAGGTCGCCCAGTTGCAAAAGGTCAATTACGTGAACCTTCACGAGGTCGCCAAATGTCTCAAAATCATTTTGCTCCCCGGCGAAATTTTGCAACTGAAAATCGTCCGCGAAGGCAAGGACAAGGGACAGGGCGTCGGTTATCTGCCCGACGGCACGATGGTCGTCGTCAACAACGGCCAGCCCCACATCGGCCAGCAGGTCGAAGCCCAGGTGCAAACCCTGCTCCAAACCGGCGCGGGCATCATCGTCTTTGCCGATATACGCATGCCGCTGGCCGCTTGATTTTTTTGGGAACGAAAATTTCTTATGGGTTTCGTCACTGTTTTCACCGCCTTCAACCCGGCTGAGGCGCAACTCGTCCGCTCACGGCTCGAAGCCGCGGAATTCCATCCCTTCGTCGCCAACGAACTCTCCGCGTTGAGCATTGACGGCTACGCGCTCGCCGCCGGCGGCATCCACGTGCAGGTACCCGAAGCTGAGGCCGCCGACGCCAAAGAATTTCTTAACGCGCCTGCCGAATGATTTCCGCAAAATCAAAACTTCTGCGCCGTCTCAAGAAAATCCTGCCGGGCGAAATCGTTTTGGACCCGCAAACGCTGGCAAAATACGCCGGTGACAAATGGTTCGCCGCGCATCAGCCTGATGCCGTTGCCCTGCCCCGCTCCACAAAATCCGTCTCGGCAATCCTGCGCTTTGCCAACCGGCACCGGATTCCCGTCACGGCGCGCGGCGCGGGCCACGGCTACGTCGGCGGCTGCGTACCCGTGTGCGGCGGCATCGTGCTTTCATTGGAACGTATGCATCGCATCAAGGAAATCAGCACCGCTGATTTCGTCGCCGTCGTTGAACCGGCCGTCGTCACGGAAAAATTGCAGGCGACGGTCGAGAAACGCGGTTTGTATTATCCGCCCGATCCCGCCAGCCGCGCGGACAATTTCATCGGCGGCAACATCGCCACCAACGCCGGCGGACCGCGCTGTTTGAAATACGGCGTCACGCGCGACTATGTTCTCGGCCTTGAGATCGTCCTCGCCGACGGGACCGTCGTCCGACTTGGCGGCCGCACGCACAAAAACAAGACCGGCTACGATCTCCATCGTCTCTTTGTCGGCTCCGAAGGCACGCTCGGTGTCATCACCGAAGCCACGTTGAAATTGATTCCGCTCCCGCCGTTCCGGGCCAATCTCGCCGTCGGTTTTGGTTCCATGAAAAACGCCGTGCGTGCGCTGCAAGCGATTTTGGCCGCCGGCTTTTTGCCCTGTGCGCTGGAACTGGCCGATGAATTTACCCTCGCCGCCGCTTACAAACGCACCAAAAGCAAACGCCTGCGCGGCTGCCGCGCCCATCTTATCACTGAACTCGACGGCCAGGAAAATTCCGTCCGGCGCGAGTTGAAGGATTTGGATCAAATTATCCGCCGGCAGAAACCGCTGTTTGTCGAGCGCGGCTTCGGCAACAAGGAATGTGAGGCGGTCTGGCAAATCCGCCGCGAATTTTCCTACGCCCTTCGCGATACCGGCCTCACAAAATTGAACGAGGACATCGTGGTGCCGCGCGGCAAGCTTGAAGATCTTTTCAAGTTCGCGGCCAATTTACAAAAGAAGCACGGCCTGCCGGTCGCCTGCTTCGGCCACGCCGGCGACGGCAATATCCACACCAACGTCATGGTGGACTTCACCCAGCCCGGCGCGGAAAAGCGCGCCGAGGCGGCGCTCGACGAACTGTTCACACAAGTCATCGCCTGGGGCGGCGCCATCAGCGGCGAACACGGCATCGGCCTAGCCAAAAAACGCTGGTGGCCGCAGGCGGTTCCCCGGGAAGCGCGCGACCTTCATCACGTTGTGAAACACGCGCTCGACCCGAAGGGCATTTTGAATCCGGGAAAGTTTGTTTGACTTTGGCAGGGTTGTCCCTCCATTTCGGAGGCGTGAATCGCATTTCCCATCCGCAATAAATTTAATGCTTTGCTTTTCGGGAACAAATATTTAGAATGCTGTCTCAATGAACACGAAAGAACTCCTCAATCTTTCAGTCGCCAAGCTCAAACGCATGGCGACCCTGAAAGCGCAAATCGAACGTCTGCAATCACGGCTGGAAGCCCTCGCGGCGGACACTTCGCCGTCACCGGGCAGGAAGCCAGGTCGCAAGCGGCGGAAAATGAGCGCGGCGGCGCGCCGGAAAATTTCCTTGGCCGCCAAGGCGCGCTGGGCGAAAGTCCGGGCCGCCAAAAAATCAAAGTAATCCGATTCCAGCCGGAATGGGAGCGGTGAGGCAGCCCGCTCCGGCGGATTGCCGCGCGAAAGTTTGGCCGGCGCTTACAGAAAGCGCGCGCTGCTCGATTTCACTTTGCCAGCTTAAACTCCACCGGCTCGCCGGAGGCAGAGTCCTTTTCAACCCAAAGCTGGAATTTCCCCGGCTCCACCAGCCAGTGGCCTTTGGCGTCGTGAAACATGCCCTCGACCCAAAGAGCATCCTTTGCGCCTTTGCGTTAAAATTTTACCATGGGGGCGAGGTCAAATCCGGATACGGAACAAATTTCAGCGCTGTGATCGTCAAATCCGCCGCCACCGCTTCGCTGTCTTTCCCCAAAGCCAGCACGAGTCCTTTGGTGCGGGCCAGACCCGGCGTGGCCGGGAGGGGAACATGGATTTCCCCTTCCCCGCTTTCCGTCGCGCTGAACCGCACGAATATCTGGTTGGGAAACTGCGGTTCGGCATACGGGCCGCCCTGAACTTTGGTCAGCGTGATGACCGCGTGTTCGATTGGCGCTGAGGCGCGGTAACGGATGATCAATTCCCCATTGGCAAGGCTGATGCCTTCGGCTTGCGGTACTGTCAACGTGACGCGGCCATTTCGCAGCGGACGACCGGCGATGTGAAACGAATTTTCGTCACGGGAAAAATTGATCGGGCTGCCGTCGCTGGTCCAGGGAACAATTTGCGTTTCCGGCGACAGGAAATCCACGGCGTTGCCGGGCGCATACCACGCGAGCAGGTTGCCGTACAATCCCTTGAATTCGAGATAGCGCCGCATGTTGTCCGGCGCGGAGCCGATGCCGCCGAGGATGAGCGCGAGCGTGTGGGCGGTGGTTTGGTATTTGATGGCGGAGCGGCACCGGGTGTCGAAACCTTCCCACGGCCCGTGTTTCGTAAAGAGACGTGAAATCGCCGGCCAGTTCGTCTCCAGAAAGCGCTCAATCCTGTCCGGCGCGATCTGGCTGGCGGCGCCCAAAGTGTAAAGCGACGGGGCGTTGGTGATGCGCGGTTCCTCGGCGATGGCGATGTCCGGTATGCCAATCCGGCCCGTGTATTCGACGCCTTGACCGCTGTAGGCCTCCGATAGAAACCCGGGCAGCTGGTTGCGGGCGGCGAAATCCAGTTCGATGTCCACTGTGTTCTCCATGATTTTGCGCCAGCCGACGTTCTCCAGTTCCTGCATGAACAGGGTCAGGCCGGACGATTGAAACGCCGAACCTTCCCACGTGGCCAGCGTGTAAATGTCACCGCCGGCTTGAGGGGCGCATTTGGGCACCGCCCCCGGAGCGCGGCTGTGTCGAAGACCAGCCGCAGCAGCTTCGCAAGACTGGCCTGCTGGAATACGCCTGGTGTCGCAGAGCTTTTCAACGTGCTGCGGCTGGTGCTCTGCACACAGCCGCGTTCCTGTCTGAGTGCGAAACGGCTTGATCGTGAATCCCGCGTTGGCGACGGTCGCCGCCGGAAAACCATGCCGCAACGTGACGAACATCAACGGGCCGCGAAATTCGTTCACCAGATAATTCATGTGCCCGACGGTGTAGTTGCCGGCGGCGTCTTCCCAACCAGACAAACGATCCCGCGTGGCGTCCCAGCCGAAAACGAACGTGCCGGTCTTCGCATCGAACAGATGCGCGTAGCCCGCCTGCTGGTTCTCCAGGAAAAGTTCCATCTCGATTCTCAACGCGACGATGGCGGGGTCATCCCGTATTTCCGGGCGGAGCAACGCGCCCATCGCCTTGGCCATGGACGCCGAGAGGTTGGCGTTGTCGCCGAAAATGATCTGCACCACCCGCCGGTCCAACAGCGCCATGATCTGCGCTTTGACCGTCTCGTCCGCGAAGGGCGTCAACGGCCCGTCAAAATATTTCGCGCCATATTGGCCGCGCCGTTTGATGTCCGCTTCTTTGTCGTCGTGGCGGGGAACAATCCAGCCTTTTTCGCGCAGCGCCTTCCAGATGGCGGCGGCCTTTTCTTCCCCGAATGCGTCAATGAATTTCTGTTTCTCGATAATTTCCGAAAGCGGTGGCATGCGTTGCGAGTTGTCAAAGCCAAGGAAATTCACCAACAGACCTTGGGCGCTGACCCGCGGGTCTTGCTGGTCGTGGCGCAGACTCCCGACAATCCGGATGAGCCGCGTCTTCGCCTCGTCCCGTGAGATGCAGGGATTGTCCGCATAACCGGCGGCGATGTTGGCCATCAACTCCAGCCACTCGCCGATGGCGGTCAACTGCGTGAACGAGCGCAGGTAAAGGCCCTTCTTCGGCTCCTGATTCCAGCCTTCGAACGGATAACCGGACGCCGGATCGGTCATGGCGTTGGCGGAGCCGGCATAGAGCAATGCGTTCTCCAGCAGCCGCCGCGTGTGAGTGTGTGATGGATCCACTTTCGGGAAATTGAACGCTGTTGGCTGACGCGGCACCGTGCGGCAGCCCGTCAGAAGCGCCAGGAAAAGCGCCGACAGCAGCGCGGTTTTTGTCATCAGCAACAATTTTCTCATAACTCAAATTTTCCCTTCTCGAAACGGACTTGCCGCCAGCTCGCGCTGAAGACGAATCACCTTCAAGTCACCGCGAGGCAACGCCATGTCGGCGGGCAACACCACGCGATTGTTGACCAGCACCGCGCCGATCACGCCTTCGCAACTCTGGCGCAGCATCCAGCCGGCGGCGCCGGTGTAGCCGTTCCAAATCATCCGGCCCGGCTCAAAGTTTGTGAGCAGGTCCGCTGCCTGCTGGTTCGGTTGACCGCCGTAAATTTCAATTTTATCAGGCGTGACGTGCGAAACCGGCGCGATTTTTCGCCACAGGCGGATCGTGGCGTCGCGGTAAAGTTGCGCCGTCGCAAGATCGCCGCCCGCCGCGAACTGCCCGGCAAGCAGGCGCGCGGCGCCGATCAACCACTGGACGCCGTGGCAATACATGCCGTTCTCCCGCACTCCTTCCGGATAGTGACAGCTCCGGCCCAGATACGGCCTGGAATCTTCGCGCAGCGCCGGCCAGCCCAACAGGATGACGTTGTCGCGTTCGAGCACGCGCAAGGCGGTGTCGAACATGACACGGCCGCGCTCGCGGTTGATGCCGGACATCACAGCCCACGCGGCGGTCAGCGCGTCAATCTCCCAGACGCCACTGTCTTTCACGCCGATTTCCGTGCCGTCGTCGTGAATCGCGCGCAAATAGCGGTCGCCGTGCCACACATTTTCGATGGCGGCTTTCAACCTGTTCAGCCGTTCGCAATAAAATTGTCGGCGCGCGGCGCCTTTGCGCTTTTCAATCACGTCGAGAAAATTTTCCAAAGTGTAATGGAGGAATAAACCGAGCCAGACGCTTTCGCCACGGCCTTCGCTGCCGATGGCGTCCAGCCCGTCGTTCCAATCGCCCGTGCCGATGAGCGGCAAGCCGTGCGCGCCGAAACGTTTTTCCAGAACCAGATCAACGGCGCGCAGCACGTGATCGCAGAGCGTCTCCTCGCGCGGCGAGACATGCGCGAACAACCCCATCCCGTACCGGCCTTCGGGCAACGGCGGCAGCGGTGTTTCCGCTTCGAGATACGGCAGCGTCTCGTCGAGAATGGATTCGTCGCCGGTCATGCGCACGTATTCGGCGGTGGCCCAGCCGAGCCAGAGCAGGTTGTCGGAAGCGTGCGTGCGCGTGCCCAGACCCGTGCAGCCATCCTGCTGGAGAAAGAACCAATGCAACACGTCGCCCTCGACGAATTGCTGCCGTGCGTGCAGTAATATTTGCCGCCGCGCCAGGGCCGGGTCCACCCAGATCAAATTGACCGCGTCCTGCAGTTGGTCACGAAAACCAAACGCGCCGCTCGACTGATAAAAACCTTTGCGCGCCCAGAGGCGTTCCGCGAGCGCCTGGTATTTCAGCCAGTTCAAGTGGCGGTCAAATGCCGGGTCGGTGGTTTCAACCTGCAGGGTCCGCATCAGGTCAAGCCACCAGGCACGGGTGGCGGCCAGCTTCGTTTGCGCGGCTTCCACCGTCCGGCAGCGCCGCACCACCGCCGCCGCCTGTTCGCGCGTGTCGCTCTGGCCGAGCATGACCGAGATGGTCCGCGACGCTCCGGCGGGAATTTCCAGCGTGACGAGAAAACTGCCGATGGCCGCCGTGTCATCGGTCGGCCCGGCCCAAGGTTCGCCCGTCTCCACCATTGCGGGATGGGCCGGTGAACGTCCCGGGCCGAGGAAACGACCGCGCCGCGTTTCGATTTTACCCGGCGTCATGGAAATCGCCGCGAACGCCGGGCCGGAGCGGAAGGTGTTGCGCGGGTTGACGAAATAAATGGCGGCGTTCGCCATGTCCGTTTCAATTTCCAGCGGCCCGGAGTTTTCCGGATGATCGGCCAGTGCGATGCGGAAATACGGCGCGAACCGGATTTTCCTCGGTGTCACGCCGTCGTTGCGAATGGTGAGAAGATAAAAGCCCACTGGCTCGTCGGGTGGCACAAACGCCGTCAGTTCCGTGGAAAGTTTGCCGCGCTTCATGCGGAACGTCGCCGTGCCGTCCACGCCAAAATCCGTTTCGTATCCGGCCTCGGCATCGCGCAATGGCAGATAAGTGGGCGAGAGCCAGCGCCGCTCCTCGACGTCGTAGAGGTGGAAAATTTCCGATGGCAGTTCGCCAGTCACCGTGTCGGCCCAGTCTGTCGTGAGCCGGTTCTGCTGCGCATTCAGGCTGGCCGAGGTGTGCAACCCGCGATTGGTCACGCAAAGGACATGGCCGAGCGCGTTCGCCATCGTGTGGTCGAACGGGCGCGGCGTGAACGGCGTGCGGACGCGGAGCGTGTTGCCGCCATCGGCGAATTCAAAATACGGCTGCGGCGTGCCGGGCGGAATTTCGCCATGACCGATGCGCGGCTCGCGTGCCGGCGATTTTTCGGTAGAAACACAGTTTGGTGGGGCGAGGCTACTGACGAGCCGGCTCGCGGGGACGCTCGCCCCACCGAATGTTGCATCATGTGCCACCGGCGATTTTTCGGCCAGCGCGCTGGGATCAGTCTGAATTTTCAAATGGCGCGAAATCCATTCCGCTGCCTGCAGCCGATTTTCGGCGCAACCCATGAGGAGACGCAACTTGCCGGTCGCGCCCGGCGCCAGCGAAACGTTCAGCAGCAAACTGCCGATGGCATCAAAGCTCGGACACGGTTCGGTGGTGCATGGCTCCTGAAACGCGAGCGTTTCCAGAGCACGCGGTTTCCAGACGCTGCCCGCGCGACCGATGAAATCCACGCGCACCTGCAAAAATCCTTCCGGCGGCGTTTCCGTCGCCAGCAAACCGATTTGTTTGATGTCGTGATGCTCCGCGATCAACGCATTCAGGCTGGCGTCATAATTCACTTCGTGGAACAGGCGGTTGTATTGTGTGTGGTTGCGGTCCGCCTGCGGCGAATTCAACACCCATTCCAAATACGGCACGACTTTGAGGTCACGCGCACGCGAACCGGGATTTGTCACGGTGATTTCCCAAAGCTCCACGGCGTCGGAATCGGACGGCAGCGTGATGCGCACCACCGTCTGGATTTCGTTGGCCGTCTGCGTCAGAACGAGAACCGACTCATTCTGTTCGACCGTGGCGGGCGGCGCGATTTCTGCCGGGAAATTGCCGATGACCGGCCACGACTTTGGCTGCCCGGCCGGCGCCACATCGGCCACGAACAACGCGCGACCAGCAGGCTCAAGGCGGTCGTAGGCGCGGCGGGTGAGGTCGTATCCGCTTTTCGCCAGCGTGCTGGTGATTTCGCCGCTGGATTTCCATTCGACGGCATACGCGTGGTTGCCCAGCCGGAAACTTGTTTGCCGGCCTTTCGCGGAGCGTGAACGCAAAGCGCGGACACCAAAGGAAACAAATCCGACGGCCAGCACTGCCACGATTCCCACCAGTGCCATTTGCAGCGTCGAAAAATTTCCCAGCGTTTCGGCCAGGCCGCCGCCGGATGCCTGCTGGATGGCTTCGGATTGCGACCACGCCCAGTCCCAGTCCTTTCCCCTCGGAATAAAAAACGGAATCAGCAGCGGCGCCCAGGTGGTGAAGCGTTTGACGCCTTCGGGAATACAACGCGCCGTGGCGGCGGTCGGACCGATGAAGCGCGCAAGACGTTCGTCGAGCCGGTCCATGCCGATGAAGCTCAGGTTGACGAGTGTGGCCACGCGCAGGCCCATGTGGTCAATCCAGATCAGGACGCGGAAAACATCGTAGGCGAGCACCCACATGAACACTGTCAGACTCCACGCCTGGAAACTCGCAGTGTCCGACGTGGCGCCTTTGAAAATGCAGAACGCTGTGTGAATCGCGCCATCCTGATTATACCAGGTCGGCACGGACATTTGTTTGAGGAAGGTGAAAATGATCGGCGCCATCCAAAGTCCCCAGCGCAGGACTTGAATCGTGCCTTCGGTCAATTCGGCGAGGCCTTTGCGGGAAAACATCCGCCGGAGCGGCGCGGTGTCGCGTTGAAACAGCGCGGTGAGAAAGGCGCGGTTGACAGCGAACAGCCACGCCGCCACGCCCCAGCCAATCACGCCTTTCAACGCTTCGTTGAAAAGCAGTTTCGCGCCGCCGGCATAAGTGCCGAGTTGAATGTGCCCCCACTTGCTGAGCAACGGATAAAATTCATCCGCCGCCGGTTTCAGCCCAAAAGTGTTGTAAAGATTGAGCTTGTCCAGCACGGCGGGAATTTGCGTGCTGTCGAAATAGAACGCGAACGCGCCGCCGACAAACGCGCCCAGCCCGCCTTCCACCAGATACACGCGCCACGATTTCAGCCCGCCACAGTTTCGCGCGCCGTAAACCAAATCGCGCAGCGCACTGACGCCGGCATAAACAAGCGCGCCCGCTGCCAGACCGAAAACGATGCGCTGCGAAGTCGGAAGCGCCGGCAGATTCACGCCCAGCGCCACGGCACAGGCGATTCCAACGACCACGCCCCGCGCCAGCAGCGCCGGCTGGCGGTAGGTTCTCAGCGCGCGGCGAAAAAACGATTGGCTGCTGTCGAAGCTTTCGATGATCGTCTTGAACAACGGAAACGCCATCGCACCGGCGGCGGCTAACAGCAGCGCCGGAAAAGTCCGGTAAAGATTTTGTGCGACCGGCGCACCGGCGATGGCGTGGAGCAGTTGCAGGAGCGTCATCAGGACGCCGCTGAAAACCATGCCCTTTTTCATCCCGCTGACGGTGTGCGCTTTCATCGTGGCGCGCGTCGGCGCTATTCCGCGCATGCCGTCCATGATCATTCCGGTTACCAGAAAAACTTCCGCCCACAGCGCGCCTTGCGAGAGCAACGCGGCCAGAACGGCGACAACCGGTTTCAACGCGCCGGGCAATCCAGCCGCGAAATTTCCCGAACCAAAATCCGCCACGCCCGGAGCAATGATGGACGCAGCGGCGGCCAGCAGCAGGCAGAGATGCGCGTTCACGCTGATCAGCGGGCGGCGGGACGCGGTCAGAGCGAATGCCTGGGTCAGGATCACGTTGAACAAAAACAGCAACAGCGCCCGGCCGATTCCCGCGCACCAAGCCGGAGAACCTGAGAGCCAACCGGCAGTGACGATGTTGCCCAGTGAACCCGCCAGTTGATCCGATGGCAGTGCGAGCGGCAGTCCCAACGCGAAAGGAATAACCGTGATCGCCGCGCCCATGATGGCGTCCAGGTGTTTCCTTGAGTTCACCAGACGACAGGTGTTGGCGACGTGATAGAGCAGGTAAAAAACCGTGGCGCTAATGGGGCTGAGTTGGACCAGTCCGGAAAAGTTTTGCGGCGCCTGCCAGAGCGGCACGTGGCGCGCCGAAGCGGCCAGCAGGCCGGTGAACAGAAAATCCCGGACCGCTTCGCCGGGCGTCAAAGCGCGCCCGGTCAAAATGAATTTCAGAATGCCGGCGGCAACCATTCCCGCCAAGGCCGGGCCGAGAAAGTGCCAGCCGGCTTGCGGCAAAGTCAAATGGCCGGGCGCGTAAACCGCGAGCGCGCCGCCAACAATCAACACGAGCGCGCAACCGAAGCTCAAATCGTGAATCAGCGACCAACGCCCGGAAAAGCGCGTTCCGCTGGCGGGTTTCTCCTGAAACTGGTTCCTGCCGTGTCCTGGACGCATCATTTGGAAGGTTCCGCCGGCGGGGCAATCATTTGAAAGAATGTGCAGTTCAGGAATAATGCGATTTTCATTACGGCGCATTGTGGTTCGTCAAAGAATCGAATTCAAACCCATTTCCATTGGAGTGCCGGTCTCCGACCCGGCGTAAATTCCCGCAGCAGGACAGGCGTCCCGCCTGTCTCCATCCTTGAAAAATTAGAGACAGGCTGGAAGCCCGTCCTACATTGTTGGACCAACCATCACCACAAACTCCCCCTTCAAACTCCGCTTCTTCGCAATCGCCAGCAATTCTGCCGGTTTGCCGCGCAGAAATTCCTCGAACTTCTTGGTCAACTCGCGCGCCAGCACCACCTGCCGTTCAGGAAAAACTTCGCCGAGTTCGACGAGCAGCTTTTCGATCCGATACGGCGATTCGTAAAACACCAGCGTGCCGGATACGGCTTTGAGCGATTCCAATCTGTTCCGGCGCTGACCGGATTTGTGCGGCAGGAAACCGATGAAATGAAACTCATCCGTTGGCAGGCCGCTTGCGGTGAGCGCCGCGACGAGCGCGCACGCGCCGGGCACTGGCTCGACCCGCAGGCCGGCGACAATCGCTGCTGTCACCACCCGCTCGCCCGGATCGCTGATGCCGGGACTGCCGGCATCCGTGACCAGCGCGACTTTCCCGCCGCGCCGGAGGCGTTCGATGATTTCCTCGCTGCGTTTGGCTTCGTTGAACTGGAAATAGCTGAGCAGAGGTTTGGCGATTTCAAAATGCTTGAGCAACAGACCCGTGCGGCGAGTGTCCTCGGCGGCGACCACATCGCACTCGCGCAACACGCGCAGCGCGCGCAACGTGATGTCTTCGAGGTTGCCGATGGGCGTGGCGACGAGGTAAAGCGTGCCCGGCGCGAGTGGCGGCAATGCGGCGTCCATGCCTTGACTTAAACAGAAATTTGACGTGAAATAAACTCGATTCGGTAAATGAAAATCATCGGAACAACTTGCAGCCTTTGCCAGACAGTGGGAAGCGGTAGTTTAAGGGCCGGGGCTTTGTGGGCAAGAGGCTTTTGGTGATCCGGAAACAATCCGACGAAAAAGGATAGGCTGCACAATGCACCGTCCATGATTTGTTAGGCTTCATTGGCCACGAAGCATACAAAAATCGATGGCGGTGGTGTCTATTAAGCAGAATGAAAAGAATTTCGATGTTATTCGTGCTTATTTGCACAAGCCGTGCATCTTGTTTTTCACAGACGAACGCCGGGTTTTTGTGCAATTCTGCCTCCAACAATTTCTTTGCCGGGAATTACGCTGCGGCAGTGACTAATTTGACTGCCGAGATTGCGCTGAATCCTAGAGACTATAATGCCTACCTTCATCGTGGAATGTCCAGGTATTGGCTCCATGATTATGTCGGCGCAATTGCTGATTATGACAAGGCCATCCAATTGAATCCCCAATGCGGAGGTTTTTACTGTAATCGTGGCCAGTCCAAATTTGCGCTTAACGACATGACTGGAGCGTTGGCCGATTACAATAAGGCCATCGAGCTAGACACGAACATGGCGATAGCGTATTTCAACAGAGGGCAACTGAAATATTGTGCTGATAATAATTTCACCGGCGCTATCGCTGATTTCACCAAAGCCATCGAATTACACACGGACCCGCAAGAGGACGACATATTCTTTGCCCGCGCCAATGCGAAAATGCAGCTCAAAGATTTTACTGGAGCCGTTACCGACTTCACTAAAACTATTGAATTGAATCCAAACCATGAACAGGCCCGCACAAATCTTGTCGTCGCGCAGAAGGCGTTGCGTGCCTCGGAAAAAAAGCAGCTTCGTTAAGCATGACACCTAATACAAGGACAGGTTGCAACATTTCGCGTGCCTGACCAATGAAACCCGCCACAAAATTCGCCATCGTCTTGGTCACAGCGCCAAATTTGAAAACGGCGCGCACGCTGGCCAAGGCCGCCTTGTCGGCGCGTTTGATTGCCTGCGCGAACCTCATTCCCAAAATCGAATCGCATTACTGGTGGCAGGGAAAAATTGAATCCGGCGCGGAAGTCCTGCTGATTTTGAAAACGCAGAAATCCAGGCTGGCGGCGCTGGAAAAACTGGTCCTCGCCAAGCATCCCTACGACACGCCGGAATTTCTTGTCCTGCCGCTGAGCGCAGGCAACCAGCGCTATCTCAATTGGCTGGCGGCAAATTGCAGGTAGGGACGCCGCGCTGCAAAGCCGCAAGTCTGGAGCGCCGGTCTCCGACCCGGCGTGCGTGGCCGAGAATGAATTTTGCGCCGGGCCGGAGGCCGGCGCTCCGTTGTCCCCACCGACACTGTTTGCACAGCGGATGAATTCTGTTAAATTGCGGCCATGAAAATGAACCTGGCCGCAAAACTTTCTTTCCTCACGATTCTGGTCCTGGCCACCGCATTCATGGTTGGCTGCAAGACGACCAAGCCGATTGATTGGAACAGCCGCGTCGGCACTTACACCTTTGATCAGGCCGTGACCGAACTCGGCCCGCCGGACAAACAGACGACGCTCAGTGACGGGAAGCTGGTGGCGCAGTGGATTACGCATCGCAGCGGTGGCACCAGCTTCAGCGTCGGCACGGGATTTTACACCGGCGGCGCGGGAGTCGGCGTCGGCCAGAGCGTCGGGTCGGGTTACCCGGACAGAATTCTGACGCTCACCTTCGGCACAAACAGTGTGCTCGCCGCGTGGTCCAAAAATTATTGAAAAGGAATGGATTGGAGACGGGGCGTTCGTGTATAAATGGAGCAAGGCGTTGACTCGTAATTTGTCCAAGCGACAAAAACCCGATGGAGAAAGTGAATCAAAGTATGAAAAGCAAAATCGCCATATCGTGTCTGTTGATCGTTATTCCGGGACTTTTATTCCTGATTTCCGGCTGCGCGTCAACCCGTCCTCTGGCCGCCCAACAGGCCAATTATCCGGAAGACAAGGTGGATGCCCACGGTTTGTTCATCGAAAATTGCGTCACCTGTCACGGCAAAAACGGACGCGCCCGGACATTCCAAGGCTGGCTCTTCTTGGCGCAGAATCTGACTGACGCGAAATGGCAGGCAGACACCACTGATGCGGAGATAATTAAAGCGATCAAAACGGGGCCGAGAGAAATGCCTGCTTTTGAGAAGAAATTGTCCCCATCAGAGATTGACGCGCTCGCAACGTACGTGCGCTCCTTCAAGCAATCACCTTGAAACGTGAGGACAAGAACCCTTGTCTTGGCAACAAGGCATTGTGCCCGTTCAGAAGATTCAATTCAACGCCACGCCGCGGCGGATGTAAGTCGGGATGTCGAGATCTTCGCCCTTGTGAATGGTCGGCTCGCTCTTGTCGAACCGGCCTTTGGAGACAATCGCCAGCGGCAATTGTGTTTGCAGCATTTTTGAACCCGGTTTCCGCTCGCGACTGCCACGCCGGGACATCATCTGCTCGCGTTGCTCCAAGCTGAGCGACGGCGTCGCTAGCACAGCGTGAACAGCCATTCGCGCCGTTGCGCCGCGCGAAACCGTTTGTTCCGGTGAATCGGCGGGCATTTCAATTTTGGCGACGGCATTTCTCGCCGCGATGACCGTGACGCACAGCCGGTTCTTCAACGTTTCGTCCACCGCCGCGCCCATGATGATTTGCGCCTGTTCGCATTGGCGGCTGATTTGTTCCATCACGCGGTTGACTTCGGCCATCGTCAAATCCTTTCCGCCCATGAGGCTCACCAGCACCGCGTCAGCTTCAGCCAACGCGCGGCCTTCGTCCAGCAACGGATGCGCGAGAAGTTTTTCCACAATCTCGCGCGAGCGCGCCACGCCGGCGGCTTCAATGGAGGCAAAAACGCTTTCCGAATGGCGGTCGTGGACCAGCGCGCGCAAATCGTCGAAATGAATTTGAATCAAACCGCGCCGTGTGAGCAACCGCCACACGCCGCGGACACTTTCCAAAAGCAATCCGCCCGTGATGTGGAACGTGTCGAGGACGCTGGTGTTCTCGTCAATCAACTTGAACGTCTTCTGGTTCGGCAGGCAGATGACACCGTCGGCAACGGCCTTGAGTTCGCCGAGTCCCTGCTGCGCCTGCTGCTGGCGGCGGTTGCCCTCGCACGCGAATGGCAGGGTCACGAACGCGAGCACGAGCGCGCCGGTTTCCTTCGCGGCGCGGGCGAGCACGGAACTGATGCCGCTGCCGGCGCCGCCGCCCAAACCGGCGAGAATGAAAATGACCGTCGCGCCTTCGCACGCGGTCTTGAGGGTAGCGAATTGTTCCTCGGCCAGCGCGCGGCCGCGTTCGGGATCGCCGCCGGTGCCAAGCCCGCGCAACAACTTTGTCTCAAGCTGAATTTTCACCGGCGCGGAGGATGCTGCAAGTGACGGCGCGTCCGTGTCAATCACGGCGAACGATGCGCCCGTGAATTCCCCGCCCATCACCGTGTCGAGCAACTGAACGCCCGCGCCACCGACGCCAAAGATCTTAATTGTCCGCGATCGCGGAACCTCGGAAACCTTCGTCGCATCTTGAATTTTGGCTTTCATATTTCCAGCGCATTGCCAATGACGAATGACGAAGCCCTAATGACTAAAGAATGCAAAAATCCAAATAACCAATGGCATCGGGCGCGTGCTGAACGATTTCGGAATTGGGTCATTGGAAATTCTTTAGTCATTCGGATTCAGGAATTAGTCATTTCAGTCACGGCCGTTGCAAGAGTCGCCCGAGCGCGCCTTTGATTCCCTGCGTCAGCGATGGTTTGCCTTCGCGTTTGTGGGCTTTGAACGAGCCAAACTTCGCGAGGCCGATGCCGGTGACGAATTCCGGCTGGCCGAGCGCGGATTTGAGTCCGCTGACGGAATTGGTCTGGCCGAGCGAGACGGGCATTTGCAAAATCGGCTCGGCGAGTTTGGCGATGTGCGGCACGCGCGCCCCGCCACCGCACAGAAAAACGCCCGCGCGTAAATAATCGAGCAGGCCAAGCTGCTCCAAATCCTGCGCGACCAGCTGGAAAATTTCCTCCAACCGCAACGACATGATGCGGCGCAAATGCTCAATATTGACGGTCTTGAGCGGCAGGCCGAGTTCGTTGGTGATGGTGACGGTCTGGCCTTTCGCCGCGTCGTCCATCAACGCCGAGCCGTGCTCCAGCTTGAGTTTCTCCGCGCGGCTCAACGGGACTTTGAGGCCGTAAGCCAGATCGTTGGAAACGTGGTCACCGCCGACCGCGAGCACGCCGGTGTGTTTGATGACGCCATCGGTGTAAACAACGTAGTCAGTCGTGCCGCCGCCGATGTCAATGACCAGCGCGCCGAGTTCCTTTTGTTCGTTTGTCAACAGCGCGAGCGACGACGCGAGGCCGTTGAAGACGATTTCATCCACTTCGAGCTGCATGCCCTTGACGAGGCGGATGGCATTTTGGAGCCGGTTCGTGTTGCCGTGGACCACGTGCATGTCCACTTCGAGGCG
>JBEKMU010000055.1:0-18595 GCA_049523555.1 Verrucomicrobiota bacterium | reverse complement strand
AGGAAGCCTTGATGAAAACCTGGTACAATGACGCCGACGACGTCTTCAATGAACTGCTCAAGAAATGATGTCGTTCTCCTGCCGATTCCGTTCACGGACCTGACCAGCCGCAAAGTTCGCCCTGCCGTCGTGGTTGGCGGGAAGGGCGCTGACCTGTTTCTCGTTCCAATTTCCTCGGTGCTGGCAAACACGGATTTCCCGCTTGTTGAATGGCGTGCAGCGGGATTGAATGTTTCTTCAGGTGTCAAAGCCCAGTTCGCCACGGTGGAAGAAAAACTCGTGGTTAAAATTGTCGGCCAACTCACCGGCAATGACGCCAAAGTTTTGAATGCGCGACTGCGGGACTGGTTAAAATTATAATGGCAACTGAAACCCTTCATTTCGAAAACGCACGAGTGGCGCAGCAGCTTTTCAACAACGAACCGCGCAACCTGCAGTCGCTCGAAGCCGAGCTGGGCGTCAAAGCCACGGCCCGGGAAGGCTGGATCAAACTCGAAGGTCAGGCCGACGGAATTGACCGCGCCAAACAACTTTTCGTTTCGCTGGAAACGTTGTTGAAGGCCGGCACGCCCGTCCGCAACCGCGAATTCACCCACGCATTGAACGTCGTAAAACACGATGGCGCCGAAACGCTCAAGGATTTGGTCAGCGACCGCATCCTGACGCACGACCGGAAGCCCGGCGTGACCGCCAAAACGGTCGGCCAGAAAAGATATCTCGACGCCATCCGCAAACACGACATCACCATTGGCGTCGGGCCGGCAGGCACGGGCAAGACGTATCTGGCGGTGGCGGTGGCGCTCGCGGCACTGCGCGATGGCCGGGTGTCCCGGCTGATTCTCACCCGCCCCGCCGTGGAAGCCGGCGAGGCGCTCGGTTTCCTGCCGGGCGACCTTTACGAAAAAATCACGCCATATCTCCGGCCGTTGCAGGACGCGCTGCATGACATGCTGCCCGCCGAGGAAATCCAGAAGCACACGGAACGCGGCACGATTGAAGTTGCGCCGCTGGCCTACATGCGCGGGCGGACGTTGAACAACGCCTTCATCATCCTCGACGAGGCGCAGAACTCGACGACCGAGCAGATGTTGATGTTTCTCACCCGCCTCGGCCACGGCTCGAAAGCGGTCATCACCGGCGATGAGACGCAGATTGATTTGCCGCCGAACAAATATTCCGGCCTGTTGGAAGCACACCGCGTCTTGAAAAACGTTGAGGGCATCGCGGTCGTTGAGTTCAGCAAGCGCGACGTTGTCCGGCATCCGCTCGTCCAGCGCATCATCGCGGCCTACGAGGAACATCGCACGGGAAAAACTCCGGAGGGACGGGCGCTGCGAGCCCCTGATTGAAGCAGGGCGTCGTGGTACTCCGCCCTCCGATAAAATGAAAGTCACCATCGCCAGCCGCCAGCGCGTGCGGATAATCAGCCGGCGTTTGCTGAAACAGATCACCACTGCATTGCTCGCTGATTTGACGATCGCAAAGGTGGACCTCGGCATCCATCTCGTCGCCGCCCCGGAAATGACGCGGCTTAACGAAAAATTTCTCCGGCACGCCGGCTCGACCGATGTGATTGCGTTTGACTATTTAGCTCCCAGACGCCAAACGCCAGACGCCAGACGCCAACTTCACAGCGAAATTTTCGTATGTGTGGACGAAGCTGTTTTGCAGGCGCGGAAATTTGGCACAAGCTGGCAGTCGGAAGTGGTGCGCTACCTTGTCCATGGCGTTTTGCATTTGCTCGGCTTTGATGATTCAAGCGCAGGCGCCCGGCGCAAAATGAAGCGCGAGGAAAACCGCCGGTTGCGCGCAATCGCCCGCCGCTTTCCCTTGAGCAAACTCTGACACGACCCTAGAATTGTCGCATGGAACAGAAAAGTTTGTTCGCCCGCTGGTGGTCCAGTTTTTTGACCGGCCTGGCGGTCACATTGCCCGCGTTGCTCACGCTGGCGGCGCTCAAGTGGCTCATTGGCACCATATCCGGCATGACGGACCTGCTTTTGTTTTTTCTGCCCAGGAGCCTGACGCACGAGAGCCTGGTGTATCCTCACGACGGCAAGGGGCAGATGCTCTGGTATTGGAGCCTGGTGGCATTGGCGCTGGCCGTGGTCCTGATTTCGGCCGCCGGCGTGCTGGCGCGCTATTACATCGGCAAAAAGATCATTGATTGGAGCGACCGCGCGCTGATGCGGGTGCCGTTGCTGAACAAATTTTATGGCACCATCAAGCAGGTCAACGAGGCGTTCGCCGGGAACAAACATTCGTTCAAGACCGTCGTCCTGGTGGAATTTCCGGGACCGGGCAACTACTCCGTCGGGTTCATCACGAACGAACAACAAGGCGAAGTCCAGAAAATGACCGGCCAAAACCTCATCAGCGTCTTCATCCCGACGACGCCAAATCCCACGTCCGGCTTTTTAATCCTGGTGCCGGAGGAAAAGGTTTTGAAATTGAAAATGTCCGTCGCTGATGCCATCAAATATATCGTCAGCCTCGGCGCGATTTCCCAAGAATCCACGCCGCCGACGGAAAAACGAGGATAGAAGATTGAGGATGGAGAACCGCCCAAAGCGCCAAACGGTATGCCACCTTCCATCTTCCATTCTCCATCTTCGGGTTTATGATTCAAAGCACCACCGGCTTGATCCTGCGCACGCGACCGCTCACGGACACCAGCCTCATCGTTCACTGGCTCACGCCGGATTTTGGCCGCATTGCGACGGTGGCCAAGGGCGCGCGCCGCTTCAAATCGCCGTTCCTCGGCAGGCTCGATTTGTTTTATCTCGCGGATTTTTCGTTCAGCCGCAGCCGCCGTTCCGATTTGCACATTCTCCGCGAAGTCGGTCTGCGCGAAACGCACGGTCCGCTCCGCCAAAATCTGGCCGGCCTGCGCCAGGCCACCTACGCCGCCGCGTTCATTGAGCAGGCCACGGAAACCGAAACACTGTTGCCCGCCGTATTTGAATTGATGTGTGGATTTCTTGATTGTCTTTGCCGGCAAAAACCCGGGCCGCAGGCGGTTTTTGCCTTTGAACTGAAGTTGCTGCACGAACTTGGCCTGAACCCCGATTTGGGAAAGACCGGATTGACGGCGGGCGCAAAGCAAATTGTCCGCACGCTGGCAGCCGGCAATTGGCAGGCGTCCTGCTACTTGAAGCCCACCAGCGGGCAAATCGAAGAGTTGCGCCGGTTTTTGCACGGCTTCTTGATTTTCCATCTGGGTCGTTTGCCTCGAGGCCGTGCCGCGGCATTGGCGGGTTGAATCTGCTTTTCGCACAAGCCCGTTTGCGGTATCGTCAGGACGCCGTTTCGGAACCGAGCCATGATTAAAAAAATAGCGAGAAAGTTCTCGACGGTGCGGATGCAGTTGGTCGCCAGCGTGTTTGTGGCCATCGCGCCGGCGTTGGTGCTGACGTATATCGTCAACCAGTCATGGTTCTGGCAGTTCGCGCCGGAATGGATGAAGGAGTACGCGCTGGACGTGCCGTGGGCCAGTTTCCTCGTGGGTTTGCTGGCGTTGGGTGCGGCGTGGTTCGGCGGTGAACATTTTATTCTGCGGCAGGTGCGCGCCCTGTCCACGGCGGCACAACGCCTGGCCAAGGGAGATTTGACCGCCCGCACCGGTCTGAAAGACACGGAAAGCGAGCTCGGCCAGCTGGCAAATATTTTCGATCAGATGGCGGAGTCGCTGCAACAGCGCATTAAGGAGCGCGAAGCCGCCGAGAGAACCCTGCTCAATCGCGCGTTGCAGCAAACGACCGTCGCCGCGCTGGGACAGTTTGCGCTGACCAACAGCGACTTGCTGGCCTTGCTGAATCAGGCCGTCATTCTCGTGGCGCAAACGCTGGAAGTGGAATACTGCGCCGTCTTTGAATCGGTGGGCGGGGACCAGTTGCTCATGCTGGCAGGCGCCGGCTGGAAATCCGGTTACGTCGGTTCGGCCACGGTGCCGGTGGATGATTACTCGCAGGCCGGTTTGACATTTATAACCGGCGACGCTGTTGTCGTCGCCGATTTGTGGACCGAAAGGCGGTTCAGGGCTTCATCGCTGTTGATGGATCATGGTGTTGTCAGCGGAGCGACGGTTCTTATTCCCACGCGCGAAAGACCGTTTGGCGTTTTCGGCGTGCACAGCGTCAAGCATCGGGATTTCACGCCGGACGCCGTGCAATTTCTCCTGGCTGTGGCTCATGTCATCGGCATAACGGTCGAGCGGTTGAAACTGGGTGAACAGTTGCGCCAGTCGCAAAAAATGGAGTCCATCGGCCAGTTGGCCGCCGGGGTCGCGCACGACTTCAACAACATGCTCACCATCATCCAGGGCCATACCAGTTCGCTGCTGGCCAGGCCGGCGCTGCCGCCGGAAATCCTGGATCCAATCCAAGCCGTGTATTTTGCCGCTGAACGCGCCGCCGGGCTTACGCGCCAACTGCTCATGTTCAGCCGCAAAAACGTCATGCAGCTCAGGCTGCTCGACCTGCGCGAAGTCGTCGGCAACATGAGCAGAATGTTGCAGCGCCTCTTCGGCGAAACCATCATCCTCGAATTTGAGCCGCCGGATGAATTGCCGTTCGTGCAAGGCGACACCGGCATGATCGGACAAGTCGTGATGAACCTCGCTGTCAACGCCCGCGACGCCATGCCGAAAGGCGGCAAACTCACCATCGGCCTCGGTGCGGTGCCGGTGGACGCCGCCCATGTCGAAATTAATCCCGGAGCGCGCTCCGGAAATTTTGTGCGACTGCGCATGAGCGACACGGGCATCGGCATGGATTCCGCCACGCGCGCCCGCATTTTCGAACCCTTCTTCACCACGAAGGCAGTCGGCAAAGGCGCCGGCCTCGGCCTCGCCACCGTTTATGGCATCGTCAAACAACACGACGGCTGGATCGAGGTGGACAGCGAACCCGGCGAAGGCGCCACCTTCGACGTGTTTTTGCCGGTCGCCACGGAAACCGCGCAAACCGCCGAAGAAAAGACCGGCCCGGTTGAATCCATCGCTGGCGGCACGGAAACCATTTTCCTCGTCGAAGACGAGCCACTGCTGCGTGTAATGGCCCGCGACATCCTCGAAGGCTACGGCTACCGAATCCTGGAAGCCTCCTCCGGCAAGGAAGCGCTCGGCATGTGGAACCTGACACGCGGCAAAATTGATTTGCTGCTCACCGACATGATCATGCCCGAAGGCATCTCCGGCGCGGAACTCGCCCAACGGCTGCTGGCCGGTCAGCCTCACTTGAAAATTATTTTCACCAGCGGCTATACCGCCAACGAGGTCAGCCCCGAAATGCTGGCAAAGACCCGCGCGCGCTTTCTGCAGAAACCTTTTACGCAGGACACGCTCGCCAAAGCCGTTCGCGACACGCTGGATGGAGTTTCTCCACCCGGCACGCCGTTTTAAATGACTACGGCTTGACCATCGCCGCGACGCGCCCGACCGCTTCGGAAATTTTAACCGGCATCATTGCCCCGCCGCGCGGTTTGATTTCCACTTCACCCTTCGCCAGCGATTTCTCGCCGAGGGCGAGCCGGATGGGGAAACCGACCAAATCCGCATCCTTGAATTTCACGCCGGGGCGTTCATCGCGGTCGTCCAAAATCACTTCCACGCCGCACGCCGTCAGTTCAGCGTAAAATTTTTCCGCCAGCTTCATCGCCTCGTTGTTGGGGTCAACGTTCAGCGGCGTGATGCAAACCTGGTACGGCGCGACACTCAACGGCCAGATGATGCCGTCCTTGTCGTTGCACTGCTCGATGACCGCCTGCAACGTGCGCGTGATGCCGATGCCGTAGCAACCCATCACACACGGCTTGCGATTGCCCGCCTCGTCGAGGAACAACGCGTTGAATTTTTCGCTGTATTTGGTTCCGAGCTTGAAGACATGGCCGACCTCAATCGCGCGCCGGGTTTTCAGTGGCTTACCGCAATGTGCGCATGGCTCTCCAGCTTTTGCTAAACGCAAATCCGCCAATTCATGTTCTGGAATATCACGAGCCGTATCCACGTGGCGCAAATGAAAACCATCCTCGTTTGCCCCAGTGGTCATGTCATTCGATCCGGCGAGAGCACTGTCGAGGTAAACTGGCAGGTGCTTTACACCAACCGCTCCGAGACTACCGGGATGTGCGCCCAGCGTGGTAAAGATTTCTTCTGCCGTGGCGGGACGGAAGGTGGTGGTGCCAATCTCGCCCGCCAGTTTGGCTTCGTTCAATTGATGATCCCCTCGTAGTAAAATCAGAACCGGCTTATCTTTGATAATATAAACGAGTGTTTTGATTTGCTGGTCAGCAGGAACATTGAACGGCGGTTTAGCAAGTGTTTCGATGGTGACGACGCCGGGCGTGGGAAATTTTTCAATTTCAGGTGCACCGGCGATCATTCTAGGCTTCGGCAATTGCCCTACCGCTTTCTCGATATTCGCGGCATAGTTACATCCTTCGCAATAAACCACCTCGTTCTCGCCAGTCTCGGCAGGAACCATGAACTCGTGCGAAAATTTGCCGCCGATGACGCCAGTGTCGGCCTCGACCGCAAACGCCTTCAGTCCGCACCGCTCAAAAATGCGCGCGTAGGCGTCATACATTTTCTGGTAACAAACCTGCGATGCCTCGTCGCTCACGTCGAAGCTGTAGGCGTCCTTCATGATGAACTCGCGGGCGCGCATCAGCCCGAAGCGCGGCCGGATTTCGTCGCGGAACTTGACGCTGATCTGGTAAAAATTCCTCGGCAACTGCCGGTAGGAATTGATCTCGCCTGCTGCAATCCCGGTGATGACTTCCTCGGCGGTCGCGCTTAAAACCCATTCGCGGTTGGCGCTGTCCTTGACCTTGAACAGCACGTCACGCGCGGTTTCGTAACGACCGCTTTGCTGCCAGATTTCCGGCGGCTGCAACGCCGGCATGAGCATTTCGAGCGCGCCGGCACGGTCCATTTCCTCGCGGACAATTTGCTCGACCTTGCGCAACGCGCGCAGGCCAAGCGGCAGAAAGGTATAGACGCCACCGGCGAGTTTGCGGATGAGTCCAGCGCGCAACAGGAGTTTGTGCGACAGAATTTCCGCCTCGGCGGGCGGTTCGCGGAGAGTTGGAATTAAAGTTTGCGTCCACTTCATGTGGCGGAAAGCTTAACCACAAAGGAACCAGGGAACGAAGTTTTTTCGTACCGTAGCGGCGCCTCGGCAGAGCGCGGCAAACTTTGCTTGCAGATGGCGGCTTTCTGCCAAAAGCCGCCACGTATTCACTTCACCGTGTCAACCAGTGGCGCCAGTCCCTGAATCTGCAGAGAGCGCTGGTTGTTGCTTTATTAACAGACCGCCAGTCAGTGGCAGGATTGTTCCAATGTGCAATGAGTATCTGTCGCCGGTCGGGTTGCCTTCTTGAGTGCGTTCTTTAATTCACCGATATCCACCGGTTTGGAAATGTAATCGTCCATGCCTGTGGCCAGACAAAGTTCAAGGTCTTCTTTCATCACGCTGGCCGTCGTCGCAATAATTTGCGCGTGCGGCAAACTTTGTTCCGCTTCCAATTCACGAATTTTTCGAGTGGCCTCAAATCCGTCCATCTCCGGCATGTGGCAATCCATCAGAATGATGCTGTATTTATTCCGTTTCCAGGCTTCTACAGCTTCAAGTCCATTGCCCACGACATCTACTTTGTAACCAAGTTTTTGGAGCTGTTTTACTCCCACCAACTGATTGACTGTATTGTCTTCAGCCAAAAGGACGCGGGCACCGTTTGGCGCAGTGGAAAACACCGTCGTGTGAGCGCCGCTGGAAGTTTCCGGTTTGGCAATTGATCCATCCGTCGCCAGGTCGTATGGCTTTTGCTTCGCGAACGGAAGGGTAAACCAGAACGTCGAACCTTTGCCCGGATCGCTGGTGACGTTGATGGATCCGCCCATCAATTTAACCAGCTTGCGGCAAATGGCCAGCCCCAAACCCGTGCCGCCAAATCGGCGGGTTGTGGATGCGTCCGCTTGCGTGAAGGATTGAAATAATTTTTTCCGGACTTCTTCCGACATTCCGATACCGGTGTCGCGAACGGAAAAACGCAATTCGATCTCCCCATCCTTTTCGCCGAGTTGCGCGACTTCCAGAAAAACCCCGCCTTTTTCGGTAAATTTGAGGGCGTTGTTGAACAGGTTAAGCAGGATTTGCCGAAGCCGTGTGGGATCGCCCACAATGTGGGCGTGAACGTCCGGATTGATCACATAATTCAGGATCAATCCCTTGTCTTTTGCCCGCGGAAGGAGCAGCGCGATGGAATTTTTCACCATCTCGTTCAGGTCAAAATCCACTTTTTCAAAAGTCATCTTGCCCGCTTCGATTTTTGAAAAGTCGAGAATATCATTGATGATGGACAACAGACTTTCGGCGCTGATTTTTACTGTGTTGGCGAACTCACGCTGTTCGGGCGCCAAAGGCGTATCGAGCAACAGGTTGATCATGCCAATGACGCCGTTCATGGGGGTGCGGATTTCATGGCTCATGTTGGCGAGGAATACACTTTTGGCCGCGGTGGCGACAAGTGCGGCTTGGGCCATTTTCTGCGTTTTTTCCTTCGCGATCGTCAACAATTGATTGGCGGCAAGCAGTTCGGCGTTGGTGTCCTCCAGTTGGATGGTGCGTTCCTGAACCATTTTTTCCAGATCATCCAACCGGAGCTTTGCCTGATTATAGAGCCGCCACTTTTCAGTCATGGAAATGGCCAATTGCAAAACTTCGATATTGTCGAATGGCTTTTTCAGAATGACCAACCGGTCGGAATAGCCGAGTTTTTTCAACATCTCTTCCCACGAATAATCCGAATAGGCGGTGCAAATGACGACTTGCAGATCGGGATACTTTTGCCAGATTCTTGCCGTGGTTTCAACGCCGTCCCATCCGGGCGGCATGCGAACATCCACAAAGGCCATGGCGTAAGGTTGATTTTCCTGAAGGCTTTTCTCAATTAAATCCAGCCCCTCCTGCCCCTGAAATGCGGAATCAATCTGGAATTCCGGAAACTCAATCTGCGGCAGGGCGTCGCCGAACAAGGCGGCTTCAGCTTCAGCCATATCCTTCGGCGGGGCTTTGGGCTTGATTAGTATTGCGCGAAAATCTTCGTGTATGGCCTTGTTATCATCAATCACAAGAATCCGATGATTTTTGTCCGGATTGATATTCATACGTTTGCCTTTTGTCCCTGGATTGGCACTTCCAGCGTGAAGGTGGCTCCCCGCCCCGGTCCCTCGCTGAAAGCGGCGAGGCCGCCGCCCATTTCCTTTGCGGCCAGGGCGGCATTGTGCAGGCCGAAGCCGTGGCCGTCTTTTCTGGTTGTGAATCCGTAATTGAAAACCTGGGTCAAATTTTCCGCGGGAATGCCCACGCCGTTATCAATGACTGATATTTTAATTCGTTCATTTCCATTCACCAAGCGTAGGGTAATTTGTTTGTCCGGTCTTGCGGAATCGTTGCAGGCGTGTTTGGCATTACGAATGAGGTTCACCAAAATCTGGAGCACCTTGTGCTTGTCCACCAAGACCGGCGGCGTTTCGGCATACTCGCGCAGTACCTTTATGTTATGGCGTTCCATCGAGCCGACATTCATGCGAATGGCGTCCTCCACCAGACCAGCAACGGGCAACGATTCGAGAACGCCGGAAACCTTCGCGTAGTTTTGCTGCATGGCGACAATTTCCCGGATGTGCTCGATGTTCTTTCGCAGCCGCTCAAGTTTATCCAAAGCGGCGGTTTGTTCACCGGCCAGATATTCGGCCAGTTGCGCCAGATAACCGGGCAACTGTTTGCCTTTGGGGTCGTTGGTGATGAAATGGCCCAGGTCCGCTTCGTGCTCGCGCAGCAAAGCGACCACTTTGGACAGGTTGGCGGCCTTGGATTTCCTGAGGCCGTCAGCGACACAAGCGGACGCGACATTGACACTATTGAGCACGTTGCCGACATTGTGAAGGACACTGGTGGCGACTTCAGCCATTCCCGCCTGGCGCGAGGTTTCCAGAAGCTGTTTGTGGACTTGATCGAGTTTGGCCTCAGCTTCCTTGAGGGCCGTAATATCGTGGGAAACACCGAAAGTGCCGATGATTTTCCCCTCTTCGTCATACCACGGCATTTTGGTTGACAACATCCAATAAGTTTTCCCGCCGGCGGTTTTGGTGCATTCCAGCTTGTTGATCAAGGGTTCGCCGGTTTGCAGAATTTTTTGTTCGTCCTCGAAAGCCGGACGGGCGCGCTCCTCCGGGAAAACGTCGAAATCCGTCTTACCCGTGAGGTAGGCGTTAAACTGTTCCTCGCTCTGAAGATAAGACGGCCAGTCTTCCATCCGATTTGACGGGTTTGCCTCCTGGTAACGCTGACGAACCAGTTGCAGGTTTTTTTTGATTTTCGCCCGGCTGACGCGCACGTAATGGGACTGAACGTCTTTGAAATACATGGCCTCGGGCAGGTATTCCATGAGGGTACGGAACAAACCCCGTTCGAATGCTAACTTGTCTTCCGCCTGCTTGCGTTCGGTGATGTCCCGGCTGATGCCCACCAACCCCACGACTTTCCCTTCCTTGTCTCGCAGCGGCAGTTTGGTGACGGACGACCAAGTGATTTCGCCGTTGGGCTTGATTACCTGCTCGGTCTTGTTGAGCAACGGCTCGCCACTCTGCATGATCCTTTGATCATCCTTCCGGAACTCTTCGGCCTTTTCCGAAGGGTAAAAATCAAAGTCTGTTTTACCGATGACCTGTTTCAGATCCTCCACGCCGACGCGTTTGGCAACCGCCCGGTTGCACTTTATGAATCGGGATTGGGTGTCTTTGAAATAAATCCGGTCGGGGATGTTATCCAGCATGGCCTGCAACAGCGTGTGGGCCTGGGCCAGTGTTTCGTTGGTTCGGGCCAGTTCGGCGGTGCGCTCGGCGACCCGCTTTTCGAGTTCGTCGTGCGCTTGGCGCAGCGCCTCCTCGGCCCGTTTTTGCATCGCAACATCGGCCGCCGCGGTTTGCGCCCACGGCATTCCGTCAACCGAACTCTCCTGCCCGATGGAAGTTGCTTTCATGTGACTACTTTGTGTTCTAATTCCCCATGCAATTCTTTCCTGCCTGCCATAAAACGTTCCCACCCCATTGGCATAAGAATGTCCAGTTTTGTGACATTCGCTCCAATAAGCACTATCGCGGCCAACTCTTAATTCCCTGATTGATTTCTTTCCCAGCAAATCTTCCGGGATGCCACTTTCAGTTTCGCAGGCTGCAATAGTTGTGCCATTCACCCGACTACAATTATGGCCGGAAAATGTTTGCACAATCTTATGCCACCAGACAGAAGGGTTTTCAGGCAATTATCGTAAAATGCAGCGTCTGCCGGGCCGATGGTGCGTGCTTACTTGACCGTGTTGACTAGGGGAGCCAAAGCCTGGATGCGCACTTCCAGCCGGTCACCACTTTGAATCGGCCCGATGCCGCCGGGTGTGCCGGTGAGAATCACGTCGCCGGGCAGCAGCGTCAGATTCGTGGAAATAAAACTGACCAGTTCGGCGGGTTTGAAGATGAGCTGGCTCGTGCTCGAGTTCTGACGCAAATGGCCGTTCTGAAAAAGCTGAATCGAGAGTTCGCCTGGATTAATCATCGTTTCCACCAGCGATCCGAGCGGTGTGAAAGTGTCGAACGACTTGCAGCGTGCCCACTGGCTCTCGGCATTTTGAATCGTGCGGTCGGTAATGTCCTCGGCGGCGGTGTAACCGAAGATGTAGCGCGGCGCCTGTGTGGCTGTGACGTTGCGGATTTTGCGCCCGATAACGATGGCCAGCTCGGCTTCGTAATCGGTGCGATGATTGCGAAAGGGAATTTCAATTTTCCCGCCGTCGGGAATCAGCGACGTGGTGGCTTTGAGCCAGAACAACGGTTCCTTCGGCGGCGGTTTGCCGAGTTCCCGCGCATGATCGGCGTAATTCAGGCCGATGGCGATGATTTTGGACGGCACCACCGGCACCAGCGTCTTCACGCCCTTGCGCGGCATGGGCTTGCGGTCGAAGGTCGGCGCGCCGAACATGTCGCCGCGCAGACGGAACAATTCGCCGTCCACGACCTTGGCGTGGAAAATCTCGTCACCCTTTTGAAATCGGCCAATGGCTGCCACAATAATTTACGATTTGCGATTTTCGATTTACAAATTACGGAGGTAGTAGATTAATTTGCTGATTCCGGTGGGGCAAGCGTCCTCGTCCCGCATTGCGGGATCAGTAGCCTCGCCCCATCAAACTGGCCCACTACCATCACAGGCACGGAAGTTTGCCGCGTAAATCGTATATCGTAAATCGAAAATAACACGCCATTGTTGCCGGAACACTCTTCTCACGCTACATTGTCGGCGTGAAAGGGCTGACGAAGCAGGAGCAACTGGTTCTCTGTATCGTTCTGGGTTTGTTGCTGACCGGTTGGGCGGTAAAAACGTATCGCGCCGCGCATCCGCTTGTGGGGACGAAGCCGGGCGAAGGCCCACCGACAACAACGACTCAAGCGGCCAAACCTTAAAAATGCAACCAGTCAATTTTGACGAAGTGGTGGAGATGATTCTCGCCAAGGACCCGCGCTACACGCGCGAAGCCTACATGTTCGTTCGCGAGGCGCTTGATTTCACCCAGAAACTCATCGGCAAGGAAACTCACGGTCAAATCCGCCACGTGAGCGGACTGGAACTGCTGGACGGCATCCGGCAATTTGCGCTCCAGCAATTCGGTCCGATGGTAGTGACGGTGTTCGAGGCATGGGGCGTGCGCAATTGCCGCGACTTCGGCGAAATCGTTTTCAACATGGTCGAAATCGGCCTGCTCGCCAAGACCGACCGGGACAGCCGCGACGATTTTCAAAACGGCTACAATTTCACCGACGCCTTCCGCAAACCGTTCTGGCCCGAAAGTAAACTCAAAGCTGAGCGCAAGCCGGTGGCGGGGTGAAACAGTATTGCCATCGCCAGTCACGTTCGTGCTTGAGTCCGCACAGTCGTGGGTGATAATTCAGCCGCGTGAAACAATACACTGCGGAAATCAAACATGGTGATTGCTTGGATGTCTTAACTGATTATCCCGACAACATATTCGATTTGATCGTCACTTCTCCACCTTATGCTGACAGACGCAAGAACACTTACGGTGGCATCCCGCCAGAAAAGTACGTGGAATGGTTTCTCCCCCGCAGCGAGCAGTTTTTACGTGTTCTAAAAACTACCGGCACTTTCATTTTGAACATTAAAGAAAAAGCTGAGGATGGTGAGCGCCACACGTTTGTCATCGAGCTTGTACTGGCACTTCGACAACAAGGCTGGCTTTGGACGGAAGAATTCATCTGGCACAAGAAAAACTGTTACCCTGGCAAATGGCCAAATCGTTTCCGCGATGCGTGGGAACGCTGCTTGCAGTTCAACAAGACACGCCATTTCAAAATGAATCAGGAGGCGGTCATGGTGCCGATGGGTGATTGGGCAGATGCCCGGTTGAGATCGCTTGGCAAGAATGATGTTGTTCGGTTTGATTCTCAGGTTGGGAGCGGCTTTGGAAAAAACATCGCGAATTGGCTCGGTCGTGAGAAGGCTTATCCAACCAATGTTTTACACTTGGCAACTGAATGCAGCAACAAGAACCACAGCGCCGCATTTCCTGAAGCATTGCCAGAATGGTTTATCAGGTTATTCAGCGATGAGGGAGATTGGGTGTTAGATCCGTTTGTTGGGTCCGGAACAACTTGTATGGTTGCGAAGCGTCTTCATCGAAACTCGGTCGGAATTGAATTGAAGTCGGAATACTGCGAGTTGGCGGAGGCTGAGTTGGGTCCGCCAGAAATGGTACTCATGGAAAAAGGAGTTAAATATGGCCAAAGTAACGGACGCCGAACTAACAGCATACATCGAAGAAAAACTTCAAAAGCTTCACCTTAGCCGACTCAAGAAGCTTAAGGAGTTGAGCCTGAAAGAAATTTTGGAACGGAAAAATCCGTACTTGTTCAAGGCAAAGCATGTCACAACCGCAGCGGAATTTATTGAGAGCGTTCTTGATGCTTTTCTCTCGTCCCAAGAAGAAACAAGATTTGGGACGTTCTTGGAAGGATTAGCCATCTTCATTTGCTCAAAAGCTTTTGGCGGCTACAAGTCCAGCGCCAAAGGAATTGACTTGGAATTCGATCGCGACCGCATTCATTACATCGTCTCCATCAAGTCGGGACCAAACTGGGGCAATGCCGGTCAGATTGAAAAGATGCGAACTAACTTCCAACAGGCGAAGCGCATCTTAAACACAAACCGTTCCAAGCAAAACATTGTTGCGGTCAACGGCTGCTTATATGGCCGTGAAGCTACAGAGGACAAAGGGGATTATCTGAAGCTTTGCGGTCAAAGGTTTTGGGAATTTATTTCCGAACAGGAGACCCTTTACACCGACTTGATCGAACCGCTGGGCGTTCGCGCAAAAGAGCGAAAGGAGGAGTTTCAAGTCGAACTCGCAAAAGTGAAGAACCGACTGACAAAAGAATTCTTAAACAGTTTCTGCACGAAAGACGACGGTATAAATTGGAAACGAGTCGTTCAATATAACTCCAGCATCATTCCGCCATTGCAAGACTACGCCGAACACGAATATGGCGTGACGGGCGGGCAACTGGACCGGTTTGCCGCGCGGATGAACAAAGAGCTCGCCGCTGAACGCAAGGCTGGACGGCTCAAGCCTTTCACCGGGAAACTCAAGCGTGGCTAAACCCGCCATTTTCCTGTCCGCGCGTTTTCAGGCCGCGCTCAAAAATTTGAGCGATGCGGATTTCGCGCGCGTCGAATCAGCGCTTCAGGTGATTCCCGACTGCTTCGGCCATCCGCACGCGCACAGCGGAATTTCCATCCGACGATTGAGGAAAAACATTTTTGAGTGCCGTGCAGGATTGAAACTGCGCCTGTTGTTCCGCCAAAACGCGGGCGCGTTGGAATTTTTCCTTGTTGGCAGCCATGATGATGTTCGCCGTTTTCTTCAAGGCTTCTGAAATTGCGTAACCGCGCCGCTCGCATAAACTGTGCGCGTGAAATCCAAAGGCGCGGTCTATCTCGTCGGGGCTGGGCCGGGCGACGCGGGCTTGCTCACGTTGCGCGGCGCGGAACTGCTCCGGCGCGCCGACGTGGTGCTCCACGACGCGCTCGTGAATCCCGATTTGCTCCGCCTGGCGCCGCCCTCCGCCGAACTCATCGCGCGCGGCAAAAACATGGCGATGCCGCAGGAGGAAATCGTCGCGCTGCTCATCGCCCGGGCGCGCGAAGGCAAATGCGTCGTGCGGCTCAAGGGCGGCGACCCTTACATCTTCGGTCGCGGCGGCGAGGAGGCCGAGGCGCTCGCGGCGGCGAAAATTCCGTTTGAAGTTGTGCCCGGCGTTTCATCCGTCGTCGCCGCGCCGAATTACGCGGGTATTCCCCTCACCCACCGCGAACTTTGTTCGAGCTTCACGGTTTTTACCGGCCACGAAAACCCCGACGACGCGAAGACGGATTTGCGTTACGAGCAAATCGCCAAAATTCCCGGCACGAAGGTTGTGTTGATGGGCACCGACCGTCTGGATGACTGGACCAGGTCGCTCATCGGGCACGGCATGTCGCCGGACACACCGGTGGCGATGGTTCGCTGGGGCACGATGGGAAGACAAAAATCGGTTGCCGGCACATTGGCGACGATTGCGGCGCTCGCCGCCAGGGAAAAAATCTCGCCGCCGGTGCTCACCATCATCGGTGACGTCGTGAAGCTGCGTGGAAAATTGAACTGGTTTGAGGAACGGCCGTTGTTCGGACAGCGTATTGTCGTCACGCGGCGTCCGGAACAGGCCGGAAGTTTCGCGGAACGGCTGGCCGAACTGGGCGCGGACGTTCTGGAAGTGCCGACGATCAAGATCACCGGGCCAACCGACCGGAGCGGCATCGTGGACGCGTTGTTGGAATTGAACGCCTACGACTGGCTGGTGTTCACGAGCGCGAACGGCGTGACGGCGTTTTTCGATTTGTTTTTCAAGCGGTTCCACGATTTGCGCGACCTTGGTGGCGCGCGCATCGCGGCGGTCGGCCCGGCCACCGCGGCGAAATTGCGCGAACTGCACCTGCAGGTGGATTTGACGCCTGACGAAGCGCTCGGACAAAAAATCGCCGGGGAGTTTGCAAAATTTGAAAACGTCGAAAATTTGAAAATCTGCCTGCTGCGGGCCGAGTCGGCGAACCCCGATTTGCCGCGCGCGTTGGAAGCACTTGGCACCATCGTGGACGACATCGCCGTTTATTGCACCGTCGCTGAAACGGAAGACCCGGCAAACGCAGGCGCGGATTTGCTGGAACACGGCGCGGATTGGGTGACGTTCACCAGCGGCTCAACGGTGGAGCATTTCCACGCGCGATTTGATTTGCCGAAACTGCTGAAAAAGTTCCCGCAACTCAAACTCGCGTCCATCGGCCCGGAAACGAGCAAGGCCATCCGCGCGCTCGGTTTGACACCGACGTTCGAAGCCAGGGCACACACGACGGACGGTTTGATTGCAGGTTTGTTGCGGATTGAAAAGTGAGCGGGCTTGCAAATCAATGAAACCCGAAAAACGGATTGCCATAGGACTGTCGGACGCAAGCTTTCGTGGAGCAGACATTCCTTCTGCTGGCGGCATGATGCCGCCCTCACTGGCACGCTGGGAAGCGTGCCGCTACCTCGTGGAGGCAGCCATCCTGGCTGCCAGTCAATGCGGCTTCCAGCCGCGCGTTCCCCAGCCAGATGCAGCGTTCAACTAGATCCGGTGCTTGGTGCGGTTTCGATCTTAAACGGTCAAATCCTTGGCCATGACGTAATCGTCCATGACGAATCCGCCGCCGATGTCCGTGACCACGGAATCGGCAATGACAAAACCATTTCTTTGGTAAGCGGCAATGGCTTTGGTATTGCGCTTGTTCACGGAGAGAATCAACCGGCGCCCTCTCCCGGCGCGGACTTCACGCTCGACGTGCTGCAACAAGCGGCTGCCCAGCCCGCGACCGTGCAGTGCCGGCAACAGGTAGAGCTTGTGCAACTTCATCACACCCGGTTCGGCTGTCGGTCCGTAGGACGCAAAGCCGATCAATTCGTCGTCCACCACCAACTGGTCATAGCGGATTCCTTGTGAACGGATTTCGTCGCGCAGCACGTCGAGCGAATACATCCGCGCCAGCATGTAATCAATCTGCGCGTTGGTGATGATGACCGGATAACACGCGCGCCAGATGACACTCGCCAGTTTGGAGATGGCCGGCAAATCCACTTCCGTGGCCCGGACAATTTCGTTTCGGTTTGGCCGGGTGCCGTTCATTTGCGACCGCGAAACTCGTCCATCAATTTCAGGATGCCTTCACGGATTTCAAGGAGTTCCCGGCGAGCTTCGGTGATCATCTTTTCCGGCAGCAGCTTTTGGGGCGCGACGCCTTCGAGACCGGCCTGCGATTTGTGCAGATGGTCGAGCGCGCGTTTCAGGCAGGCGACGATAAACGCGTCGTCGCGATAGCCCCGGCCTTGGGCGATGCCATTCAACGCGCCGGCAAGCTTTGCCGCCGTGGTATGAAATTCAAACACGAACTGGCTCAGATCATTGTCCCCGGTTTTTTCGAGGCCCAATTCATCGCACACATGCCAAACTTTCATCGCGCTTTCATGGCAGCGGTGCTGGAGCGGATGGCGGAGATCGCCATGTTCAGTTCGGATCCAGTCAATGCCTTCACGATGCGGTTCGGGTTCGGGCGTTGGTTCATTCGCGGCCTCTTCAGAAACGCGATTCATTCCCTCGATGGACATCCGCCCATCTTCATCCTCATTCTCGCCTGCCGCGCCGAAGCGTCTGCGCGAAGGCGGGTCTTCGCTCTCGTCCTCTGAAACCCAGCCCATTTCCTTCGCGATTTTCTCCTCGGCCTCGTCGGAGTCGCCGTATTTCTCCAGCAATTCCATGTATTTGTCCGTGCGCGCGTCGCACTCCTTCATGAACTTCTCGTAATCGTGTTCGTCCCATTCCGCTTCCGGGTCCTTCTGCCCGCGCTGTTGCGCTTCGATGGCCCCGGTGAGTTTCTGCATGAAATCATCCATGCCGGCGGCGGCGTCCCGTGCGCGTTGCTCGTTTTCCTCCGGCGTCATCCGCCATTCCGGCGCGGAAACGGTGAGTTCGTAATCCGCGCTTTCGACCACGACGCGTCCGTTCGCCTCACTGAACCATTCGAGGTAAAGGCAATTGGCCATGTGCTCCGGCGGTTTCTCTCCGCGTTTGCACATCAGGTAGGCTTCCGGCATCGGAATATCGAACACGCGCACTTTGCGCGAGGCCGTCAGGTCGCCGATCGTGCCGCGCTGGACGGGATGCAGCGAATCGAGATGTTGATGCGCAACGCGCTTGAGTGGATTGGTGAAGGTGAGCAGGCAGCCGGCGAGGTCGGGCCAGGCGTTGCCGTCGAGTTCGAGCACTACCGGGTCGGCGCGGCCCTCCACCCAGATTTTGCCACGCACGATGCCTTTCACGCGGTTGTCAATCTCGCCGCGCACCACGCTGTCGTGAATCCGAAAGGCCATGCGCACAGAATAATCCCGGCGTCCAAGCCAA
>JBEKMU010000054.1:0-18602 GCA_049523555.1 Verrucomicrobiota bacterium | reverse complement strand
CGATGCAGGGATTGCAAAGCGACCTGGCGGCCAAGGGCGTCGTGTGGCTGATTGTCAATTCCGTGAACCCGAAACATCCCAGCTATCGCACACCGGAACAGGCCAAAAAGGAATGGGCCGACAAGAAAATAATTGCGACGGCTTGGATTGATGATAGCTCCGGCGCAGTCGGCCATCTTTATGGCATGAAAACCACGCCGGACATGTATGTGATTGATAAGAATGGCGTGCTTGTTTACGACGGCGCAATTGACGACCAGCCTGATCCGTCTCACGACCCTAAAACAGCCCGTAATTACATTCGTGAAGCCGTGGACGATTTGCTCGCCGGAAAGCCCATTGAAGTCTCTCAAACGAAACCTTACGGCTGCAGCGTAAAATACGCGGATTAATTTTTGCAAAATTAACTGGTAGGGCCGCGTTGCTGCGCAGCCCTGTTTTTTAGGCGGCGCAGCAGCACCACCCTACCCCAAACAGAGTAAGCCCATACTCGCGCAAAAAATCTTCCACCGGCGCGCGGATTTCCACGCGCCGTTTTGTAAACGGATCCACGTAAGCTAGTCTCACCGCGCGCAAGCCGAGCGGTAAATCGTTTTCCAATTTTCCGTAAAGTTCGTCGCCGGCAATTGGCAAACCGGACTCGGCCAGATGCACACGGATTTGATGCGTGCGACCGGTGACAGGTTTCGCTTCAACCAAAGTAAATTTTCCGCGCGTCTCCAACATTTTAAAATGCGTTTCGGCATTTTTGCCATGACGTGAATCCACTTTCATTTTTCTGAATCGTTTTTTGTCCGGCGCGAGTTTGAGTTCGCACGTCCATTCATTTTGTCTCGGCTGGCCAACCACGACGGCCAGATACGTCTTTTCTATTTTGCGGCTCTCGAACAAATCAAAAAACCTTTTGACCGCGCCGGGGCTTTTGGCAAAAAGCAAAATGCCGCTCGTGTCCGCGTCGAGGCGATGGACGTGGCGAAGAAACTTCAGTCCGCGCGACCGCGCCCAGAAATCCCGCGCAGCGATGGAGGATTCAATGGCCGCCTGCAAATTGCGCGACGTGTTCTGCCACGCCACCGGCGCGAGCATCCAGCCGCGCGGCTTGTCAATCGCCAGCGACGAGCGGTCCTCGTAAAGAATCGGAATCGGTTCGCAACCGGGGAGTTCGATAAAGTTGGATTTGGCCACACCGGTTTTAAGAAAAAAACTTTATTTCTGTTTTTTAACGGTGACGTATCTCCTTACGAGACGCGTCTGTTCGTATAAATTTCCGTAAAGCATGGACTTGACTGGCTCAACAGGAAGTCCCGCTCTTTGGCAATATTTTTGAAGCGTTTCCACATGTCTATCATCGGCTCTGGGATCAACTGTGATTCCTTCAATAAATTTCGAAGGATCGAGGTCAACATAAAATCTTAAAGCCCCATCGGGTGGCCTTTTAACAATACACCTCTCATCATCCATCGTTACTAATCGAACTTCTTTTTCGTGCTCAAACGCTCTTCTTTTCAAAAAAGCACCTGTGAATATCTCGTATTCACCGTTTCTTGATCTGTCAATTTGACTAAGTGCTACTTTCAAATCGTCGTAATAAATTACCGGCCCCAATGCTGCGTATTTTATATCTTGCAGCAGATCAAATTTCTTGACGCTTGTTTCAACAACCACACCTTCATTTTGTTGAGAATAAATTCTCCACATTGCATCTGATTCTTTATGCAAGCTCCAACATTGGCCAAACATGGATTCGTGAATATTCCAAAGACTAAATTGTATCGGACCGTCATCGGTCTGCATTGGCAATTTGGCTAACGGAACCTCCCATGTGTCAGGCCAATCTTTTATACGAGAAAGTGAAACCTGTTTTGTTTCCACAAAATCCACGAACTGGCGAAAAGAAATGTAGCGATACAGCTTGGTTTCAGCATTTAATGCAGGTGACTGGATAATACGCCGAGTCTCCATAATTTATCGTCGCCATTCCTTTTTAGGCGGCTCCGGCAAATCCTGTGCTCGAAAGGCGGTGCGGAAATGCACTTTTGCAACGTTCGGCAAATTCTCCGCGCCGTGCTTTGCAATAAATTCCTTTGCAGCCGCATCAACCGCCGGTCCCGCCCCCTTCGGTAATTTCATCCCAAACTGTTTTTCAAGCTTCTGAAGGCGTTCTATGAATTCGTTCCGAGCCAAAATCGAAGCTGCCGCGACAGCAATATCTTCTTCCTCCCTGTGCCGCTGCACCAGTTCAATCTCTCGCCCCAAAGGCATCAATGCTCTCGCCACAACGTGTTTGCTTGCGGCAAATTGATCGCTAATTGCTCGGACGGGTAATGGAATCATTTCTGATTTACGCACCATCAAACTTTCTATGGCTCTCGAATGCCCCCACGCGAGCAAACGGTTAACGCTTTCCATTTTTTGATAAAGCTCATTGTATTTTGGATTTCCAATCGGGACAACTTTGGCAATGCATTTCGGCGTATGCAAAATTAAATCTGCCAAGTCTGCAATCTTTGCATCACTCGAAATATTCTTTGAATCCTTAATGCCTGCGTCTTCCCAATATTTTATTACCGCCTCGTTCACATAAACGCCAGCTATACACAGCGGCCCGAAGAAATCGCCCTTGCCGCTTTCGTCCACGCCGATGCGCGGCAGGAGCAATTCGGGGTTCAGGACGGTTTCGTAGCCGAGTTTTGCCTGCTTGAGAATTTCCGGCTCCAACACGAACTCGATGAATTCCTGTGTGCCTTTGCCCTGCACCACCAGTTTGCCGCTCTCGTAAAAAACGATGTTGGCCTTGTCGGATTCGAACGCGAACCGCGCGTAAGGCACTTCGCGAAACTTCCAGTTGCGCGCGCGCAGAGCGGCCTCCAGCGCCGACGCTTGTTCGGCGGTCAGTTTGCACGTGTAGGAAGTCAGCGGTTTCACTGAAAAACAAATAGCCGCAAAAAGACACAAAAGACACAAAAAGTTTTGAGACTGGTCAAATGGTGGGGCGAGCGCCTGTCGCGCCGTAGCTTGGCGAAGGCTGATCCCCGCGAGCCGTTGTCAAAAACCTTTGCCCGAAACGCGGCTCGTCGGTAGCCTCGCCCCACCAAATTGCCGTGCGTGCCAATTCAAAACCAAGAATTCAAAACTCAAAACCGCGCCGATTGGTTCCGGCCTTGCTCGATTGGTTTTCCAAAAGCGCCCGTGACCTGCCGTGGCGCCGCACCCGCGATCCCTACGCCATCTGGGTTTCCGAAATCATGCTCCAGCAAACGCAGGTCAAAACCGTTATGCCTTACTGGAAATGCTGGATGCGTGAATTGCCCACCATCGAAGCTGCCGCGAACGCCAGCCCGGACAAAATCCACAAGCTTTGGGAAGGACTCGGCTATTACACCCGCACCCGTAATTTGCAGAAAGCCGCGCAGCAAATTGTGGCCAGGCACGGCGGCAGGTTTCCACAGAACTTTGACAACGTTCTCGCGTTGCCGGGCATCGGACGTTATACCGCCGGCGCGATTTGCAGCATCGCCTTCAACCAGCCGGTGCCGATTCTCGACGGCAATGTCATCCGCGTGCTGACACGCATTTTCGGCATCGGGGAAAATCCGAGGGAGAAAAAGACAAACGCGCGGCTTTGGAGGCTGGCGGAAGAGCTGGTAGGGCGGGCTGTCCCCAGCCCGCCGCGGCGCGGTAGGGACACCGCGCCCTACCATTCATTTTTGAATCAATCCCTCATGGAACTCGGCGCATTGGTTTGCGCGCCGCGTAATCCGCAATGCCAGATTTGCCCGGCAAAAAAACTCTGCGTCGCGTTCTGTGAAAATCGCGTTGAGGCATTGCCCAACCTCGGCAAGCGCACGGCCAGCACTGCGCGCCATTTTGTGGCGTTTGTAGTCGAGCGGAACGGCCGTTTTCTCGTCCGGCAGCGGCCCGCTGGCGCTGTGAATGCGTACTTGTGGGAATTCCCGAATGTGGAAGTGGAGGCGGGCATCCTGCCTGCCGTAGAGCCGGGCTTCCAGCCCAGTGGAAAAATCACCGGCAGTCCAAAACCCACCAGAACTCCACACGAAATTCCGGGCGGCAGGATGCCGCCCTCACCGGCAGGCCGGAGGCCCGCCGCCTCATCCTTGGCTCGCGCTGCAAAAAATCTGGGCTTTGAATTGTCTGCCGCCAAACCGCTTTGCACCGTAAAACATTCCATAACGCGCTACCGCATTACGTTGGAGGCGTTTCGTGTGCAATTCGGAGGGGCGAACTCCGCGAATCCCAAAAAATTCAAAATGGGGTGTCGTGGAACTCCGCCCTCCGGAACCGCCGGCGTTTGGCGGACGCCAGCCCAAATGCGCCAGCTGGCCTTCACCGCCGCCCATAAAAAACTCGCCAGTTTTGCCGCCAATCGTATCTTATCCGGCTGATGATTTACTTTGATTACAACGCCACCGCACCCGTAATGCGCGAGGCGCGCGAAGCCTGGCTGGAGGCCACCGAGAAAATCGGCGGCAACCCGTCCAGCATGCACCAGGCGGGGGCGCGGGCGGAGCGGGCCATGACCGATGCGCGTGAAAAGCTTGCCGCGTTTCTCGGCTGTCATCCGCTGGATATCGTTTGGACCAGCGGCGCGACCGAGGCGAATAACACGGTCCTGCACCATTTTGCCCACACGCTTGATCCCGCAAAGCGGGACGAAGTCTGGGTCTCCGCCATTGAACATCCGTGCGTCATGGAATCGGCGCAACATTATTTCGGCAAGCGCGCGCGGCTCATTCCCGTCACGCACGAAGGCGTGATTGACTTGGACTGGCTCACGGTTGAATTGGCCGACACGCGCCCCGGCCTCGTCGGCGTCATGGCGGCGAACAACGAAACCGGCGTCATTCAGCCGTGGCGCGAGGTGATGGCCATTTGCCGGCAATACAAAGTGCCGTTCTTCTGCGACGCGGTGCAATGGGTCGGTAAAATGCCAGCCAAAGGTTTGGGTGAATGTGATTTCCTGAGCGGGGCAGCGCACAAATTCGGCGGGCCGCGCGGCATTGGTTTTCTAAAAGTGCCGTACCGGAGTCATGTCACTTCCCTGCTCCTCGGCGGCAAGCAGGAAGGCGGTCGCCGGGCAGGAACGGAAAATGTCGCGACCCTGGTCGCCATGCTCGCGGCCCTGGAAATCCGGGAGAAGCAGATTGCCCGCAACGAACACATTTTGCGCGGCGTGTGGCGTGAGAATTTTGAGCGGCAGCTTCTGCACGTTGTGCCGGGCACGACCATCGTGGGCGCAAACCAGCCGCGCCTGTGGAACACCGTTTCCGCGCTCATGCCCGAAGGTGACCGAAAGCATCAATGGGTGGTGAAACTCGACAAGGCGGGTTTTGCCGTATCCACCGGCTCAGCCTGCACCACTGGCAAGGAAGAGCCATCGCATGTGCTCGCTGCCATGGGCTTCAAGACTGCGCAAGCCGTCCGCGCCGTGCGATTCAGCGGCGGCTGGGAAACGAATGAAGCCGACTGGGACGCGCTCGCCGGGGGCGTGGCCAAAGTCCACGCCGAGATGCACCACGGCAAGGCATAAGCGACCGTCTGACAGTTTTACGACTGGTTGAGTAACCGCACTTCGCGCTGCGGGAACGGAATGGAGATGTTGGCAGCGCGGAGCTGTTCCGCAATGGCTTGATTGATTTCCACCTGCGCCGGGACGAAATCGTCCACTTTCGTCCACGGGCGGATGGCGATGTTGATGGAGGAATCGGCGAGCATGGTGACGCCGACGATGGGTGCGGGTTCCTTGAGCACGCGCGGGTTGGCGCTCAACACGCGGCGCACGATGGCCGTCGCCTCGTTGAGATCTGTGCCGTAGGCAACGCCCACCGCCAGATCATGCTGCCGGACATTGCCGCAGTTGTGCAAAATTTCACCGACGATTTTCCGATTGGGAATGACGACGCGTGACTGGTCCACATGCAGCAGCGTGGTCGAAAAGAGTTCGATTTTCGTGACCTGCCCTGACACGCCGGCAATCTCAATCCATTCACCCACGCGGAACGGCTTGGTGAAAATGATGGTCAGTCCCGCCACGAGATTGCCCAACACACCCTGCAAGGCCAGACCGACGCCGACACCGGCCACGCCGATGCCTGCCAGCGCCGGTCCGATGGGCACGCTTAATTTTTCCAGCGCCTGCAACAGGGCGACCAGAAAAATGAGCAGCCGGACGACGCGCACGGCCAGCATGACGATGGGCGGCTCGACATTTTTCTTTTCCAGCCATTGGCGAAGCGCGCGCCCAATCCACCACGCGATGACCAGGCCAATGGCAAGAATGATGAGCGCGCCGATGATTTGAAAACCGTAGTCGGTGAGGAAATCCACGACCTTCGCTTCAATCCGGCCAATGGCGTCAATCGTTTTGTCAGCTGTATTCCCCATGTGTCACCTCTTGTTAAATGAAATTTAACTCGTCCCGTCAACACCTGAATGATTGACGCCGCCCGTTTTTTTGCCAAGCTGCCGTCAGCATGACCACCAAAACCCGCAATTGGGTGATTACGCTTTTGATTTTGGCGGCGCCGTTCCTGTTCTTCCTGGGTCTCCTGTTTTTCTGGACCGCCGAGCCGCTCCCGCCCATCGCGCCCCTGCCCAATTCGAACGGCTACAATGACTTGGTGAAGGCTGGAGCAATGGCCGACGACAATACCGGGGATTATTACGAAATGAAGTTAGAGGAATTGCGCAGGCTGGTGGCCAAAAACTCCGACGTGCTGCAAACGGCGCGGAACAGCCTGCAAGAGGATTGCGCCGTGCCGCTTCAGTTTTCCCTGAACTATGTGAGCCGGCACCTTCCGGAATTGGCCGACTACAAAAGGCTGGCCCAGGCATTTGTGGCTGAAGGCCGGCTGGCGGAAATGGAAAATCGTCCGGGCGATGCTGTAAAATCTTATTTGGATGCGATTCGTCTGGGACACAAGTCCGCCCATGGCGGCATTTTGATAGACCAGTTGGTTGGCACAGCCATCGAAGCAATGGGAGTGAGTCACCTGCAAAAACTCGGTGACCAACTCGACGCAAAAACGTGCCATGAAACCGCCGCAACCCTGGAAACCCTCGATGCCCAAAGACAAACGTGGAATGAGGTCATGCAACAGGAAAGCGCGTGGTCGCGCCGGGCTTATCCGGGCATCAAATACAGATTGGGTGAACTGGTTATGTCATCGTCGTTAAAGAAAGCCTTGCAAGGAGGCGAAAGAAAATTCAACAAACAACAATTAATAGCACGTCAGTTGCTGATTGACCTCGCTGCCCGCGCTTACGAATTGGACAAAGGCCACGCTCCCACAAGCGTCGCCGATTTGGTGCCGGATTATCTCAAAGCCGTTCCGCAAGACCCGGTCACCGGCACGAACCTGGTTTATTCGCCGCGATAAACTGCTCGGGCCGTGCATGTTTCCGCTACGACAACCTCGGTGAGTAGCGGCAGTTTTGGTTTCAATCTCTTCCAAACCCAAACCGCGATTTCTTCGCTCGTCGGATTGCCGAGGCCGGGGATGTCGTTGAGATAACGGTGGTCCAGCTTTTCCCAAATGGGTTTGAACGCCGACGTAATGTCCGCGTAATCCATGAGCCAGCCAAGCTTCGCGTCGCATTCGCCCGCCACGACAACGTCCACTTTGAAGCTGTGGCCGTGCAGCCGCCGGCATTTATGCGACCTCGGCAAATGCGGCAGCAAATGCGCCGCTTCAAACTGAAACGTTTTTCGTAATTCCATTTTCATTTTTCATAGTCAGTGGTCAATAGTCAGTAGTCGGTAGTCAACGACTTGGGGCTCCGCGACACAGAACTACTAACCACTGACTACGAACTACTGACTGTTATGTTTCCAAGTCTGTCCACGTCACCAAATCACCGAGTGCCGGGCGTCCGTCGTGCCGCCAGGTCAGCGGCGGATTTTGCATCTGGCCGAGCGGGCACACCCGCGTCACACCCCAATGTGCCAGTTGCATCGCCAATTCTTCCGTCTGGTCCTCCGGCGCGGCGATGCCCACTGTCGAAACCTTGCCCCGCACGGCATCGGCGTTTTGCAGCATCTCCTGCAAATCCTTCACGCCTTTCACATAAACAAAACGGTTCAGGCATGATATTTGAAACCGCGCGTCCGCCTCAAAAACCACCGTCCAGGCCGTTGAATTTTTGCTGTGCCACATTTGCGTGTCTGGAGAATGCGCCGCCCGCACCTCGTAAATCCCACGGCGCGAGGCAATGGTCGCGGCGTGTTCCGCCGCCAGTTCGCCGCGCGGCTCGGTTTGCTCACGCTGCTCCAATTCGTCCGCGAGCAGTTCCGCGAATTTTTCCGGTAAAACTTCGCCGCGGGACTGGACATAAATCACGTGCGGCGAAAGGCAACCAAGCTGGTTCCAAGCGACCACGTCGTCCGCCACTCGCGCTGCGACCCGCCGCAAATGGGATCCGGCCAAAATCTCCCTGGCCACAAAACCAAAACTGACCCGGTGGCCATAACCGAGAAACCGGATGTGAACCGGCAACCGCGAACGTATTGCCGCAAGCATCTCGTCGCTACCCGTCGCGGTCACGCAATTCGCCTCTGCAAACAGCGCCGTCTCCAATTCCACATTGCCGCCGCGCCATTCGGCAATTTCGAGGCACGCGCCGAGTTTCGGGTCGGCGTCGTATATCGAATGCGCGAAGAGCCGTGGCAAAAACGCCGACCCGCTTGCGCATTTCACGAATTGCGCCGACCGCGTCAGCAAACCGAGCGCGATGCTCGTCAGCGTGGGATTCGGGATGTTGCCCGCCGTTATGTGAACGAGCATTTCCGGGCCATTCCAGAAGTGACGGGTGACGGGTGACAAGTGACGGGAATCGTGACACGTGACACGTGACACGTGACACGAATCCTGGCCGAGTTCCTGTTCGAGCAACTCCGAAAAATTCTCTGGCGTGAACTGGCAGAAGAAATTGTCCAGACCTTTCGCGAGCGTTGCGCGCGAGAAGCCGGTTTCCGCCGGGCCGGATTCCAACGCGAGTTTTCGGAAGCGGTTGTCCGTTTGCAACCAGCCGTGAGCAACTTCGGTGAGGACTTGCACGAGCTGATGTGTCGTGCGGTGTGCGAGATAGCGATCGCGGTTGCGCTTCAGCGTCTGGCACGCCTCGGTAATCATCGCCGGCGACAGCGTCGCTTCCGGCGGCAGATCGGCGAGAAAATAGTTCGGCAGATTCACGAAATTTACGATTTACGATTCACGATTTACGCATTCAAGCCGTCATCAGCGAACAACCCCGTGGTTCAGCCAGTTGCGCGCGGCCAATCAATTCAAACCCATCACCACGGCGGATGCCCAAATCTTCGGTCTGGATGGCCACGACGGAAAAGACGTTCGCCAGGTCAAAAACGCGTATCAAACCGGTTTCGCCATCAGCCACTTCGCGTCCGCTTTCCGGCGAAACGATTTGCACCCGCGCCCACGGAGGAAATTCAAAGTGACGGGTGACGGGTGACGGGTGACGAGACGCGCCCAAGTCTCCTGTCCCATGCCACTTGTCACTTGCCACGCTGTTGTAAGCTTGTGAACTTAACTCGCTCATGCCGTATTCGCAGACGATGTTTTCGGGCGGGATGCCGAGGCGTTCCGTTATGAGCGCGTGCAATTCCGCTTTTGGCATCGAACGTGAACGGTTTTTGTAACCGCCGGTTTCCATCACGCGCGAACCGGCAGGCAAATCGAAGCGTAAATTTTTCTCCTCGAGAAAATCCAGCAGATGGACGAAGGAAAATGCCGTGCCGAGCAGGAGCAGGGGTTTGGAGTCCCGCCTTCGCGTTCGCCCTTCGGCGAGGCAGGCTGGCGTCTGGGGTTTGGCGTCTGGGGTCCCGCCTTCGCGCTCGTGCTTCGGCGAGGCAGGCTGGCGTCTGGGGGACAAGGCATCAACTATGGCGGCGAAATCCAAAGTCCAAGAGCCGTCGGCTGTAATTTTGCCGATGAACACCGATTCCGACGCGCCAATTTTTTGCCGCACCGTTTCAAACATATGAACGAGCGATGAATGCGGTGCTTGCGCAGGCGGCGGCGTGAGGATGATAAGTTGAAATTGCTGCACCGACGGAGCGCCGATCTCCGAATCGGCACGAACAATACCCAATTGGAAACACGCCGAATCGGAGTTCGGCGCTCCAATCGCCACGTTCGCCTGAAACCACGGCCACAGCGACGTCTCATAAACCGCCAGCGACTCCGCACTGTGATAGTGGCGGCTGGGCTTTTGCTCCGTTGTCCCGCTGGAATGGAAAACAGCGGTGCGTTCGTTTGGCGGCAGACAGGTCAATTCCAATTCCTTGAACGCCGCCGTGGGCCCGGCGGGAATCTGCGTCCAATGCTCGACATTTTTTGGCGTCAGACCACCCGCCTTCGCAACGCTACGGCGTGGCAGGCGCGATTCGCAGATTATTCGATACGCGGCGTTGTGTTTGAATTGCAGCGCAAAGAGTTCGAGGGCCAGCGAATTAAAATCTCGGAGGGGCGAGTTACACGAGCCCCCATTCGAACTTTGAAGTCCGGAGTCAGGGTCTCGTGGAACTCGACCCTCCGAAAGAATGAACTTGCGCAGGCGCGCGGCGAAGTTTGCAAGCTCGGATGTCATGCGGTTTTTGTTTGTCGGCTGGTTTTCCGCCACAGCCGAAGGAAATTATAATGCGAAATGTCCTTGCTGCAAGCGCGATTGCCGTGTGATTTGCGGCGCGGGATTGCCAATGCCGCATTTGTGCTTCACACTGGTTTTTCAATGAACAAACGGTTTTACATCACCACCGCGATTGATTACGTGAACGGCCAGCCGCATCTCGGCCACGCCTACGAGAAAATCGTCGCTGACGTCATCGCGCGGTCGCGGCGCAGTCTCGGTCAGGAGGTTTTCTTCCTGACCGGCCTCGACGAACACGGCCAGAAGGTCCAGCAGGCCGCCGTCGCCGAGGGCAAAACGCCGCAAGCCTACTGCGATGAACTGGCGGCAGATTGGAAGGCGTTCGCCAAAAAACTTGAACTGACCAACGACGATTTCGTCCGCACCACCGAGCCGCGTCACAAGAATTTCGTCCAGGCGATTCTTTTGAAGCTCCACGAGGCAGGACAATTTTACAAAGAGACGTACAAAGGCTTTTACTCGACGAAGGAGGAAACCTTTCTGACCGACAAAGACCGCCTGCCCGACGGCACGTTTGATCCGGCTTACGGTGAAGTCATCGAACTGGAGGAGGACAATTACTACTTCAAGTTGCGGGCGCACCAGCAATGGCTCATTGATTACATTGAGGCGAATCCGTCGTTTATCGCGCCGGATTACCGCCGCAACGAAGTCCTCGGCTTTCTCAAGAACAACACGCTCGAAGACCTGTGCATTTCACGACCGACGGCACGGTTGAACTGGGGCATTCCCCTGCCCTTCGACAAGGATTTTGTCACCTACGTCTGGTTCGACGCGCTGGTGAATTACATCAGCATCCCCGCCGCGCATAATGACAAAACAGTTTTGTCCGTGCTGAATGCCCAGACCCGAGACACCGGCTCCGAGACCCAACTCTGGCCCGCCGACATTCACGTCATCGGCAAGGACATTTTGAAATTTCACGCGGTCTATTGGCCGATCATGCTCAAGGCGATGGACCTGCCGCTGCCAAACCAAATCCTCGTCCATGGCTGGTGGCAGAAGGACGGCGCAAAAATCAGCAAGAGCACCGGCAACATTGTTGACCCCATCGCGGTCATCAACGAATGGGGCCTGGACGCTTTCCGGTTCTACGTTCTGCGCGAATTGGATATTGGACCGGATGGAAACTGGACCGACGCCGGATTCAAATCGCGTTATCAGGCTGAACTGGCGAACGGTTTGGGCAATCTCGTCAACCGCTCGCTCTCGATGCTCAAGCGCTATCGCCACGGAATCGTGCCAGCAAAATCAGATGAATTGGCGGGTGAAGTTGCCATGTTCGCCAAAACTACGTGCAGCTTTCTTGAGCAAAACCAACTTCAGGCCGCGTTGCAAAACATCTGGTGTCTTGTTGATCGAGGCAATCGCTACGTGGACCAGACCAAGCCATTCAAGCTCGCCAAAGACCCGGCGCAGGCCAAACGACTTGACGAGGTGCTCTATAATCTGGCGGAAATCTGCCGCATACTGGCCGTTTTGCTCTGGCCATTCCTGCCCGGCACGGCAACGAAGATTTATTCGCAACTCGGTTTGACCGGCGCGCCGGAGAAGCTTGATGCCACGGCGTGGGGCGGCCTGCCCGCCGGCCACAAAATCGGCGAACCCGCGCCGCTCTTTCCACGCAAGGAACCTTGATGGCCGGGTGAGTTATCGCCGATGCAACCAAAAGAATTCCTCGCCCTCGCGATTTTCGCGCTCACGTATCTGCTGCTCAGCGGGCGGCAGTTGCACATATTGCCTTTGAACCGCCCGGCGGCCACGCTGCTCGGCACGGTGTTGATGGTGGCGTGCGGAGTGCTCACGCCCGAACAGGCCTATCGCGCCGTGGACTACAACACGCTGGTGCTGCTGCTCGGGATGAGTCTCATCTCGGCGTATCTGTATCTCGCAGGCTTTTTTGAGTGGACAGCCGACTGGGTGCTGCGCGTCGCCAAAACGCCGCAGCGCCTGCTTTTTTATCTCATGCTCACCGCCAGCCTTTTGTCCGCCCTGCTGGTGAACGACACGATTTGCCTCATGCTGACGCCGCTGGTCATCACAGTCGTGGTACGCGGGCGGCTGCCCTTGCTGCCCTATCTGCTCGCGCTGGCGATGAGCGCGAACATCGGCAGCGCTTGCACGCTCGTCGGCAACCCGCAAAACATGATCATCGGGCACCTGTCAAATATTCCGTTTGCGAACTTTTCCGTTTCCCTCCTGCCGGTTTCCTTCGCCGGGCTGGCCGTTGAATTTGTGATTCTCCGTTTTGCCTTTCGGAATACGCTTCGCGCCGCTTCGATTCAACCCGCCGAAACCGCCCTGCGCCGGGCTGACCGGAAGCTCATTGGGCTGACCTTCGGCGTGCTGACGCTGGTCTTTGGCGGATTTCTGGCCGGATTCAATCTTTCGTGGACGGCACTGGCAGGTGCGGCACTGGTCATGGTGCTCGCGCGGCGCGACACACACGAAGTATTCCGGCTCGTGGATTGGAATCTTCTCTTTTTCTTCGCCGGCCTCTTTGTCGTCGTCGAAGGACTCGCGAGCACCGGTTTGCCGGATCAGCTTTACCACCGTCTTCACGGGCTGTTTGGTGCAAGTGCTGCGGCACAGGCGTGGAATCTGGCGTGGTTCTCGGTTGCCGGTTCGAACATTTTTTCCAACGTGCCGTTCGTGCTGGTTGCGGGCAAATGGATTCCCGGCTTTGCCAATCCTGAACTCATGTGGAAGGTCATGGCGCTGGCCACCACCTTTGCCGGCAATCTCACCATCCTCGGCTCCGTGGCCAACATCATTGTCGTCGAATCCGCGCGCCATCACATCAAAATCGGTTTTTGGGACTATGCGAAAATCGGCATCCCCGTCACGATTCTCACCACGATTATCGCCGTGGCGATTTTATTGCTCATCGGATGATTGAAAGCTGAATCGCCCTTGGCGGTCCGCCGGACAGGTTGATACCGCGACCGGGGGTGCTTGCCCGCCAGTCACAAAATTGTCGAACCTGTACCGTTATCTCTCCGCATGAAAACACGGCTTGAACTTCTGGCTGGGCAGCGGGCCGCGGGACAGCAATTTCCCTGCCGATTTTCATTGAATTCATCACAGGGATGGGGGTAAACTCGGCCCATGAGTTCTGCGGATACGATTCCGCTGATGTTGCTCGCGTTGCACGGGTTGGCGCTGGGTATGGGCATAATTTTCCTTTCGTTGATATACGCGATGCATCGCCGTGCGTATTACCTTAATCTCAAGTCTGCAACTGGGTGTAACCAAAATTCCTTTTTGTTCTTTCCACCCTTCCTCCGACGCCCGACAACCTGGCTGGCCATCCGCTCGGGCAATCCCAAAAACGTACAGGCCGCTCTGGGACCGAATCGTTCCACGTTGGATTCATGGACGGAGGGCATGACGGGCGGGCGTGAATTTTTCATCAGCCCGCAAGTGCATGGCTGGGTCATCGTCACCGGTCCGGGTCTTCCAAACCCCGGCGACGACGTGGACACGTGTTTTCATTTTTTGATCACGTTGAGCCGGCGGCTGGGGCACGTTCAGTTTTTCCATGCGAACGGGATTTTGCAGCATCACGCCTGGGCGCGGATCGACGAGGGTTGCGTGACGCGCGCGTATGCGTGGGCGGACGAAACGGTCTGGAACCAGGGCGCCAAGACCCTGCCGGAGATTGAACTGGGCATGAAATGTTCCGCCTATGGAGACAACTCGGCGACCACTGAAAACGTCGAGGCCAATGCCAAAAAAGTTCCGCTGCTGGCAGCGCGTTGGAGCCTGGACCCCGCGGAAATCAACAGTCGCTTTGTAAAACACAGCACCGGCATCCGCAGGTAACCGGCGAGAATGGATTGACTGTCGGCACGGGGTGTGGCACAAATTACCAGCTAAAGGGAAAGGAAGCCATGTCATTCAGCATTGAACTCGAACTCCAGAAGTTCCCGAAAGTCATTGCGTTGAAGGACGGCACGAAAACGACGTTGCGTCCATTGCGTCGTGATGACGAGAAGGACTTTCATCAATTGTTTCTCGGCATTCCCGAACCCGAGCGAATGTTCATCAAACATCGCGTCACGGAAATCGAAACGCTCCGCGACTGGTGCGGGAACATTGATTACGGCCGCAACCTGCCGCTGGTGGCGCTGATTGGCGGCAAAATCGTCGGTGACGTGACCTTGCACCAGCAACTTGGCGGCTGGCGACGGCACATTGGCCGCGTGAGCGTGCTGGTGCACCCGCAACACCGCGGACGCGGCCTGGCGAGCGCGCTGGTTTCGGAAATCGTGGACATCGCCCGGCAGGTCGGCCTGGAAAAGGTCGAGGCGGAATTCATCGGGGAACAGGCGGGAGCGATCAAGATGTTCGCCCTGCTCGGCTTCAGCCAGCTTTTGCGCCTGGAAAATTATGTCAAGGACATGCAGGCCATCTCGCACGATTACATCCTCATGGGACTGGAATTAAAAACTGACGAGGAATACACGAGTGCCGGTGGCTGAAGCATTTTTGATTTGTGATTTACGATTTATGATTGGCAGATAGACGAGAGCCGCTGCCGTCGTCTTTCAAATCGTAAATCATCAATCGTAAATCGTAAATGACACCAGAGGTTTGTCCCAACTGCGGCGCGGAAATCCCGCCGAACGCCAAAGCCTGTCCCGAATGCGGCTCAGATGAACAAACCGGCTGGTCGGAAACGGCTTATGCCAGCCAGCTCGGCCTGCCGGAAGAAAATTTCGACCATAATGAATTTGTAAAAAGGGAATTCGGACCGGAGCCGGTCAAGCCCCATGGCATCGGGTGGTTCTGGTGGATGGTTGCGTTATTGGTTGTGGCCGGAATGGTGTTCTTCCTGCTGAGATAAGCTGCAACATCGAACAACCAATCCCGCAATGCGGGACCGAACATCGCAGTGTTTGCCTGTTCGCCCTTTGGTTCGATGTTCGATGTCGGGCGTTCAATGTTCGATGTTTTAGTTTCAAACAAAAAAGCCCGTTCTGGCGAACGGGCTGCGCAAAGTTTCAACCGTTTTACTGCTTTTCGGTTTTGGTTTCCGCCGGTTTTGATTCGGCCGGCCTGGTCTCTTCGGCGGGCGCGCTTTCCGGCGCAGCGGGAGCCGCGGACGTATAATCCACCCACTCCAGAATCGCGCGCTGGGCGGCGTCACCCTGGCGTTGTTCCATTTTGATGATGCGCGTGTAGCCGCCGTTGCGCTCCTTGAAAGCGGGCGCGATTTCTTCGAAAAGAATGCGTATGACGTCCTCCTGGTCGCGCCATTTGCGACGCTCTTCCTTGGTGAGTTGAAGCGTCGTGCCACGCGTGTGCAAACGGGCGGCGGCGGTGCGGCGGGCGGTAATGGTGCCGCGCTTGCCGAGCGTGACAATCCGTTCGGCAACCGGACGCGCGGCTTTGGCCCGCCCGAGCGTCGTGGTCACGCGCTTGTGTTTGATGAGACTGCAAACCAGGTTCGCCAGCATCGCGTTGCGATGCTCGGGGGTGCGACCGAGTTTGGCTGTTCGCTTCAAATGTCGCATAGGCTGGCCTTAATTGTTCTCCGGATTTTCCTTCACCGGCGCGTCCAGCAGGCCCGGCTCGAAGTTCATGCCCAGTGACAGGCCCAAGGCCTGGAGTTTCTCTTTGATTTCGTTCAGCGATTTCTTGCCGAAGTTGCGGTACTTGAGCATTTCCTGCTCGGTCTTCATTGCCAACTGGCCGACGGTGGTGATGTTCGCATTGTTCAGGCAATTGGCCGCGCGGACGCTGAGTTCGATTTCGTTGACGCTCATGTTGAGGAGTTTCTTCATCTTCGTCTTTTCCTCGTCCTGCTTGTCCACGGCCTCCTCGAATTCGACCGCGTTCTTATCGTAACCGACGAACACGTCGAGGTGATGCTGCAAAATCGCCGAGGCCTGCGTAAGCGCGTCGTCGGGGGAAATGCGCCCGTCGGTCCAGATTTCCAGGATCAACCGGTCGTAGTCGGTGCGCTGGCCGACGCGCGCGGCTTCCACGGCGTAACGCACGCGCGTGACCGGCGAAAACAATGAGTCAATGGCCACCACGCCGATGGCCTGGCCGGGTTTTTTGTTTTCGTCGCTCGGACAAAATCCGCGGCCGATTTTCACCGTCAATTCCATCTCGAACTTCTTCTTTTTGTCGAGCGTGCAGATGAGTTGGTCCGGGTTGACCAGTTCGACGTTCTGGTTGAGCTGGATGTCGGCGGCGGTGACCGGGCCTTCCTTGTTGACGGAAAGCAACAACGTCTGCTCGTCGCGCGAATGCGCCTTGAACTTGATCTTTTTCAGGTTCAGTACGATGTCGGTCACGTCCTCGACCACGCCATCAATGGTCGCGAATTCGTGCATCGCGCCGTCCACCTTCATCGAGGTGATGGCCGCGCCTTCCAGCGAGGACAGCAACACGCGGCGCAGCGAGTTGCCGACGGTGTGGCCGTAGCCGGTTTCAAACGGCTCGGCGACAAATTTGGCGTAAGTTTCGGTGGCGGTTGAATCTTCCTTCGTCAACCGCTTGGGCATTTCGAATCGTCCTAGACGTACTGGCATAGTTTCCTTTCAACAATTTTAATCTGACTTCGGCGCCGTTATTCCCGGCAGCAACTGGAGTCCGTATAATTGTTTTGGGGCGATGGAGTGCTGGCGTGTTGGAGTGTTGGAACAGCATCACTCCATTTCTCCATTTTTCCAATGCCCCGTTTCGTTTTCATCAGCGGGAATAAAATTCGACCACCGCCTGCTCATTGGCAATCGGCTGGATCTCGTCACGCGTCGGAATCCGCATCACCGTGCCTTTGAATTCCTCCTTGCTCAACAACAGCCAGTCCGGCACCGCCCGGCTGGTGGCGATCTCCAGGTTTTTCGTCGCCAACTGGCGCGACACGTTGGAATTTTTGACACCGACCACGTCGTTCACCTTCAAACCGAAGGACGGGATGTTCACTTTGCGGCCATTCACAGTGATATGGCCGTGCGAAACCATCTGACGCGCCGCCGCGCGTGTGTTCGCAAAGCCAAAGTGATAAACCACGTTGTCGAGGCGCGTCTCCAAAATCTGCAACATTTGTTCGCCAGTGACACCGCGGCGCTTCAGTGCCTTTTCATAGACGCCACGGAACTGGCGTTCGAGCAGGCCGTAGTAATAACGCAGCTTTTGCTTTTCAATCAAACCGAGGCCGTAATCGGTGTGTTTGCGGCGTGACTTCGGGCCGTGCACGCCGGGGCCGTAGTTGCGGCGCTCAAGATATTTCGTCGGGCCAAAAATCGGCGTGCCGAAACGGCGGCTGATGCGAACGCGGGGACCTGTGTAGCGAGCCATAGATTAAATTTGAAACTTCAAATTTGAGATTTGAGATCCGATTAGACGCGGCGTTTCTTGCGCGGACGGCAGCCATTGTGTGGAATCGGCGTCACGTCCTTGATCGTGGTGATTTCGAGTCCGATGGCCTGTATGGCGCGGATAGCGGATTCCCGTCCGGAACCAGGGCCTTTGACGCGTATTTCGACTTCCTTCATGCCGTGCGACATCGCCTGGCGCACAGCATCCTGCGCCACCTGTTGCGCAGCATAGGCCGTGCTCTTGCGCGAACCTTTGAACCCGACGCGGCCTGCGCTCGACCAGCCGATGAGATTTCCATGCGCGTCCGTGATGCTGACAAGCGTGTTGTTGAACGTGGCCAAAATGTTCGCGACACCGGAGACAATGTTCTTGGCGTGCTTGGCCTTGATGATTTTCCTGGCCGCAACGTCCTCGCCCAAAAGTTCGGCGGCGCTCGGCGCGGAACCAGCCACCGGTGTGCCCGCCGGTTTGGGCGCTTCGACCGTTGGCGCTTCCGCCGCCGCTGGGGCTTCGGGGGTCGGCGCGGCCTTTTTCGCCGCTTTATCCCTGGCTGCCACCGGTTTTCCCCCGGCCGGCCTGGCGGC
>JBEKMU010000053.1:0-20199 GCA_049523555.1 Verrucomicrobiota bacterium | reverse complement strand
TGGCCACGGCGCAAAAGGCCTGCGCGTTGGCGTCCAAATCGGGCGAGCAGGAATTGTTGAAAAAAAATCAGGAACTGCTGGATTTGTATCGCAAGCATCAAAAGTACCATGAAATTCCAGGCGCCAGCCAATCGAAACAGTCCGCACCAAACCAATAACGGCAGGCGCCGAAACCTTTTCATCTGCCTGCTTTTGGCGGGAATCACGCTGGCGATTTACTGGCCGGTCAGCCGATGCGAATTCATTAATTACGATGATCCGCAATTCGTCACGGAAAACCCTCACCTTCGAGACGGCTTAACCGCCACCGGCATTGCGTGGGCTTTTCGGGAACCACTGCTAGGGAATTGGCACCCCATCACGTGTCTGTCACTGTTGCTGGACTATCAGTTGTTCGGCAAAAGCGCCCGGGCGTACCACCTCGTCAATCTTTGCTTGCATATCGCAAATACCCTATTGCTTTTCCATCTCTTGCGACGGATGACACAAGAGTTCTGGCCGAGTGCACTTGTCGCTGCGCTGTTCGCCCTCCACCCCATTCAAGTCGAATCGGTGGCCTGGATCGCTGAACGCAAAAACATGCTCAGCACGTTTTTTGGGTTGCTCACACTTTGGACGTATTGGCGTTATCAACAAGACGGGACCGTAAAGTGGAAGGCGAAAAACTATTTGCTGGCAATCTCGTTTTTTTCGCTTGGTTTAATGTCAAAGCCCATGTTGGTAACGTGGCCGTTTGTGCTTTTGCTGCTTGATTTTTGGCCGTTGAGGAGAATTTCAAGTCTTTCACCTGCCACCCTGCGAAACTCGCCCTTTTTGATTTTGGAAAAGGTTCCATTCTTTGCGCTGTCGGTTGCCGTCAGTATTATCGCGTTGCATACGCATCAGGAGTCTGGAGACATGCCGGAATTGAGCCAATTTTCCGTTTATGACCGGATCGGCAACGCTTTGGTTTCCTATGTCCGCTACCTGGGCAAGATCATCTGGCCCAGTCATCTTGCCATCCCCTATCCGCTGGTCGGTTCCTGGCCGGGATGGGAAATCGGTTTAGCAACAATATTGCTTGTGCTGGCAACCTGCCTGACGATGCGTTGGGCACATTCCCGCCCTTTCCTGCTGGTCGGCTGGCTGTGGTTTTTGGGAACACTTTTCCCGGTCATCGGACTGGTACAAGAGGGCTTCCAATCCATGGCTGATCGTCATGCGTATATTCCCTCCATCGGCTTTTTTGTGATGCTGGTTTGGGGTATAAAGAATTTTATCCACGGACAGCGTCGTGCCCGGCTTGGTTTCGGTGCTGCCAGCATCGCAGCGTTGTCAGCCTGCATGGTCCTCACTTCCCGCCAATTGGAGTATTGGCGAAACGGTGAGATTCTTTTCCAGCATACCATCGATGTCACCCCGCCCAATGTCCTGGGTCAGATGAAGCTTGCCGAATCCATGATAGATGACGGCAGGACGGAGGAAGGCATTCTGCATCTGAATGAAGCCCTGCAAATTTATCCCACCTTGGCCATCTTACATATTAAAATCGCCCAAGCGCGCGCCAGCCAGGGAAGGTTTCGGGAATCGGTCGATCAGTATTACGACTGGCCACGGCGCAAAAGGCCTGCGCGTTGGCGTCCAAATCGGGCGAGCAGGAATTGTTGAAAAAAAATCAGGAACTGCTGGATTTGTATCGCAAGCATCAAAAGTACCATGAAATTCCAGGCACCAGCCAATCGAAACAATCCGCCCAAAACCAATAACGGCAGGCGCCGAAACCTTTTCGTCTGCCTGTTGCTGGCCGGAATCACGCTGGCGATTTACTGGCCGGCGCGGCATTACGACCTGATTTATTTTGACGACCCGCTGTTCATTGGCGAAAGACCGGAAATTAATGCCGGTCTGAACTGGCACAGCCTTGTCTGGGCATCCACCGCGCTGGTGGCGGCCAACTGGCACCCCGTCACGAGCCTGTCATTTGTGGTGACGCACGCATTTTGGGGGGCGAATCCGGGCGCGGAGCATCTGGTGAACGCGGTGTTTCACGCGCTGAATGCCGTCTTGTTATTTCTGGTGCTGGACCGGATGACCAAGGCGCCGGGGCGCAGTGCCGTGGTGGCGGCGATTTTTGCGTGGCATCCGCTGCGGGTGGAGTCGGTGGCGTGGATTGCGGAACGCAAGGACGTGTTGTGCGGCTTTTTCTTCCTGCTGACGCTGCTGGCATATGCGAGGTACGCAAGGAAGTCCGCAGTCCGCAGTCCGCAGTCCGCAGTTGAAAACCAAACCCCCGGCCCCCGGCCTCTGACCTCCGGTTATTACTGGCTGGCGCTGGTGTTTTTCGTGCTGGGTTTCATGAGCAAACCGATGGCGGTGACGCTGCCGTTTGCGCTGCTGCTGCTGGACGTATGGCCGCTCAAACGAGTGACCGGTGGCCTGCCTTCGCCAAGTTTCGGCACGGCAGGCAAGTGGCCGGTGGCAAGTAATCCGGCGCACAAAAGTCCTGTGACCCCCGACCCTCAGCCCCTTGGCGCGGCGAAGCGCAGCGAAGACGGCTCATCCCTCAACCAGCTTATTCTGGAGAAATGGCCGTTCTTCGCGTTGTCCGCGATTTGTTGCGCGCTCACCTATGAGGTTCAAAAAAATCTTGCAGCGGTGGTTTCATTCGACCGGCTTGGGTTGGGCGATCGGATCAACAACGCCATTTTCAGCTACGTCAGTTATTTGGGAAAATTTTTCTGGCCGGCGAAACTGGCGGCCATTTATCCATATGCCAAAAGCCTCGACGTCACGGAAGTCTGGCTGGCGGGACTGCTGCTGTTGGCTGTGTCGGCGCTGTGCCTCTGCCAGATTTCCCGCCGGCCGTATCTGGCCGTCGGTTGGTTCTGGTATTTGGGGACAATGCTGCCGGTGATCGGGTTGGTGCAGGTTGGAAGCCAGGGCATGGCGGATCGCTATACTTACATTCCCCTAATCGGCCCGGCCATCAGTCTGGTCTGGCTGGTTTCGGGAAAATGGAATTCGGGGATTCTCCCCAAGGCGCTGCTGTCAACCGCGGCAACGGTGATTTTGGCCGCCGGCATCATCCTGACGAGCCGGCAACTGCAATTCTGGCGGAACACCATCGCGCTGTTTGAACACAACGTCGCCGTGACGCCGGAAAACGCCCCGGCCTATTTCACCCTCGGCGTTGGACTGGAACACGCCGGCGACACCAACCGCGCGATGATCTGTTACCGCGCGGCTGTGGCGATTTTTCCCGGCGACGCCGGGGCGCATGGCAATCTTGGCAGCCTTCTGAGCCGGCAAGGCCGCTTCGCCGCCGCCTCGGTTGAATAAAAAATTCTGCTCGCACTGAACCCCAACGACTCCGCAGCGCACCTTTGTCTGGCGAATGTGGCCGGTCACCTTGGCCGCACCGATGAAGTGGTGTTCCATCTCAACGAGGTGCTGCGGTTGAATCCCGATTCGGTGGATGCGATGAACAATCTGGCCTGGCTGCTGGCCACCTGCCCGGATGCAAACGTTCGCGATGGAACGCGTGCCGTCCAGCTGGCAGAGCACGCGTGTGAACTGACCGGCTACAAAAAAACCATGTACGTCGGCACGCTCGCCGCCGCCTATGCCGAGGCCGGGCGCTTTGCCGAGGCGATGGCCACGGCGCAAAAGGCCTGTGCACTGGCGTCCCAATCGGGCGAGCAGGATTTGCTCCAAAAGAACCGGGAATTGTTGGAACTTTACCGCGCGCACAAACCGTATCACGGAATGCGTTGAAGCGTTAAAGCCTTGAACCGAGACAACGCACATTTGAAAATTCTTTCATCATTCGGATTTAGGCATCACTCATTTCCCATGCGCCGCACCCTGTGCATCTGCCTGCTGCTGGCGGGGGTCACTCTGGCGATCTACTGGCCGGTATGGCATTACGGGCTGGTCAATTACGACGATCCCCTGTTTGTCACGGTCAACCCGGAAATCAACCGCGGGCTGACCTGGCACAGCGTTGGGTGGGCGCTTTCGGGCGTCCTGGTCGGCAACTGGCATCCGGTGACGAGCCTGTCATTCGTTTTGACGCACCAATTGTTTGGGATCGATCCCGGCGCCGAGCACGCAGTGAATATTGTTTTTCACGCGGCGAATGCGGTGCTCCTGTTCTTGGTGCTGCAGCGGATGACGAAGTCTCCCTGGCGCAGCGCCGTGGTGGCGGCGTTGTTCGCGTGGCATCCGCTGCGGGTGGAATCGGTGGCGTGGATTGCGGAGCGCAAGGACGTATTGTGCGGCTTTTTCTTCCTACTGACGCTGTTTTGCTACGCCAAAGCGGTGACGAGTGCCGGGTGGCAAGTGACACGAACGGAAACCGCGCCGGGTTCGTCGCTCGACACGCGTCACCCGTCACTCTGCTACTGGCTGGCGTTGCTGTTTTTCGCGCTGGCGTTGATGAGCAAACCGATGGCGGTAACGCTGCCGTTTGTGCTGTTGCTGCTGGACGTGTGGCCGCTCCGGAGGATTTCGGAGTTCGGATTTCGGAGTTCGGAGTTGAAAAACACCGTTCGCCCATCAACCTTCAATTCTCAACTCAAAACCTTGGTTCTTGAGAAATGGCCATTTTTTCCGCTGGCCGTGGTGGTCAGCGGGCTGACGTATTGGGTCCAAAAAAGCCCGGCTGCGGGGTCGTCACTGGCAAATCCCGGTTTGGCAGATCGAATCTGCAATGTCATTTCCAGCTATGTTCAATACCCCGCCAAGTTGCTCTGGCCGACGAAACTGGCGGTGATTTATCCTTTTCCCAAAAGTTACGACATCCTGGAAATCACGCTGGCGGCGCTGCTGTTGCTGGCCATATCGGCGTTGTGCGTCTGCCAGCTTTTCCGCCGGCCGTACTTGGCGGTCGGCTGGTTTTGGTATTTGGGAACATTGGTTCCCATCATCGGCTTGGTGCAGCAAAACGAGTGGCGCGTGGCTGTGCCGGTCGCCGACCCGGGTACAGCGGTCCCCCTCATCGGCCTGGTGCAGGTGGGCGAACAGGCGATGGCCGACCGTTACACGTACCTTCCACTCATCGGCCCGGTCATCAGCCTGGTCTGGCTGGTGGCGGAATTATTTCATTCGCGAAAAATTCTTTTGGCTGGGGCCGCCACCCTTGTCCTCGCCGGCTGCGCCGCCCTGACCGGCCGGCAACTGCAATTCTGGCGGAATGGCATCATCTTGTTCGAACATACCATTGCGGTCACCACCGACAATCCCGCCGCGCAGTTTCGCCTGGGCACCGCGTTGGAACGTGAAGGCCGCTTGCACGAGGCCATGTTACATTACCTGATTGCGATGAAAATGAATCCGCTGGACTACCGGATCCATTATTGTCTGGCCAATTGCCTGGAAAGAGCGGGGCGCTGGGACGCGGCGGTTACGGAGTACGAAGCCGGCATTTCGCTGGGCGCCAATCCCGATGACTATGTAATGCATCTTAATTTCGCCGCCGCCCTGTCACATCTGGGACGCGCACCGGAGGCCGTGTATCAACTCAACGAGGCGCTGCGGGTCAAACCGGACTCAAGCGAAGCGATGAACAATCTGGCCTGGCTGCTGGCCACCTGCCCGGATGCAAATGTTCGCGATGGAGCGCGTGCCGTCCAGCTTGCCGGACGCGCGTGTGAACTGACCGATTACAGAAAAACCATGTACGTCGGCACACTCGCCGCCGCCTATGCCGAGGCCGGGCGCTTTGACGACGCGATGGCCACGGCGCAAAAGGCCTGCGCACTGGCGTCCCAATCGGGCGAGCAGGAATTATTGCAAAAAAACCGGGAACTGCTGGCTTTGTATCTCAAGCACCAGCCGTATCGGGAGTTTACCGGCTCGGACCAACCCACCACCAACTGTCCTCCGGACAACATTGAAAAGCTTGTCCCCGACGCCCGGTGAATTATCTTTCCGGTAAGTGAAAGCAAATGGGAATCGCTCGCTGCCGCCGGGCACTGGCAAGGGAATATCGGCAGACTCCGTGCCATGCTTATTTACGCGCTGACAATTTTTACGGGGGCGTTCCTGCTCTTTCTGGTCCAGCCGTTGATTGGCAAATACATCCTGCCGTGGTTCGGCGGAGTGCCCGCCGTGTGGACGACGTGCATGTTGTTTTTCCAAGTGCTGCTGTTGGGGGGCTACGCCTACGCGCATTTCAGCTCGCGCCGGCTCAAGCCGCGCGCCCAGGCAATCATGCATCTGGCACTGGTGGTCGCGGCCCTGGCGCTGCTGCCCATCACACCCGCCGACTCCTGGAAACCCGACGGCACGGAAAACCCGACGCTGCGGATTCTCGCCCTGCTGGCGGTGAGCATCGGTCTGCCGTATTTCGTGCTGGCCTCCACCAGCCCGTTGATGCAGCACTGGTTCAGCCGCACCCACCCCGGCGTGTCGCCGTACCGGCTTTTCGCGCTCTCAAACGTCGGTTCACTGCTGGCGTTGGTCAGTTTCCCGTTTTTTTTTGAGACGCAGTTCACGCGCACGACGCAGGCCCGGCTGTGGGGGTGGGGGATGGCCGTGTATGCCATCGGCTGCGGTTTTTGCGCCGTGAAACTATGGAGGGCGGCGGGTAACGAGGCACTGAAGTCCGAAGCAGGCAGTCAGAAGTTCGAAGGTCGGGCGAGTCAGAAAACAGGAGCCGGGAGGCAGGAGGCCATGCCGCCCGATCTTCGACCTTCAACGCTCGACCGGCTGTTATGGCTGCTGCTGCCGGCCGGCGCTTCGGTGCTGCTGCTGGCGATGACGAACATGATGTGCCAGGAGGTGGCGGTGATTCCGTTTCTTTGGGTCCTGCCGCTGGTGTTGTACTTGTTGAGTTTCATCATCTGTTTCGACAACCTGCGGTGGTATGCGCGGTTTCCGTTTGCTGTGGCGCTCCTCGCAGCCTGGGGTGGCATCTGCTGGATACTGTTCAAGGGGACAGAGGCGTCCATCGGCCTGCAATTAAGCGTTTATTCGGCGGGGTTGTTCATTTGCTGCATGGTTTGTCATGGGGAACTTTACCGGCTCAGGCCCAACCCACGGCACCTGACGGGGTATTATCTGATGATCGCCGCGGGCGGGGCGCTGGGCGGGCTGTTCGTGGCGGTGATTGCGCCGCTGATTTTCACCGGCTACTTCGAATTGCAGTGGGGGCTGTTGCTCGGTGGCGGGTTGTATCTGGTCGTCCTCGCGCGCGGGCGGGATGCCGGTGAAGGAAAACCGGGGCGGAAACGCGCGCGGGCGGTTAAGCAGCAGCGCCGGCTGACGTTGGCTGGTTTTTCGGCGGCCTTGGTGGTGCTGGGCATGGCACTGTGGTATCAGGTGTACCAGCCCCACGATTGGAGCGTTTACCGGACGCGCAACTTTTATGGCGTGTTGTCCGTGTTCAAGCACGAGAAGGACGACCCGGAGCTGTGTTATTCCGAGCTGGTACACGGGCGCACGTTGCACGGCCTGCAATTTGCCGACCCGGTGCGCGCCGCCTGGCCGACGACTTACTACAGCGAGAGCAGCGGAGTTGGCCTGGTCCTGCGCTCGTTGCCGGCCGGTCAACGGCGCGTCGGGTTGGTGGGTTTGGGCGCCGGGACACTGGCCACTTACGCTCAAGCAGGAGATGATTTTCATTTCTACGAAATCAACCCGGAAGTGGAACGACTGGCCACCTCGCGGTTTACGTTTCTCAGCCATTGCCGTGGGAAGGTGGAAATCACGACCGGCGACGCCCGCCTCTCGCTGGAGCGGGAGCCGCCGCAAAATTTCGATTTGCTCGTGCTCGACGCCTTCAGCAGCGATGCCATTCCGGTGCATTTGCTGACGCGGGAGGCTTTCACAATTTACCAGCGGCATTTGAAGACCAACGGCATCATCGCGGTGCATGTCACCAGCGGAAGTTTGAATCTCGAGCCGGTGGTCGCCAACCTTGCCCCCTGCTTCAATTACCAGTTGATTACCGTTGAGTCCCTTCCGCCTCGTGACCAGCCGTGGATAACGACTTCGTTCTGGGTATTGTTGTCGCGCGACGGGGCAATCCTCGATTCTCCCGCCATCCGCCTGGCTGGCCGGCCGCCGTTGACCAATTCGGTGAGCATCCGGCTCTGGACGGACGATTTCGCCAGTTTATTTCAAATTCTCCGTTCCGAACTGGCCCTGCAAGACAATCCCGAGTTCGAGGGGGCACAGTCCATCGTCGCGCACAATTTATACCAGCAGGGCGATTTTGCCGGGGCCATTGCCCAGTTTCGCCATGCATTGAAGACCCTGCCGCACTCGCCCCTTTTGCTCAACAACCTGGCTTTTCTGCTGGGCACCTGTCCGGATGCATCGTTGCGCAATGTGCCGGAGGCGACCCGGCTGGCTGAAAAAGCCTGTCAATTGACACACTATCGCGCGCCGGCATTCCTAAGCACGTTGGGGGTCGTTTACTCGGAGGCGGGCCGGTTTCCCGAGGCCATTTGGATGGCGGAGAAAGCCTGCGCCCTGGCCGGGCAATCGGGCGAACAGGCGTTGCTGCAAAAAAACCAGGAACTGCTCGAATTGTATCGCGCACACCGGCCATATGACGAGGCGGGAAGCCCGAACCAAACGAAGCCATCGGCCATCCAACCGTTCCCCGGACAACGTTGAAAAGCTTGTCCCCGACGCCCGGTGAATTATCTTTTCGGGAAGTGAAAGCAAATTGGAATCGCTGGTTGCCGGTGATTTTTCTGGCGCTGTTTGCGCTGAGCCGCTGGCCGGGATTGTTCCCGCCGAATTTCAGCGCGGCGACGGCGCTGGCGTTTTGCGCGGGCGTGTATTTCCGCGGCGCGGCGGCGTGGTGGCTGCCGCTGGGCACCATGCTGGCCACCGACGTGACGCTCAACGTGTTTTATTATCACGTCGCGCCCCTCGGTTCCTACCTGTTGTTGAACTACGCGATTTACGCGGGGTTGATCGGGCTGGGCAAGTGGTTCGGACGGCGCGCGGCATTTTTGAAATTGCTGATGGGCGGTTTGCTGGGCGCGGTGATTTTTTATCTCGTCACCAACACGCTGTCATGGCTGCAGGACCCGGCCTATGCCAAAACGATTGCCGGCTGGATCCAGGCGCTGACGACCGGGCGGCTGGACGTGCATCCGACGACGTGGGAAATGTTCCGCAACACGCTGGGGAGCGGCGGGCTGTTCACCGCGCTGTTTGCCGGTTCGGCCAAGCTGACGGAAACCGCCGAATCGCCCGCTGACAAAAAGGCCGGCGCGCGCGACGACGAGGAACCCGAGGGCGAGGAAACGCCGGAGGAAACGAAGGCGTGAGACGTGATGCGTATTGCGTGTTGCGTCAAGTAACATTGGGTGGCCGGACCATGCTCGACGGAAAACGAAACACGCAGCACGCTTGCCCATGAAACTCGGCGTCATCTCGGACACGCACGGTTTTCTTGATCCGAAGGTTCTCAAGCTTTTCGCCGGCGTGGGGCACATTTTGCACGCGGGCGACATCGGGTCGGATGGCATCATCGCCGAACTGGAAGCGGTGGCACCGGTCACGGTGGTGCTGGGCAACACCGACGCTTCACCGAACTTCCGGCTCACGGAAGTCGTTGCGCTTGCCGGACGCAAATTTCTGGTTCATCACGTCGTGAATCCGCGCGCGTTGACCGAAAATCTGCAGCTCCGCATTGCGCGCGAGCGGCCGGACGCAGTGGTGTTCGGCCACACGCACAAGGCGTTTTACGAAACGATTGACGGCGCGCTGTATTTGAATCCTGGCTACGCGGGCAAGCCGAAGTTCGGGGCGGAACGCAGCGTGGCCATTTTGCAGTGCGACGGGAAGGGGATGCGGCCGGAGTTTTTGCCGCTCTGATTTCCACCGCGGATTATGCGGATGGGCGCGGATTTTTTTGGCAGGAGTCGAGGTCACCATTCCAATAGCCAGGAAGCCAGAACCCAGATCCAAGATCCCAAGCGTCAGAGACTCCTTACGTCGTCTCCTCCAGATTCAAATTGCTTCGCCTTATCCGTGTAATCCGCGGTTAAAAGTTTTTCCACGGCGGCGCGCACTTCGTCCGCCGTGGCGGTGGACGGCAGGGGTTGGCCAAAATTCACCGCCACGGAACGGCGGAGTTGGCGCGGCCATTTCCAGAAAAATTTCCCGCCGGCAAAACTGAAGATGCTGCCCCACACACCGTCGAGCGCGACCGGCACAATGGGCGCGTCCACACCACGCATGATTTTCTCGAACCCCCGCTGGAACGGCATCAGCCTGCCCGTGCGCGTGATGCCGCCCTCGGCAAACACACACACGACCTCGCCGCTTCGGATGGCGTCGCCGCAGCCTCGCAGCGCGCGAACGACTTCGCGGGGACGAAATCCGGACGGGATGGGGATGACGCGCGCGACGCGCACAAAGGGTTTGAGCCAGGGCGATTCGTAATATTGCTGGCCGATGAGGAAACGCACCGGCCGATCCGCCGCCGACAGCAACAACAGCCAGTCCACGAAGGAAACGTGGTTGCTGATGAGCAACGCGCCGCCCCGGCGCGGAACATTTTCCAGCCCGCGCACGCGCAGGCGGTAAAACGGGCGCGTGACGAGCCAGAGAAACGCGCGCACCAGTGATTCCGGCGAGAGCACGAGCACCCCGATCGCGCCAACAAAAGTCAGCACGCCGCCAAATAAAAAAACCTGGCGCGGCGACAGGCCCGCCGCGTCCGCCAGCAAATAATACGCGCCGGACGCGAGGAAAATGCCGACGAACGAAAGCAGGTTTGCCGCCGCCAGCACCTCGCCTTTTTTTGCCGGGTCGGGCCGGTGTTGCAAGAGCGCGCAGATGGGCACGATGAAAAAGCCGCCGGCGAAACCGAGCAGCGCGAGGCGGACCAACGATGCGTTCATCGTCAAATCCGGCGCGGACAGCAGCCCACAGACCAGCGACATTCCGAACGCGCCAAGGGGCACGAGGCCGTATTCGATTTTGCCGCCGGAAAGATAACCGGCCGCCACGCTGCCGAGGCCGATGCCGAGCGCGAGCGCAGCGTTCAAATAACTGATCTGTTTTTCGGAGAGGTGAAGTCCATAAACGCCGTAAAAGAACAAATTCAGCAGCAGCAGCGCGCCGAGAAAATTGAAATAGGTGTTGCCGAGGAAAGCGAGTGCGAGCGGACGGTCTTGGCGCACGGCGCCCAGTTGCACGAACAAATCGCCCAGAAAATTCGCGCGGAATTTTCTGCCGGGATCGGCGGGGGGCACGCGCGTGATACCGAGGCTCGTCGTCAATCCGACGAGCGCCAGCGCGATGAGGATGGCACCGGACCAGACTTGACGGCCGCGAAAGCCTTCGGCCAGGAAACCGGCGGCCACCGTGCCGAGGATGATGGCCATGAACGTGCCGAGTTCGAGCAGGCCGTTGCCCCACGAGAGTTTTTTCTCCGGCAACAGTTCCGGCAGCAGGCCGTATTTGGACGGGCCGAAGAACGCGCTGTGGACGCCCATCAAAAACACGCAGCCCAGCAACAGCGGAAGCTGGTTCAACCAGAAGCTCGCGAGCGCGCAAAGCATCACGGCGATTTCAAAAATCTTCACGCCGACGGAAATCGTGCGTTTGCTGAAGCGGTCGGCCAGAAATCCGCCGGCCATGGAAAACAAAATGAATGGCAGCGAAAACAACGCGCCAACGAGTTCGCCGATTTTGTGCTTTTCCGACAGCGACACGTCCATGCCGATGAGCATGAAAATGACGAGGTTTTTGAGGATGTTGTCGCTGAACGCGCCCTGGAATTGCGTGACGATGAGCGCCCAAAAACCGCGGAGCCGGCCCGGTGATGTCCGGCCGGATTCAGATTGGCTTGGCGGATTCATGCTTCGGATTCAGGAGGAATCTACCAAGCGCCGGGTCAAACCGGAAAATCAAAAAACTTTCGCAATCATCACTTTAAGCGATGGACAGAAGGCCGGGAAAGAAAAGCCGCTTTTCGTAATTTTTGGCATAAGCGTTGCTGTTAAACAGCCCGGCAAGGGCTGATGGGCTGGTGCGAAATGGGCGTTTTGCGAGTGAAACATGAATGTGCCGGCAGCGACGAACATGAACGCGATTAAAGCCAAGACCATTCTTTACGTTGAGGATGACCCCGTCGTGCTGACGGCGTATCGTCATCGTCTGGAGGGCGAGGGGTATTCCGTCGAGTCGGCAAAAGACGGCCTGGAGGCGATGAAGGTCCTGCTCCGGCTGGTCCCGGATTTGGTGGTGCTGGATTTGATGCTGCCCAAGTTCGACGGCGGGGAAGTGCTCAAATTCATGCAAGCCAATCCCCGTCTCAAAACCATTCCGGTCATCATTCTATCAACCAACTCCATTGTTGATGCGGACGAGGAATATGTTTTGGAGGGCGCCAACCAACGCTTCATCAAAGACCAATGCACGTTCCCGATGGTACTGCAAGCCATTCAGAAATTGCTGGCGGAAGCGCCGGCCAAAGACCATGCCCTCCCGGACGGTCAAGTTGACAACGGGCTACCAAAGAAGCCGGAGAAAACGGCGGCCTGACCGGCAGGTCCGTTCTTCACCCGGGTGACATTCCATCGCATTCGCATCACCCATCGGCCAAGGTGCCGTTTACTGCGCTTCGTTATTCATCGCCTTGGCGTACGGTTTGCCGTCCACGAACACCTCCTTGATTTTCGGATGGCCGGATGCGGGCACGACGGCCTGCGCGGTGAGTTTGCAACGCTCGTCATAGACCAGCGGCAAAAGCTCGTCTGCCGCGCGGGAATCGCCCAGCTCCATCTGTTCCAGCACCGTGAAATCGCTCAAACGAAAAGAGTACTGAATTCCGGCGTTCCAAAGCAGCTCCGAATTGTTGGCCAGGAGATGCAGCAGAGTCTGAGCTCCAGCTTCTGACCTTTGGCTTCCGGCTTCTTGCCCAACCATCAATTCTCAACTCTCAATAACCACTTGTGGCTGGAAGTGAATAAAAGGTGAATAAAATGTGAATAAGAAGCGCTTGACTTTTAGACGAGCCAGATGTTTAAGGGCATACTGACGTTTCAACCGTTGTAAGCAGTCTGCGCCGGCACGAAAGACTAGGTGAGTGGAGCGAGAGTGCCAAATTACCAGCGGCTCTTTGCCAAGACGTTTCGGGCAAACAACCACCGAGGGGGGAAGCTCGTACCTACGCAATGCATCGCGTCACAGCATCCCGCTGGGCAGATGCGCTTCCGTGCGGTCGGTCCAAACGTGTTTGCGCTGGAACCCCCGGCCGACCAGTTGCCCCATCTGCGAAAGGGGGCCAATTCTCGCCGAAATCGGCGCTTCACAGCTCTGAACGGAAACCGTATGAAACCATGCGGGGCTCGAGTGGAGACGGCTCAGGGGAAGGGCGAGGTGTTCAGCAGAAAAATGCCATCCGCGGATATGTTCTGATTGAACCGTTGGGAGAATGAGCTTATGAAGGGCTGTTCAAGAAATGGGTTGGGTTGCCGCAAAGCTTTCCGTAGCGGCTTGCCACTGTTGATCCTGCTGGCCACGGGAATCCAGCCTGTTGCGGAGGAATTTCGAATAGAGCTGTCCAAGGATCTGGCCGGCAACTATGATCTCTATTTCCCGTCTGATACCAACTATTACTACGTCCTCTACCAAGGGGAAACGCTCACCAAAATCACGGAGCCCTGCGCCATGGTTCTTGGACAGAACGGCGGGGGCCATTTCGTTGTCACCCTGCCGCCGCCGGGTACCGCCGGGTCAGCGTTCTTCCGGATTGGCAAGGTTCCCATCGACCAGTCACTGGACTCCGATGGCGACGGCATGCCGGACGTTTGGGAACTGACACGCCACCTCGATCCCCTGAATCCGGCCGATGCGGCGCTCGATGACGACGGCGACGGACTGAGCAACCTGGAAGAGTATCGGGCTGGAACGGATCCGCACAATCCGGACACCGACGGGGACGGCATGCCGGACGGTTGGGAAGTGACACAATATCTCGATCCCCTGGATCCGGCCGATGCGGCGCTCGATTTCGACGGCGACGGGCTGACCAACCTGGAAGAGTATCGTGCTGGAACGAATCCGTTCCTGTGGGACACCGACAGGGACGGCCTGTCGGACGGGTTTGAAGTAAAAGAAAGTTTGACCGATCCCCTGAATCCGGACACCGACGGGGACGGCATGCCGGACGGTTGGGAACTGACACACCACCTCGATCCCCTGAATCCGGCCGATGCGGCGCTCGATGACGACGGCGACGGGCTGACCAACCTGGAAGAGTATCGTGCTGGAACGGATCCGCACAATCCGGACACCGACGGGGACGGCATGCCGGACGGGGTTGAAGTGTTGGGCAACATTTCCCAGATCGTCACGGTGGCGGAAGCCAGCGGAGCCTCGGCCACCAGCCAGTTGGGGCGCTGGACGGTGGAGGGCGACACCATCTATGCCGAGGACCGGCGTGGTTTTGTGGAATATTCCATGGCGGTTTCTACGGCTGACATGTTCTGGCTCGAAGTGGAAGGGCGCGAGCGGTCTTTTCAGACGCCCACGACGCCACTGGACTTGCTGATCTCCATTGATGGTGAGTTCCTGGGTCGTGTCCCCCTCATCTATGGCTCACAGACCAATGGGCTGGCTTGGACGATGACGCCCTGGTTGAATCCGGGCGCACACACGGTCCGGATTTATTGGGATAATGCAGCCAGCGATCGCTCGCTTTTGGTCAAGGCAGTGCGGCTGCAAGTCCTGGTCGGACCCGATGCCGACGGAAACGGCATCAAGGATTGGGTGGAAAACCGGTTGCGAACTCTGAGCGGAGTGGAAGTGGGCGGAGCGGCCGCGCCGCCCGTGATTTATGCGACCACTTCACCCTTTTGTCTCGAAGGCCGGGAGCGATATTTCGGCATGCTCAGCCTCAAGAGCGGGGCGGACGACTTGGCCGCCGGCGCAACCAATGTCCTCTCACCAGCCCACGGCGCCGGTTATCGCTGGTATGCGGATGTTCCCTTGTCCTCCACCAACCTCACGCGGGTGGAAAGTTCTTTCCAGAACGGCGGCTTGAAAGCCACGAACCTGATTATCTGGAAACCAACCAATCTGTTGACCAACGACAATTTGGTTATCCGCTCGGGCGACGCCTTGCTGCTCACCGCCGCTCCCCAGGGAGTCACCAATGGTAGCGTGAGCATCGCAGTGGTCGGAGTTACTAATTACACCACTGACTGCGCCACCGCAGTGCCGCATCGGTTTGCCATGGCGGGAACCTACACGGTCACCGGGAGCTACACTTCAGAACAAGGTGTTTCGACCAACCGGAGCATCATCGTGAAGGTGGTCTCGGCCTCGTTCGATAGCAATCCAGCCGCCTGGGCGGGTAAGTCACGTGTTTGGAACTGCCCAAACCTACCGCCCGAAGCGGTCCTCGAGTTTGATCCGGGTGTGCGTGTGAGTGATGTCCAGCCGTTGAGCCCTGCGGGACGCCAGTTGTGCCTGGGAGTGGACATGAACGAGTCATACTACCTGGTGGCCCGGCTCGGCACCAACGGCCCCATTCTGGCGAACGCCCGGGCTGACGGGTTCCAGATCTATTCTTCGAGCCAAACCTACGTCAAAACCATTCAAGTCTATCCCGACGGCAGCCAGTTGGTCGAGATGCTGGTCGTAGAAAGTCCCTTGGTGCCATCTGTTCAGATCAATCTGCGAATCTTTGCGGCTGGGGTCACCTTCGATGACGGGACCATAACCAAGGACCTGAGCGCACTGGACTTCGATGCTTTGGATCAATGCCCCGTGCGGTTTATTCGGCCGAAAGGTTGTTTGACCAGCGTCTGCCATACTCTGAGCGCCAGCCAGAACGGCATCCCGATTGGAACCCGGTGAACAGCAGGAAAACGGAATGAAAATCAAGATCATAGCATTGTTGGGTGCAGCCGGTCTGGTTGCCTTCACCTGCTGGTGGTGGCGCGGTGCGGGCTTGCGGGAGGCGGATCACGTCAATGCAGAACCCGCTACTGTTGCTCCCGCAGCGGTTCCGGATGTGGTGCAGGCCCCGAGACGGACCCCGTCCCGGGTTTCGCCTCCCCTCGATCTCGCTCAAGTTCCCGCCCGCGTCCGGCCCGTGGTGGATGTGCGTCAGGAATTCTGGTCCCGGCTGACGACGGTCCATGCCTTGGGCAAGAACTTGAATCCGCAGGAACTGGCGACGCTTTATGACTTTCTGCGCACCCCGGAGGCGGGGGACGAAAAGGTCCGCGGCGGAGAGCAGGTGCTCAAGAACGATCTGCTCAACGTCCTCCGGCAGCAGGCCAATCCGCCCGCCGGACTGGCCCGCCTGCTGATTGAGCTCAGCCAGGATACAACCCAGGATGCTGTGATGCGCGCCTACGCTGTGCAACATCTCCAAGCTTGGTATTCCCAGTCGGCGGACAAGGATTCTACCGTCACCGTGACCGAGCAAGAGCGGACAGAAATGCAGCAGGCTTTCTGGAACGCGCTGAACGACACAGATCCGACGGTGGCTGGGACCGCGCTCTTGAGTTTGCATCGTCTCTCGGAAGGCCACGCTGAGTTTGACCCGGACCAGGTTGCGGCCACGGCCTTAAGGTTTTCCCAGGACGACAGTTGCGGACCGCTGGCCCGCAGCACCGCCTTGCAGATTTGTGCGGAACGGAAACTGGAACAGGCGCTGCCGGTCGTCCTGGAGTTGGCACGGGGAGCCGACAGCATTCCACTACAGATATCGGCCATTGCCGCCTTGGGAAATCTGGGCGGGCCGGATCAAGTGCCTTTTCTGGAGCAACTGGCCACGGGCGAAAACGAACGCCTGCAAGGGCCGGCCAGGACCGCGCTGAAACAGATTCAACAACGGCGTGTGAATTGATTGGTATGAACCTGACATGCGACAAAGCGAGTGAACGATGAAACGAATCACGGCACTTTTGGTTGCCCTAGCGCTGGGGATGACAGTTGCTTGGGCAAATAACCTGGAAAATCCTTGCATTTCCAAATTCAGCACCAACTGCCTGAAAGAAGGCTCGGTGAGTTTGACCACCGTGACTTTCCCAGGCACGAATGTGTGCCTGAGCAATAACATTACCGCCTCTACGGGGTGCACTGTCAGTAACGCCTTGGTGCAGGTGGTGGATGCCAATCATTGTGTGCCGCCCGTCACCAATCAAGTGCCTCCTGTTGTGCTGACGAACCGGTGGGCGGTTTCGGGCGTGGGGGCGACACCGTCCAGCGGCAGCGGCTTGTCCGCCACCTTTATGCCTACCACCGCCGGGAACGGGACGGTGACATTCTATTGCACCTATTCCAACCCCCCGCCCTGCCACGCAGTTGCCACGGTCGAAGCCGAGACGAATTTTGTAGTGGTCATGGTGGAAATCAATCTGGCCAAGGCGCTGGCTAGCGACGGGGAAAGTGTCAATGCCGATCTCATAGTTACCCCCGCAACAATGACGGCTTCTTTGAGCGATGCTCACTTCACCGCGACCAAGCCCGACGGTTCTACTGATTTCGACAATCCCGCGCACCAAGGAATCACGCTTTCTAAAAGGGGGGCTAGCATGGCCCAATGGCAGATTGACAATGTCAGATGGTATTCAACGCAAGCTGACCAGTGTAACGACACTGGCGACCACCGCATCACGGCCACAGTTCAATTTGGCGGACTAAGCTGCGTGGCGGGCCCTGTGCTATTCACTGCCGACACCAGTACCATAAACGGTAAGTCCGAGCCTACCCAATATTTCGATGGCAATCCCACGTACACGACGACGTCCAACACGACCACAGGCAAGTTTGAGACCACGGTAGCTCAAGGCACTTTCGTCCGCTCTGTCAGAGCCAGTGCAACATGGACCGTTGCTGCAAACTCGCAGTTTCACGACATGGTGGTGAACGAGGAAATCTATCATCGAGACAATCAACTGCAGAACGCTTCACATCCAATCGTCGGTACTTACTACCGCGTGGAGCGCATTATGGCTCAAGTGACTGCTGGGCAACCTTATATCGGAGCCACAGCACCGGATTCAGAACAGGCAGCAAGGGACGCGTTCGCTGTGGCAACGACCGCCGAGATCAATCGCGGAAGTGCCATGTTCGTCTATCCTAGCGCCGAGCGGTGTAGCTTGGAGAGCGAGGCCAAGAATGCAGCAGGGTCAAGCCACCGCTTCAAAATGAAATGTGCCTACCCTGCCTGTCCCTGATCTTAATATGTAATTCACCCTTAACACCTACAACTTATGAACCACCTTCGTCTCACTCTCGTCCTCCTCGCCCTGACCATTTCCGTGCGCTGCGCATTTTCCGGCGAATATCCGGAATCGCAACGAGGCATCCTATCTGGCGACCTCGTGGCGCGCGCCCTGAGCGACCCAAGTTATTCAATCGCTCTATGCGAATTCCGCGCCAGCCCCAAAGTGGAGGACTATAGACTGAAGTCGGGTCTCAACCTGATGGCGAGCACCTTTCCGGAGTTGCTGAACGAGAATAAGGTGAAATGTCTGTTCGTAACGGTGGCGATCAAGGGCGAATTCGACAATGTAGTCGTTTACGAGGAAAAGCTCGCACTATCAAAGCAAACAGTGTTCGTCCCGCCGCTGGGTACGAAGTGGATTGTGATTTTCCAGAAAGAATCATCAGACAAACTGAAGGTTGAGTGGAAGACCACAAACCCACCGACTGAGATGCCCGTGCTGCAACTGGCAAGCCGGAAAGTCGGCGTCGAACTGTACGAAGAAGACGACCAAGCCCGTGATTTGCTCAGCGACTTGCGCCTGCTAACAGTCGCATTTGAACGGCGAGACAAGGCCTATCTCCAGGGTGAATCTAGCAAACTGAAGACCGAATGCGCAAAGCAGGCGGCTGCCAAACTGTTGGCTGAAGGTTTTCCCCAGGTGAATGTGAAGTAAAACAACATCACGCCTCGCATCGGAAAAGGGTCCTGCAATTGACAATCCTAGCGGGCTTGGAATCGCCGCTCGCGAGGAACTCGCTGGTTGGTGGCTGCTTTCCTTGTTTCACCGGGGCGCACGGGGCAGGAAAACTAATCCAAGATTGGCAGAGTAGCCCCGGCTGATGTCCATTGCCACTCCGGGGCAACTGATTTCCCTGCCAAGGCAGGCGACTTATCGCTCCGCTCCTTTCATCGCCCCGGCGTAAGGCTTGCCGTCCACAAACACTTCCTTAATTTTCGGATGGCCGGAAGCAGGAACGACAGCCTGCACAGTGAGCTTGCCAACCGGATTGCCCGTGCCCTCGGCGACATAGTAATTCTCGAGGCCGTATTCGACGTGGACGGAGTTGGTGCTCCACCAACGTTCGTCAGTCTTGCCGCGCAACAAAACTTCGTTTGACCCCGGCTTGAACGAGTTGGTGCTGGCGCGCGTGACTTCGTAGAACTGGTTCGTGCCGGGCGCGAGCGCGACAAAAACTTTTGTGCCGTAGGGCAAATCCTTCTTCACCGGCGACGAAAACAGGTTCGTCGGCACGTCGCTGATTTTGTAATTCAGGATGAGGTAATCACCACGCAGCAGGTCGCGCGGATCCACGCGGCGCGTTTCGAGCAGGATGACTTTGCCGGTGGCGAGGGCGTGTTCCTGCACGGCGACCGAGCCGAGCAGCCAGGCGCTTTGGAGCGCGAGGACGAGGATGAGGAGTTTGAGTTTCATGGTGCGATCCGTTTCTCTGTCAGAGATGTCATTTCAGGTATCCCTGCAGTCGCTGGACGAGCAGTTTGTCGCAGCGGGCGCGGGAAATGACCCCGATGCTCTGGTAATCGGGATGATGCGAGTTTTGCATGTCCACAATCACCCACTCACCCTTGTGATCGCACACCACGAAATGCACGAATCCCTGCTCCGAGTTTTGCGGATTGAAAACGTAGTCCGCGTAAAGCGCGTAGTCGGCCGCGGGCGGATTGGTTCGGACAAAATCCCGGAACTCGCGCGCCAGATTCCACAGCGCCTTCAGCTCGTTCGGGTCCGCGAGCGAAGTTTTGAGGAGAACCGTCTGTTCGGCCGGAACGGCTTTGCACAAGCCCGCTTGATTGAGCAGCCGCACGACGTTGGTCGCGCTGGGGACGCTGACTTTGTCCCCGCCAATCCGCGCCGGATAAACCAGCAGTGTCGCCCCGGGCAGCGCTTGTTTCATCGCCTTCTGGCGTTCGGGCAGGGCGGCCCTTTCATTCTCGGGAGGCAGGCCGCTCCGCTGATCCATGATGGCCGCCATCTTGCCCGGTTTGGCCGCCTTGGC
>JBEKMU010000052.1:0-18726 GCA_049523555.1 Verrucomicrobiota bacterium | reverse complement strand
CACTCATTGCCCGTTGTGACCGCATCAGTCTCTCAATCAGCAATGCCGATGCCAGAATCCAGCTCAAAGACAGACCAAAATTTTGGCCGCCTGGGGTTTCGGCAACAAAAAAGCCCAAGGCGCCTGCCTCGGGCTTTTGTTTCAAACAACAAACCAAGTACAATTATGGCAGCTTGTGCGCCGGATCCAGCGTGCTGAGAGAGCAACTGACTTGCGGGGTTGCCCCCACTTTGAACGCGGTGTAGTTGCCCTTTGCCGGACAACCGGGAATTGCGTTGTTGGAGTTCAGCTTGATGTAGGGTGTTAGATCCGTGGTCAAGCTGGCCGGCCCGGCGCCGGTCTGTTGGCCTTGTTCCAAGGCCCATTCGTTGATTGCGGCGTCAATCTGACGCAGGTTATTGATGCAAGCGTTGGCTTGCGAGGTGGCACGGGCCCTGACGAAGTTGGGAATGGCAATCGCCGCCAAAAGGCCAATAATGGCCACGACGATCATGATTTCCACCAGCGTGAAGCCCGCCTTGCGGACGGTTTTGGTCGTTTTCATTTTTTCTTAATTACGGTGTGAACACCACAACAGGCGGGTTACATTGAGTTCGATTTTGTTCACTTGATTGCCTGTCATAACCGCATCTTAAACGGCATTTAGCAAACTTGGTGCCAAACTCAATTGAGAAACACTCCCGTTCGGCCATTAATTCTACATCGCGTTGTTGGGAACTGATACGGATATTTCAAGTTTGCAGTTCCGATGTTAACCATTTTGTTTTCAAAGCCATGCCGCAACGGCGATTTGTCTCAAAATATGCCGGCTTGTAACATTCTTGGACACTTTGGTTTTAAACCCTGTGTTTGCTGGTTCACGGCCCGAAAAAGACCAATTCATGGGCACAGACTCGTGCGCGAAAAGGAAACTTAAAATTCAATAATTTTGTCGTTTACGTGAGGGAGGCGCCGAACATTGAAAGGCGGGTTTGCGTGCGGGGCAAACTGCCGATTGGAGAATTTGCCCGGATCGAAACCGTCGGCCACACCAACTACGATTTGATTGCCGGGCCGGTTTGATTCTTCTAAAACAAGCTTGTTGCCAATGGCCACGCTTATATTCGACATCGAAACTTCCGCGCTGCCACTCGAAGATTTTGACGAGGCGCAGCAGGAATATCTTTTCCGCGAGGCCAAAAAAATCGCCGACGAACCCACCCGCGAAACCAAGCGCGCCGAAATCAAACAATTCATGAGCTTGTGGCCGTTCACGTCGCAGGTCGTCTGCATCGCCATGCTCAACGCCGAAACGCAGCGTGGCCAGACGCTGTTCATCGCGGAGGATTTTGAGGATGACGCAGGTGAGGCCGGACCGGTGGAGTTCGTGCCGTGCGCGGATGAGGTCGAGTTACTTACGGCGTTTTGGGACGTGGCGAAGCATTACGATTCGGTCGTGACGTTCAACGGTCGCGGTTTCGATGTGCCGTTCATTTACCTGCGCTCGGCAATTTTGAACGTACCCATCTCGAAAAAGAACTGGCTCGGCTACCGCTATGCGACCGAACCACACTGCGACCTTGCGGAACAACTGACGTTTTACAGCGTGAGCGGGCGTGACGGCGCAGCGCGGCGGTTCAACCTGGATTTCTACTGCAAGGCGTTCGGCATCGAATCGCCCAAAAGCCATGGCGTCACCGGCATGGACGTAAGCACGCTCATGGCCGAAGGGAAATTCCGTGACATCGCCGAATACTGCCTGCGCGACGTCCGCGCCACGGTGGAGCTTTACAAAATCTGGAAGGAAAGGCTGGCGGGAATCAAGTAATGCAGACGCCAAACGCCAAACGCCAGATGCCGGACGCTCCTGTCCTGGTCTGCTTCGCGCTAGAAGAAGAAGCCGCGCCATTTCGGAAAATGGCGGCGGGCAAATCTGGAATTTCCATTCTCCTTACCGGCATCGGACGCCAGAACGCCGAAAAATCGGTGCGCAAATTTCTCGCCACAAATTCACCGGAGCTTGTACTGACCTGTGGTTTCGCCGGCGGGCTGAATCCAGATTTGGCTCTGGGTGTGGTAGTTTTTGAACTGACAGATCGGAGGGGCGAGTTCCACGAGCCCCAAACTGAAAAGAAAATTGGGGACTCGCAGAGCTCGTCCCTCCGGGAGAAACTATTGGCCGCCGGCGCGAAGCCTGCCAAATTTTTCTGCGCCGACCGCATTGCCACCACCGTCGCCGAAAAGAAAAGGTTGCGCGACGAGACTGGCGCGGACGCGGTCGAAATGGAATCGGCGGCGATTCATGCCGTCTGCCGCGAGCGCGGCAGTCCTTGCGTCACCGTCCGCGTGATTTCCGACACGGCCAGCGAAGATTTGCCGCTGGACTTCAACACGCTGGCCAACGTGGATTTGAGTTTGAACTATGGCAAGCTGGCTCTGGCAATTGCGAAATCCCCCCAAAAAATTGGTGCGCTGATGAAGTTGCAGAAACAAACCAAAGCGGCGGCGGAAAAACTCGCGGAAATTCTCGGGAAAATTACTGCACCGTAGTCTTGGTTTCGGCAGCCGGTGGCGGCGCAGGTTTTTCCTTCGCATGCTGGCTGTAACTGATGAACGCCGCGCCGATGACGATGAGCATCACACCAATCCAGCGCGCCGGCGAGACGTGCTCGTTCAGGAACCAGATGGCGGCAAAGGTGGCGAATACGAAACTCAATCCCGTCAGCGGCCAGAGAAAGCTGATGTCGCTCTTCGACATCAAAATCAGCAGACAGACAAAAAACAATGCTTCAAAAAAAACGCCGAGCAGAATTTGCGGGTTGGTCGCGCCGGATTTGCAAACACGGAATATTTCAGCGGCGGTGATGCCGTTCATGTCGCCGATTTGCGTCATGCCTTTTTTCAGCAACACGACGCCGGTGGATTCAAAAGTGAGGCCGACCAGCAAAATCAAAAGCAGTTTGAGCATATTACAAATCCTGGTAGCGAATCAGTTTAATGCCCCGTTTTTCGACCAGTTCCTTCACGCGCGGACTGACCAAGGCATCGAACTCGTGCTTAAATTCATCGAGCGACGGATGCGAGTAAAGCTCCGAATCACCCGGCGGCAAAACTGAAAGCAGTTTCAAAATGTAATCCTCATTCACACGTCCATTTTGCAGCAGGCCGAAAACTCTCTGCGTGTGGCGGATTTTTTCGCGGCGCAGAGCCGATTGCGCATGCCATGAAAGGAAAAAATAAATCGCCGCGTGCGTGGAGCGATACAAGCGGTTGCCTTTGGCGAGCGGCATGTCCATCCAGAATGGTTCGCGCGTCAGGCGCAGGCGACGGATGCGGAGTTTGTCCGCATCTTCCATCAAGATTTGGAACACGACCGGTTGCAGATGCAGGTGCAGATGGCCGTTGACATGGTCGAGCGGCACGCCGGTCGCGCGAAATTTTTCAAATTGGGCGTGAATTTCGGCACGCAATTGTTCGCGTAAACCGCGCTGGAAAAAATAACGGAAGCCGGTTGCGACCGGTTTGTCGCTGAATTCACCGCGCGGGTTGACGAGGCCGGGAATTTTTTCCGGCGGCAGCGCGGAATGTCCCATCAGCAAAGTCAGATGCAGGCCAACGCCGAGTTGTGGGTTTTCCTTCGCCAGCGTCACGGCCTCATCGAAACCCCGCTCGTTCACCATCAAACTGGCGGTGGTGAGAATGCCCGCACCGTGAGCGCGGATGACGGCTGCGTTGACGGAATGTGAAAGGCCGAAGTCGTCCGCGTTGACAATGAGGCGCCGCTCGATTTCAGGCCGGTACATAGTTGGACGAGGTTGAACCCAGGGCGAGGCGCAGCCGCGTCCGGAAAATCAGCGCCAGTTTATGCGGCTTGGCCAGTCGCAAAGGCTGTGGGCCAAAGACGTTGAACTGGTGCCGTTCCAGTTTTTGCAACAGTTGCCAGTAAACTGCGCCCATCGATTCGGCAGCGACCATCGTACGACGGTCTTCGGCGGGCAGGGTTTGCCGCGCGAGCCGGTAAAAAATTTTCGCGTGGTCGGCGACATTGGCAGCGAGTGCGTGAAATCGGTCAGAATATTTGAAATTTAGAATGTCATCATCGCCGACGTTGAATTTTCCGAGTTCGCTTTGCGGCAGATAAATCCGTCCGCGTTCAGCATCGGTGCGAACATCACGCAGAATGTTGGTGAATTGCAGCGCCTTGCCGAGGTAAATCGCATAGTCGCGACAGGCGGGATTCTGGTAGCCGAAAATCTCGATGCTCAACAAGCCAACGACAGACGCGACGCGATAACAGTATAATTCCAGTCGCTCGAAATTTTCGTAGCGTTTGATGTCGAGGTCCATCTCGCAACCTTTGATCAATTCATCGAAAAGCGCGTATGGCAGGCGATATTTGGCGATGATTGGCTGCAATTCGCGGTTTACGACGAATTCCGGCGTTTCGTTTTCGCAAGCGCGGCGCACATCGGCGCGCCAGTCGGCGAGTTGTTCGCGTCGCTTTTCGGCGGACGTGGATTCGCCGTCGGCCACGTTATCCACTTCACGACAAAAGGCGTAGAGCGCAGCCATATCGTTGCGCTTGGCGCGCGGCAGCACCACAAAGGCGAGCGCCAGATTGGACGCGCTTTTGCGGGTGATCGCGCGGCTATGTTGCATCATGGTTGCGGCGATTGAGAAGGCGTCTCGTCGGTCGTCCCTGGTGGACGAGGGGGTGGTAATCCGCCGGTCTGGGCGAGCGTGGGGTTGACAGAGCGTCGCTCGCGCTGGTGGCGTCGCTTGTGCCGGCGCTTGCGTCCCCTCTTGCGAAAGTAGAAAACCCAGATCAGCGCTCCAAGGGCAATCAGCGCAAACACCCCGACCATGATAAAAAAGTCCACCCATGCCGCTGTCATCGGGCCTACTGCTGGCAGTCCATCTTCCATAACATCGAGACAAAATCAGCTCTCAGAAATTTGCCGGCTGGCAGTCACGGGTGTCTCGCCCGATGCGCTGTCACCAACGTTCATGTTCAGTCGCTGCATCCGGTAACGGAGCGAATGACGGGTAAGTTTAAGATATTCCGCCGCTCGCGTCAGATTAAAATCATATTGTTCCAGCGCGTGGGTGATTAATTCGCGTTCCAATCTGGCCAGCGCGTCGTCGAGCGATTCGCCGGGCGCAAACTGAAGGAACGGGGCTTTTTGCAAACGCGCTTCGACTTGGAAATCGGGCAGGCTGGACGGCTGGATTTCGCGCGTCTTTTCCAAAATCAGCGCGCGTTCGATGACGTTGCGCAATTCGCGGACGTTGCCGGGCCAGGTGTGTGAGAGCAATTTGGACCGTGCGGCAGGCGTGAGACCGTCCACGTTTTTGTTCAGCACGGGCCGAAACATTTTCAAAAAGTGTTCGGCGAGCAGCGGAACGTCGTCGCCGCGTTCGCGCAGTGGCGGCAGGCGGAATTGCACCACGTTCAAACGATGAAACAAATCTTCGCGGAAGTGGCCGGCGGCGATGGCCTGCACGATGTCGCGGTTGGTCGCGGCAATGAGCCGGACATTGACGCGGAGTTCCTGCGTGCCGCCGACGCGCGTGAATGTGCCGTCTTCGAGAAAGCGGAGCAGCTTGGCCTGGAGCGGCTTGCTCATGTCGGCGATTTCGTCGAGAAAAATCGTGCCGCCGTCGGCTTCTTCAACGCGGCCGGGCTTTTGTTTCAGTGCGCCGGTGAACGCGCCCTTTTCATGGCCGAAAAGTTCGCTTTCGAGCAGCGTTTCGGGAATGGCCGCGCAATTGATACGGATGTAATTCGCCCCGTGCCGCTGGCTCAAACCGTGGAGCGCGCCGGCAACCAGTTCCTTGCCGGTGCCGCTTTCGCCGAGGACGAGCGCGCGTGTGTCGGTGGGCGCAACGGTCTGAATCAATTGCCGCAGTTCGCGCATCTTCGGTGATTCGCCGATGATCTGGTTGAGGCTGAAAATTTCGCCGGTGCGGGAGCGGAGGGTCGCGTTTTCGCGCAGGAGTTGATGACGTTCGGCGCAACGCGCGACGGCGTGCAGTAATTCCTCCGGTGCAAATGGTTTGCTCAGGTAGTCAATCGCGCCGGCTTTGATGGCTTCCACGGCGAGTTTTGGCGTGGCATAGGCCGTGAGCATGAGCACAGGCAATTCGGGCCACTGGCCATGGACTTTTGCCAGGAATTCATAACCGCTCATGCCGCCAAGCCGTGCGTCGGTGATGACCATGAAAAATTCACCGTTTGCGAGCAGGCCGAGCGCCTCCTCGGCGGATTCGGCGGCGCGCACCTCGTAGCCGTCGTCGCCCAACAGCGTCTGGAGCGAACGGCGCATGTTCTTCTCGTCGTCCACGACGAGCACAGGTGGCAACGGGGCGCTCATTTCAAGGATAGTTTCATCAATGCTTTCGCCGGAAAGTTTATAGTGAATTTAGCGCCTTTTCCAAGCTCCGATTCCACACGCACATTGCCGCCGTAAAGCTCGACGTTGTGTTTCACGATGGCAAGGCCGAGGCCGGTGCCGTGTTTCTTGGTGGTGTAGTAAGCCTCGAAAATGCGCTCGATCTTGTCGGGGGGAACGCCCGGCCCGTCGTCGCGCACGGAAATTTCAACGGCATGATCGCGGTGACAATCAGCGGTGACGAACACGTGGCCGCTGTCAGCCAGCGCTTCCCGCGCGTTTTTCAGAAGGTTCACAAGAATTTCGGACAGGTGGCCGCGTTGCATGAGCAATGGCGGAAAACTGCGGCCGTATTTGCGATGCACCCAAATCCCCGTCGGCACCGCCGGCGGAAAAACCTGCGCAATCGCGCGGTCCAGCTCCTCGGCCACGTTGAGCCGCTCGACGTGCCCTTCGCTCAACGAGGCGTAACCCATGATTTGCGTGATGACCCGGTCGGCGCGCGCGACCTCCTCCTGGATGATTTCGACCTGCGGGGCGGCGGCCATTTTGCCGTCGTGCAGGGAGCGTTGCAGCGAGAATGCGGCGTTGTTGATGACGGCCAGCGGATTTTTGATTTGATGTGCGAACTCGGCGGCCAGCCGCCCGGCGGAGCGCAATTGGCCTTCGCGAGCGGCGAATTCTTCCGCTTCCTCGACGGCCAGCCGTTGGCGCTCCAGCAACACTTGCGCACCGTAACAACAAATCGCCGTCAGCCATAAAACCGCCATGCGCAGCACGAACGGTTCGCCCAATTCCTCATGCGGCGTCATATCCAGCGCGCGGCGCGTCGTGTCATCCAGACTGTTCGCGACGGAAACGTCCAGAACAGCCACCAGCACGTAACAAAGGCTGATGGCGAAATTCAAAAACAATTGGGAAAACCCCGGCGGCACGCTTGCCGCATTGCGGACAATCAAAACCACAAACAGCCAGAACAAAATGCTGTCCAGCCCGCCGGTGATCAGTGCCATGGCCGCGATCAGAAGCCCGTCCACCAGGCTGCTGGTGACCACGGTCCATTGCACGACCGCCAGCGGCAGCCGCCACACGTTCAGCAGCGGCATGGCCAGCAGCACGCTGGCCAGAATGTAAAACCAGAAAATTAATTGCACCGTCTCCACCGTCACATCCAGCGCGCTGGAAATCTGGACCATCCACGGTGAATAGTTAAACGAATGAAAAATCATGGCGATGAAGACCGCCTTGACGGGCAGCATGATGTCCCGCTCCATGATTTCGATACGGCGGAGCAGGCGCGGCGGGTCGGGTGCCGGAATCTCCAGCAACGCGGGCACCCGTTTCAGCCATTGCCGATGGCTTGATTTCATAAATTCACTGCAGCGGAAAAATTTTCAACGCAGCAATTTCACTGCGCGTTCGGCAATCGCCTCGACCGGCCACAACCGGCCAACGCCTTCGTAACCGCAGGAAAGCATTCCTTCATCCGGGCCAATGAATTCGACGCCGCGCGCCTTGAGCGTTTTGACATTTTCCTGCGTGGCCGGGTGCAACCACATTTTGCCGTTCATCGCCGGCGCAATCAGAATTTTCGCCTTTGGATTCAACGCCAGCGCGATGCACGTCAGCGCGTCATCGGCGATGCCGTGTGCCAGTTTCGCAATCACATTCGCCGTTGCGGGCGCGATGAGCAAAAGGTCCGCCTCATCCGCCATTCCAATGTGCGCCGGCTTCCACCCTTCCTCTTCGTCGTAAAGACCGGTCACGACCGGATGGCGCGCGAGCACTTTAAATGGCAGCGGCGTGATGAACCGCTGCGCGTCGGCGGTCATCACCACGCGCACGCTGTACTTCTGCTTCGTTAGCAGGCTGGCCAAGTCCGCCGCCTTGTGCGCGGCAATCGAGCCGGTCACGCCGAGGACGATGTTTTGCTTCATCTTGATCGTGATCTTAATCTTAATCCTTCTTTCTGCCAATCCGCTACCAAAATGCGGATTTTAAGATTAAGACCGGGGTTCAAAATTCCGGGGCTTGCGACCGCGCCACGCGCATTTTTTCCGCCTCGACAATCGCCAGCATCCGCCGCAAATCTTCCTGAACCGACAAGCTGATCAAAAGATAATCAAAATCCTTCCACTGCGCGATTTCCTGCCGGGCGATGCCGAGCCGTTTTTGGATTTCCTCCGGCGCGTCCGAAGCCCGCTTTTTCAAGCGTTCTTGCAAGACTTTGATTGAGGGCGGCGTCAAAAATACCATTACCAGCGCGTTTTGCAATTCCGGCTCGCCTTGCGCCCGCCTGCGAATCGTCGCCGCACCTTGCACGTCCACGTTCAACAAAACGTCCCGGCCGGAACGCAATTTATTCACGAGTTCGGACCGCAGGATGCCGTAACTCCAGCCGAAAACGGTCGCATGTTCGATGAATTCCCCGGCCCGCAGCCGGCGCTGGAATTCCGCTTCGTCAAAAAAATAATAATCCACGCCATCCTTTTCATCGGATCGCGGTGCGCGTGTGGTGCTGGTGATGGCGCGTGTCATGTCCGGCCGCGCGGCCAGCAACTGGTGGCACAACGTCGTCTTGCCGCCGCCGGAAGGAGCGGAAATGAGAATCAAAAGCGGCGCGGAAGTTTTTTGCGTCGACTTTGGACTTTGGATTTTGGACTTTGGATTTCCGTCTTTCATTCCACGTTTTGCGCCTGTTCGCGGAATTTCTCCAGTTCCGCCTTGAGCGTCACGACTTCGCGCGAGATGAGCGCGTCGTTGGCCTTCGAGCCGATGGTGTTGACTTCGCGGTTCATTTCCTGCGCGAGAAAATCCAGCGTGCGGCCCACCGGCTCCTTCGTCTTCCGGCAATCCTCGAACTGCTGGAAATGACTTTGCAGCCGCGCCAGTTCCTCGGAAATGTCCGAGCGGTCGGCGAAGAAAACGACTTCCTTCAACAGCCGCTCGTCATCCGGGGCGGGCGTTTCGAGCCCGGCGCTCTTAATGCGTTCGATGAGTTGCTGCCGGTAACGTTCGGTTGCCAGCGGCGCCTGTTTTTGGATTCGCCCGACACATTGGCGCATGACGCCGATGTGCGAAACGAGGTCTTGCGCGAGATGCGCGCCCTCGCGTTCACGCATTTTCACGAGCGCGGCGAGCGCCTGTTTTAATGCCTTCTCGACCGCCGGCCACAAATTTTCCGCTCCCGCCAATTCCTCGTCGGTCTGGAAAACACCGGGCGCACGCACGAGGTGGTCCAAGTTTACATTGCCTTCGAGTTTGAGTTGTTTGGCGAGGCGATTGAGTTCGCGCGCGTAGGCTTTGGCCAGCGGCACGTTGAGGTGCATCCGCGCGGAAAGCTTGCCGTTGCCGGCGTGGAGCAATACACGCGCCGTCACGCGCCCGCGCGCGACGTGGCGGTTGATGGTGTCGCGGATCGGCGCTTCGAGCATTTCCATTTCACGCGGGAGGTTCGCGTAAATCTCGGCCTGCTTGCGGTTCACCGAACTGAGTTCGACCGTGACCTTGAAGCCGTCCCGCGCGCATTCGCCGCGCCCGTAACCCGTCATGGATTTCATTACCGTCCAATATGCGAAAACCCCGTGCGACAGGCGAACAAATTTTGATTTCGTCCCAATTCTTTAAATCATGATCGTAATCTTGCTCTTAATCTTAATCCGCCAAAATCGATTACGATCAGGAGGACGATTATGATTAAGAATCCAAGCGGAAAAACCAAACTGGACGCGGCAAAAATGTAAGTTTAGCGTCGAAATATGAAACCTGACAAGCTACGAGCTCAACGTCAGAGCATTCGTGACTACTATGCAATGATGATGGGCGTGTATGCTGCCCTCCCAGAGGCAAAGAAAAAGGATTTACACAAATGGGATAGCACTCATGTAAATGGCCACAATGTGGGGACATCAGACTGGCCCGGCTGGGCCAAGTATATCGGCAAAATGCCGAAATATCCACTACCCGTCTTTTCATTTAAAGAGCCGATTCCGCCTGAAATACGCTGGCAAGTGTGGGAACGTGACAACTTCACATGTCAGCACTGCGGCTCACGTCGAGACCTCACCGTTGACCATATTTTCCCGGAGCGGCTTGGTGGTACCATTACATCGACCAACCTTCAGACGTTGTGCAGAAAATGCAACAGTCGAAAAGGCATTAAGGTATTATCTGGACAACGAAAACCGAAGGGTTAGCGTCCGAGACATGAAACCTGCTGGCTGGCTTTTCGGTTTGATTACCACAATATCGCTGATGCTTGCTGGGTGTGTGATGCCTGTTGGTTCTGGCTCACATGGCAGGTTAAGCACAGAGGTAACCGTATTTCATGACCTGCCTACAAATTTAGTAGGCACTACATTCATGGTCATTCTCTCTGATACCAATTTAGTCGGCTCTCTGGAATACGAATCTTACTTGAAACTCGTTCAAACCGAACTGGAGTCCAAACAACTTCGGAGTGTTGATATTGCAGACAATCCAGACTGGTTGGTCTTTCTCCATTTCCGAACCTATCCGCCACAGAAGTTCTCTCGTTCGACGCCTGTATTTGGACAAACAGGAGGTGGCTACACTTTGAATCAAGGAACCGTCTGGAGCGGAAGTGGTCCCATGACTTACTCTGGTTCTTCTTACACCGCCCCACAGTCCGGCGTCGTCGGCTATCGAAATAGTGAACATTATGCTTTTGGTTGGGGATTGCGTATAGAATTCTACGATGGTGCTGCGTATCGCGCCGACAGTATGGTGCAAAGATACGATGCCAAATCCATCGCGGTCGGTGACGGCGGGTCGTTATCTGAAGTAGTTCCAGTTTTAGTGCATGAGATTTTCCGCGACTTTCCTGGTAAGAGTGGAGTCGAGAGGGACAGAAATGTTCGATATTGACCGCAAGCGGTTTAACACTGCGGATAGCCACCATCCATTGCCCCTTCAGTTTTGACTTAAATTTTCAGCGCAGTGATTTCAGCGCATCGCGGAAATCTATCGGCAACGGGGCTTCAAAGCTCATTGCCTTTCCCGTGCGCGGATGAATGAACGATAGCTCGCGCGCGTGCAACATCACACGCAGCGGCTCGTAGCCGGTCAATTCGGTGAGCTTTTTATTTTGCCGCGCGCCGTAGGTCATATCTCCAACGAGCGGGTGGCCGAGAAATTGAAAGTGGACGCGAATTTGATGCGTGCGGCCTGTATGCAACTGCGCCTCAACAAATGTGGCGGAGTTCAGCCGTTCGAGTACGCGATAGCTTGTGTGCGCCGCGCGGCCGGAATTGTCGTCCCGCACGGCCATGCGCTTGCGATGCGTCGGATGCCGCGAAATGGCGGCGCGGATTTCTCCGGAGTCACGCACGAGTTCGCCGCACAAAATCGCGTTGTAAATTTTACCGACCTCGCGCGCGGCGAATTGTTTGGATAGCGCCAGATGCGTCCCGTCATTTTTGGCAACGACAAGGCAGCCGCTGGTTTCCTTGTCCAGCCGATGAACGATGCCGGGTCGTGCGACACCCCCGATGCCGCTGAGTGAACCGTGGCAGTGGTGGAGCAGCGCGTTGACTAGTGTGTGTTCCTCATTTCCGGCGGCAGGATGCACGACGAGTCCGACGGGCTTGTTCAAAACCAGCAGCGATTTGTCCTCGAAAAGAATGTCGAGCGGAATTTCCTCCGGCTGCGCCGCAGCGGGCCGGGCTTCCGGCCAGTGGATTTCGATTTGCTCACCGGCGCGCGGGCTGTGCGTGGGTTTGACCGTGTGGCCGTTGACGCGGACGTGGCCTTGCTCAACCAGCCGTTTCAGCGCGACACGCGAGGTGGCGGGGAATTTTTCACGCAGAAATGCGTCAAGCCGCCCGGACGGAAGCGATTTTTCGACGGTGAAAGTTTCCGTGCGCAAACTCACGACGAAGTTTCCGCCGACTTTTTCGGCCTGTGCTCGTTTTTCCAGGTGATGAGGAAAATGAGCGCTACGCCGGTGCAGATGGCGGTGTCGGCCACGTTGAACGCGGGAAAACCGATTTCATCGCCGCCGCGTTGTTGCAGATAGAAACGGAGAAAATCCACCACTTCATGCCGACCGGGCAGCAGGCGGTCGGTGAGATTGCCGGCGATGCCGCCAAAAATCAGGCCGAAGGCAATCTGGCCGGGCAGCGTGTGCGAATCAAAATGATGCCGCGTGAGAAACAGCGCGACGAGCGCGAGCAAAGCGACAACGGCGAGCGTGATGTTGTTTCCGCTGAAAAGGCTCCAGGCTGCGCCCGTGTTGCCCCAGTGAACAAATTTGAAAAAGCCGTCAATGATGATTTTTTCGTGGTAGGCCGGTAGCGTTTTCAGCACCAGCCATTTGGTGAATTGATCCAGCGCAAACACAACCAGCGCCAGCGCGGCGATGCGCCGGTTCGATTTCTGAAAAATGCGTTGGGTGTCGGCCATGGCCATTTGCGGACGTTCATTTAACCGTATGCTGCGCAAAAAAACAAAGTGTTTCCGTCGTATTGGATTTCCCTTTTCCCTGGGCGCGGCAAATGGTTACGATGCGCGCATGGCGTTGATGCGGATTTTGGTGGACGGCTACAGCCTGTTGCACAACTGGCCGGAACTGGCTCCCGGCCAGCCGCGTCATTCGGAACGCGCGCGCAAGGAACTGGTCCATATTCTTACACGCTATCACGACGCGACGGGCACGCCGGTCACGGTTTTTTTTGACGGCGCCGGCGCGCCCACCGGCGCGCCGAAGCGTAAAACGGATTCGGCGGTGGAAATTTTGTTTTCGCAAGCAGGACAGACCGCCGACCAGATGATTGAACGCGCCGCACATCGTTTCAACGCCTATGGCGAGACGCTGGCTGTCACGGACGACCGTGCCGAGCGCGACGTGGTCAGCGGCGTGGGTGGGTCGGTGGCCAGTTGCGCAAATTTTATTCGCATGATCGAGAATGCGCTGACGGAATTGCAGGACGAGTTGCGGAACCACAATCGCACGGAACTGAATCGTTTCAATCGCCAACCGCGGCGCAATTTAAAATGAACACGAAAGCGCGCCGAAATAAATTTTTCCACTGCGGGCGAATCATTGCGGCGCTACTGGCGGGCGTTTTTTTAATTTCTAAAACACCTGCGCAGCCGGTGACGCGACCGGTTGAAAATCGTTTTCTGCTCGTTTTCGACACGTCGTCAGACATGAAAAAGCGTCTGCCGGCGGTGCAGCGTGCGCTTGACACCATGCTGGCGAGCAATATGCGGGGCCAGTTGCACGCCGGCGACAGCATCGGCGTGTGGACGTTCGATCGGGAAGCGCGCACCGGGCAGTTTCCGCTGCAACGCTGGGCGCCGGAGAACGCCGCGATGATTGCGTCGAATATCATCCGGTTTGTTGCCAAACAACATTACTCAAAAAAAACAAGCTTTGACGCATTGCGCCCTTATCTCAACTGGGTCGTGCAAAATTCCGACCGGTTGACGGTGCTAATATTCTGCGATGGGGATGGTGAGATCACCTTGCCATTCGACTCCGGCATCAACCGGATTTTTCAGCAGCAGCAGGCGGAACGTAAAAAGGCGCGGCAGCCGTTCATCCTCGTATTGCGCTCGCAACTGGGCAATTACACCGGTTGGACCGTGGACTTGCCGCCGGCACTGGTCAGCTTTCCTGAATTTCCGCCGTTGCCGCAACCGCCGATGGAGCCGACCAATGCGCCGTCACCACCGCCGCCACCGCCGCGACCGCTTGTTGAAGCGCCGCCGCTCATCATCATCGGTACCAAGACGGGAACCAATTTGCCGCCGCCCGAACCCACACCGGCGCCGCCGGTAACAACCAATCAACCGCCGCCGACTGTTGCCGTGCCGCCCACCAATGTCATCGCAAACGTGGAAACGAATTTGCCGTCGCCCGTTGCGACGGTGAAGCCAACAAACGAGCTTGTGGCCCCGCCGGCCAATCTTGTTGCTCCGGCCGTAGCCATTCAAACGAACGCCATGGCACCGCCGCCGGAAAGTTCCGGCTTAAGCAGCAAAAGGGCGCTGGTCATCGGCGCGGCATTTTTGGTTCTGGCGGGTGTCCTGACAATTTTGCTGTTGGGCCGCTCGCGCAAGACTGACCACGGCAGCCTTATTACACGCTCGATGAACAAGGGCGGAAAACCGTCGGCGCGAACGTAAAGGCCGCCGTAATTCAGTACGTGACTTTTCACGGCGCGTGTGCAAAATTCTCCGCCTATGAAAACATGGATTTACCTTTGCGCCATCGTCTTTGCCGCTGGAATGGTGACGGCTTTGGCTGACGAAACCAAAACGAACAACCAAACCAACGCAACCATGAGCACTCCCGCGAACACCAACGAAGCGGCCGTCATCAACACCACCGAAGGCGAAATGGTCATCGAATTCTGGCCCGATGTCGCACCCAAGACCGTCGAAAATTTCAAGACGCTTGCCAAAAAAGGATTTTACGACGGCACCTGTTTTCACCGCGTCATCAAGGATTTCATGATTCAAGGCGGTGACCCGCAGACCAAGGACCCCGCCAAGGAAGCTGTCTGGGGCACGGGCGGCCCGGGCTACACCATCAAGGCCGAGTTCAACGACCGCTCGCACGTGCGCGGCGTGGTTTCCATGGCGCGCTCCAACGATCCCAATTCCGCCGGCAGCCAGTTTTTCATCTGCCACGGCAACCCGACCTTTCTCGACCATCAATACACCGCCTTCGGCAAATTGATCAAAGGCGACGATGTTTTGGAAAAAATCGCCACGACCTCGACGCATCCACCGGACCGCCCGGACAAACGCATGGGCGTCGTCAGCATCAAGATCGTCCCGCGCGACACGGTGAAGTGATGTCAAGGCAGGGCACGCAGTCCTCTGCGCGCCGCGCCAAGATTAATGGACAACTCCGAACTCGCCCAAATCCTTGTCGCGCTCGGCTGTCCGGCGGACAAATCCGCCGGGATGGCCGCCCAATTGGACAAACGCGCCCGCCAGCTTGCCGAACAAAAGGGCCGTTCCTACGAAAAGGCGGTGCAGCATCTGCTGGGCTTGATGCGCCAAGGTTGGTCCGCGAAGGAAAAAGGGCTTTGAATTTGCGATTTGCGATTTACGATTGACGTGCTGGTCTTGACTGTCGGTGATTCGTTTGCCGCGTAAATCGTATATCGTAAATCAAAAATGATCAGGCCTTGGAAAAAAGTCCGCTCCAAGTTTATCGGCGATTTCCGCATCTTCAAGCTGCGCTCCGACGTGAAAATTTCGCCGCGCACGGGCAAGGAACATGATTATTACGTCCTCGAAAGCGTCAACTGGGTCAACGTCATCGCCCTCACACCTGACCGGCAACTGGTCATGATTGAGCAGTTCCGGCACGGTTCAAACACCGTGGAACTGGAGATTCCCGGCGGCATGATGGACCCCGGCGAAACCGCCCCGGTGACAACCGCCGTGCGCGAACTTCGCGAGGAGACCGGTTACGAAGGTGAAAACGCGCGCGTGCTCGGCCGCATTTGGTCGAACCCGGCGATTTTGAGCAACAAAACTTACACCGTGCTGATTGAAAACTGCCGGTTGAAGCACGATGTGGATTGGGACCATGGCGAGGATTTGGTGACGCGGCTGATGCCGGTGGCGGAAATTCCGAAACTCGTGGCCGACGAAAAAATCGGCCACTCCCTCGTCGTCGTCGCGCTGTATCATTTCGATTTGTGGCAGAGGGGAATTAAGAAAGTCGGCACTTAAATTTTCTCGACAGTAAATATTCCCACGCACAAGCTCTGTTAAATGCGCAGGCTGATTGGCAAGCAGCTAGAGCGTTTTCACCAGCTTCATGGCCATTGAAATGTCACGAATGCAAGAGTTTTCCGAGATTTTGTGGCTATAGATTTATTTAAACCGCTCTAATGCTGCATTACAGAGTATTCGTTGATTTGCTTCGCGGTAGAACATTCAGAATATGCTGGATCAATATAAAACATTGCTCGAAGAAAATAACGTAATATCGTTGCGCACCGCGTATGTGATAGATGATGGAAACATAGTAGATTTGCGCCTGATGCCCAAGTGGTTGGAATCTTCGATACCGGAAGGCAAGCCAAAAGGCGTCGGCTGGGTATTGGAGGATTCAGCTTGGTTGTATCGACACAAGAGATCTGCCGATGGCGAGATGGCGTTGATGAATGGTTTTCCGTGTGTGGAACAAGACATAAAACCAATGCTGTTTGTAAAACCTCCTGAATTCAAGCTGCTTTGGACAGACTCAGGAAATAGTGTTGCACTTTTCCTAAATGGAGAGCCATGGGCTTTAATTCACGAAGAGACACATCGGGGATACAGTAAGGGCATTCTTAAACCGTTGACGGCAAAACCATGGAATCAGGAGTTATTTGAGAAAACGTTTTTAAGCAAAGAGGGTAACCGTTAGTTGTTGCGTGAACACGACCGAACTGACCAACGGAAAACGGGTCACCCATTAGGCAGCGTTCTTGGCACTTTTCTCTTTTTATTTATTGATTCCACTGGAAGAGCACGTAAGGCACATCCTTATCCCAAATTCACCGGATCAATGTCCACGGACAGCGTCACGTCGTCCGGCAGCGCGAGCGTCCCGATGATTTTACGGTAGCACCCGCGTCTCGCGGGTTGAATTCGGCGTCCCGCCGGATTCCGTTGTATGACGCAGGTTGCAGGCAGTCGGGCAAGTGTGAAATGATCGTCCGTCCCGCGCCGGTTTCGGGCGTGACGCCCAAAACGACAGGCCGGAGGCCTGTACTACCCCAAGTTCACCGGATCAATGTCCACCGTCAGCGTCACGTCTTCCGGTAACGCGAGCGTCCCGATGATTTTCGCCAGTGCTTGACTCAATTTGCTCATCGCGCGCGCCCGCAGCATGATTTGGTAGCGGTAAAAACTTTCCGCGCGCAGCAATGGCGCGGGCGCGGGCCCGGCGAGGATTAAATCTTTGAATACGCCCAAGGTAGGGCGCGTCACTCCGTGCGCGCCGTCATCGGCCTGCTTGCGAGCGGCGGGCAGGGGACTGCCCGCCCTACCATCTGCTTTGGTTTCATTCAGATTTTTTCCCAACTCGCGTTTCAGATGTTCCGCGCTGAATTTCACCTTGTCCTCGTTGCGGCCTTTGAGGGTGAGCAGCGCGATGCGGCTGATGGGCGGATATTTTAATTGTTCACGGAACTCGATTTCCTGTTCGTAAAAGCCGGTGAAGTCGTGGCGGCGCGCGTATTGGATGGCCGGATGAAACGGCGTGAACGCCTGCACGAACACCTCGCCCTCGACGTTGCCGCGACCGGCGCGACCGGCAACTTGCGTGAGCAATTGGAAGGTGCGCTCGCCCGCGCGGAAATCAGGCTGATGCAGCGCGAGGTCGGCGTAAATGATGCCCACGAGCGTCACGTTCGGGAAATGCAATCCCTTGGCAATCATCTGCGTGCCGACAAGTATGTCGGTCTTCCCTGTGCGAAAATCACCGAGCGTTTTGCGGTAATCGTCCTTGCGTTTCATCGTGTCGGCGTCCATGCGCCTGACGCGCGCGTGCGGGAATAATTTCACGAGTGTTTCTTCGACTTTTTGCGTGCCGAGACCGGCGTAGCGGATGGCCGGGTTTTTGCATTTCTCGTTCGGGCAGGCGGCAGGCACGGCGTCCATGAATCCGCAGATGTGGCAGCGCAGTTTTTGTTCCGGGCGATGATACGTGAGGGCGAGACTGCAATTCGGACACTGCGCAACGTAACCGCATTTCGGGCATTGCAGGGCCGTCGAGTAGCCGCGCCGGTTCAAAAACAAAATCGTCTGCTCGCCACGTTCGAGCCGTTGCGTGATAGCTTCCTTGAGCTGGTTTGAAAAAATCGGGATGCCCTTTTCACCGCGCGCAGCCTGCCGCATATCCACGACGCGGACGTGCGGCATTTTCTGGTCGTCCACGCGCTCGGGCAGTTCGAGCAGTGTGTATTTGCCCTTTTTGCAATTGTAATAACTTTCGAGCGACGGCGTGGCCGAGCCGAGCACGACAACGGCGCTTTCCATCTGGCCGCGCATGATGGCCACATCGCGCGCGTGGTAACGCGGCGCCTCCTCCTGCTTGTAGGTGTGCTCGTGTTCCTCGTCCACGATGATGAGGCCAAGCGGCTCGACCGGCGCAAAAATCGCCGAGCGCGCGCCGATGACGATGCGAGCGCGGCCCTGGCGGATTTTGTGCCATTCATCGTGCCGTTCACCGGCGGAAAGGTGCGAATGCAAAACCGCGACAAGCGTCTGGAGTTTGCCGGAGCTGAACCGCGCTTTGAACCGCTCGACGGTTTGCGGTGTGAGTGAGATTTCCGGCACGAGCACAATCGCTCCTTCGCCTTGTTCGAGCGCATGCGCA
>JBEKMU010000051.1:0-18972 GCA_049523555.1 Verrucomicrobiota bacterium | reverse complement strand
CGCATGTCGGCAACGTTGGATTCCGCACCGCTCAAACGCTCGAATTTGCTTTTGGTCTGGCGCGCGATGATTTGCGCGAGCGACGTTTTGCCCGTGCCGGGCGGCCCGAAGAAAATCAGCGACTGGATTCGGTCGGCTTCGATGGCGCGGCGCAGCAATTGGCCGGGGCCGAGGATGTGTGTCTGCCCGGCGAACTCGTCAAGATGGCGCGGGCGCATTCGCGCGGCCAGCGGTTGATGGCGGGAAGGTCCCGGCGTGGTCGAAGCGCGCGGCTTTGATTCAGCCGGAGTTGCAAACAAATCATTGCCAGCCATGACGGCACGTTAGCAACTCTTCCGGAAGACGCCAATGAAGGAAACGGCGGAAAATTTTGATTCCAGGATTCTCGATTTCAAATCCACAATCGGCAATCGGCAATAAAAAACCCCACCCTTGCCGTGTGCGACATGATCCTTTGAACATGTTTTTACAACATGCGGAACCCGCCGGGCTGCTTTCGACTTACAGTGAAGGCATGTCGGCCACAGTCACAGGTTGGCTCCATTGATCGTTTTACTACGGTTCAAGGATTTGTCTGCCAATCACGAACAGGGCAGGGTAAATCTGTTTTTCAATTCCAAAGAACAACGCGCGGTTTTCACTCACGCTTTCTCACCATTATATCGCCCAAGGCAGGAATTTTCTCAAGAATTTTTTTTTGGAAAATTTATTGTGGCGCCCTTGACAAACGCAAAAAGGTTTTCCGGAAAACGCATACTCCCGGTTGAAAACTTCCACTCGCCTTGACCGGTGGTTTGGGGCTAATCTCCCCGCCAGATTTTGCTGAACAACAAAGAAACAAAGCAACGAAGTTAAATTCATTCAGGCAGAGCCGCCTTCCTTTGTTGTTTCAATTGCCATGATGACCAGCTCGCAAATACGCCCGAGTAGCCAGGTCCGGAAGGACTTTCTCGACTTCTTCAAGTCGAAGCAGCATACCATCGTGCCGCCTTCGAGTCTGATGCCCGACTCGCCGAACCTGCTGTTCACCAATGCCGGCATGAACCAGTTCGTGCCGATTTTTCTCGGCCAGACCAAATGTCCCTATAAACCGGGTCGCGCCGCCGACACCCAGAAGTGCATCCGCGCCGGCGGCAAACACAACGACCTGGAAGACGTCGGCCTCGACACTTATCACCACACGTTCTTCGAAATGCTGGGGAATTGGAGTTTCGGGGATTACTTCAAAAAGGAATCGCTTGAATGGGGCTGGGAACTGCTCACCAAGGTCTGGAAATTTCCGGCCGAGCGTCTCTACGCCACCGTCTATAAACCCGGCAAAGGCGAACCGTCCGAGTTCGATCAGGAAACTTACGATATTTGGTCGGAAATTTTTAAGCGCGAGGGGCTTAATCCCAAAGACCATATTGTCTTCGGTGGCAAGAAAGACAGCTTCTGGATGATGGGCGACACCGGCCCGTGCGGCCCGTGTTCGGAGATTCATATTGACCTCACGCCTGCGGGCGACACGAAAGGCAGCCTCGTCAACAAGAACGACGCCCGTTGCATCGAAATCTGGAATCACGTCTTCATCCAGTTCAACGCGAATTCCGACGGCACGTTTTCGCCGTTGCCTGCCCGGCACGTGGACACCGGCATGGGATTTGAGCGTGCCACGAGCATCATCCAATGCACGAAAGGTTTTAAGGATTTTGCCAAGGCAAAAATCTCGAATTACGAAACCGACATCTTCCGTCCGATTTTCGACGAGTTGGAAAAGTTGAGCGGCAAGAAATACGCCTCGACGTTACCCAACGTAGGACAGGCTTCCAGCCTGTCTCAAACTTCAGATAAAAAAGATGGAGACAGGCAAGATGCCTGTCCTACGCAGGAACAAATCCAAGTGGACATCGCGTTTCGCGTCGTTGCCGACCATATCCGCACGTTGAGCTTTGCGATTGCCGACGGCATCCAGCCGTCGAACGAGGGACGCGGTTATGTTTTGCGCCGCATCCTGCGCCGCGCCGTGCGCTACGGCCGCACGCTCGGCTTCCACGAACCGTTTTTTTTCAAACTCGTGGATATGCTCGCCGACACGATGGGCGACGTCTTCCCCGAAATCCGCGCCCGGAAAAAACACGTCCAAGAAGTCATCCGCACTGAGGAAGAGGCGTTTAACAAGACACTTGACCGTGGAATTGAGTTGTTTGAAGAGGCGGTCCAAGGGATCAGTAACATCGGTCCTATTTTCCCAGTGCCTAGCATGATTCATGGCAGAAGCACGGCCAGCAAATTGGAGATTTTACCTGATGGCACAAAAGGCGAAGAGACATTTGGGTTTCGTCAGAGAAATCCCCAAGGCAAGATGGAGAGCACTATTGCGGGGAGCATTGCTTTCAAGCTTTACGACACCTACGGCTTCCCGCTCGACCTCACCGAGTTGATGGCGCGCGAGCGCGGCTTGACCGTGGACGTCGCCGGCTTCAACAAGCTGATGGATGAGCAGAAAGCCCGCGCCCGCGCCGCGCAAAAGAAGGAAGTCATTTCGCTTTCGCAAATCGAGACTACCACGCCCACAAAGTTCGTCGGCTATGAGAAACTGGAGACGCCGGCGAAGGTGCTCGAAGTCGTATCGCTCAAGGACAAGACCGCCGTCGTGCTGGACACCAGCGCCTGCTACGCCGAAATGGGCGGTCAGGTCGGCGACACGGGCGAGCTCGAACACGGCAGCCAGCTCTGGCGCATCACCAACACGCAGAAATCCGGAAACACCTGGCTTCACATACTTGACGCAGCACGCAACACGCAACACGCAGACGATGCTCCTGCCATTGGTTCAACCGTCACGCTTACCGTAGAAAAGTCCCGTCGTGAATCCATCCAACGCCACCACACCGTCACGCATTTGCTGCACTGGGCGTTGCACGAAGTCGTGAGCAAGGACGCTTCGCAAAAAGGTTCGTTCGTCGGCCCGGACAAGCTTACGTTCGATTTCAACAGCGCGCCGCTCACACCGCAGCAGGTCGCCGACATCGAGAAGCTCGTCAACGAACGCATCGTCGAAAACGCCGGTGTGAACTGGACGGAAGTTCCCTACGCTGACGTGAAATCGCGCAAGGACGTGATGCAATTCTTCGGCGAGAAATACGGCGACACCGTCCGCGTCGTCCAAATCGGCGGCCACGCGCAGAAGCTCGACGGTTATTCGATGGAACTGTGTGGCGGCACGCACACGCGCGCGACCGGCGAGATCGGTTTGTTCCGCATCGTCGGCGAAAACGCCATCGCCGCCGGTGTCCGGCGCATCGAAGCCATTGCCGGCCTTGAAGCCTATCGCAAGGCCACGGACGAACTTGCGCTCATCAAGTCGCTTGCGGGCAAGGTGAACTCGCCCGTGCACGAACTGGAAAAGAAGATCGAGTCGTTGCTCGAACACCAGAAGGCGGTTGAGAAGCACCTGAAAGCCGCGCAACAACGCGAGGCGTCAAACGCCGCGAGCAATCTGCTCGAGCAGATTCAGACCGTGAATGGCATACCCACGATCATTCACAATCTTGGGGCGGTGGATGGCGATTTCCTTCAGGCCGTCGCCGACTCGCTAAAGGAGCGGTTCAAAGGCGTCATCGTTCTGGGTGGCGGTCCGCAGCGCGGGAATGTGGCGCTCGTCGCGGCGGTCACGTCTGATTTCATTTGGAAAGTTCAGGCCGGAAAAATCATTCAACAAATTGCACCAATTATCGGCGGCAAAGGCGGAGGCAAGCCCGACAACGCCCGCGGCGGCGGCAAGGACGCCGGCAAACTGGACGAGGCGTTGGCAAAGGTGAAAGAATTGCTGGGGTAGCAGCAAGAGTTGAGCGTAAAAGTCTGAGGCGGGTGGCGGGTCCAATGTTGGATCATAACCTGCGCTGCCGAAACGTGAAATTTTTCACAAACTTTCTTGCGGGGAAATGGCCGCCCAATTAGCATCGCGGCCATTCGTGATTCTAAATGACAAAAGTTCATTGCGTAATTTTGAAAGTGAGGAGTTCGGCCGGGCGCCCGGTCGTTTGAGATGTCAGCGATTTTTCCGAAGTGGACAAATTGGTTGCCGCTGGCAGTGGGCGCCGGCGTGGCGCTGATTGGCGGCGCCGTGACGGCGGGCGTGACTTATTATTTCACGCCCAAATACACCCGCGTTGGCTACGAGCCGGTCCAGCCGGTGCCGTTTTCGCACGCGGTTCACGCCGGACAACTCGGCATGGACTGCCGTTACTGCCACAACAGCGTGGAAAAATCCTGGTTCTCAAACATCCCGTCCGCGTCCACGTGCATGATCTGCCACAACCAGGTTTTGAAAGACGACCCGCGCCTGGCGCTCGTCCGCGACAGCGCGGCCACCGGTAAACCGATCCCGTGGGTGCAGGTCCACATCGTGCCGGACTACGTTTATTTCAACCATGAAGTCCACGTTACGCGCGGCATCAGTTGCGTGGAATGTCACGGGCGCATTGACCAGATGGACGAGGTTGATCACGCCAAACCGCTCAGCATGAGCTTCTGCCTCAATTGCCACCGCGACCCGGCGGCGTTCATCCGGCCCACGGATAAAGTCACCGATTTGGGCTGGAATTGGAGTTCCGACCCGGCCGTGGCCGCGCACATGCAGGAAACCAACGGCGTCGAACTGGTCAAGCACTGGCACGTGGAATCACTCCCAAACTGCTCAGCCTGTCACCGCTAATGAATTTACGATTTACGATTTACGATTTACGACCGGCGCTTCAAAACGGGCGTTACTCAAAAACTTTTCCAAATCGTAAATCGGCAATCATCAATCGTAAATTGACAGTGTCATCATTTTCGCCTGTTGTTTTCGAATGAAATCCAGCCCCACAACTCCAGCTTCAACTGCCACAACGGGCCGCCGTTACTGGCGCAGCCTGGATGAACTGGCGGACACGCCGGAGTTCAAGGACTGGTTGCATCGCGAGTTTCCACAGGGCGCGAGCGAGTTTGAGGACGGCGTTTCCCGCCGCCACTTCGTCAAAATCATGGCCGCGTCATTCGCCCTCGCGGGTCTGGGCGTCACGGGTGCAGGCTGCCGCCGACCGGAGGAAAAACTGGAGCCGTTCGGCCAGCAGCCGGAAAATTACACATTCGGTGAACCGGAATTTTACGCAACGGCCATGCCGACGCGCACGGGCGCGATTCCGCTCGTCGTCAAATCCTACGAAGGCCGCCCGATAAAAATCGAAGGCAACGCGCTTTATCCCGGCAGCAACGGCGGCACCGACCGTTACGCGCAGGCTTCGATTCTGAATCTGTACGACCCCGACCGCGCGAAGCGCTTCACGCACGATCGCAATCCCGTTTCGCGCGATGAGGCGCTGAAATTCCTGGACAGCCTGTCGAAAAAATTTGCAGCGAATCAGGGCGAAGGGCTGGCGTTCCTTGCTGAGAGCAGCACGTCACCGTCGCGCGCGCGGCTGCAAAAGCTGATTGCCGGAAAATTCCCGAAATCAAAGTGGTTCACTTACGACGCGATTGATTCGGGCATCCATCAACGCGCGGCCACGCAGGCATTCGGCCAGCCGGTCCGGCCGGTTTTTCATTTCGACAAGGCAAAGATCATCCTGTCGCTCGACTGCGATTTTCTCGGCACGGAGGACGACGCGCACAATCACATCCGCCGGTTCGTCAAGGGCCGCAACCCGGAGACGAACGGCGGCATGAGCCGGCTTTACGCCTTTGAATCGCTGTTCACGCTCACCGGCGCAAGCGCGGACCATCGGCTGCGCGTGCCGGCGAGGACGATTTCAAAAGTTGCGGAGGAAATTTTCGCTCAACTCTCAGATCCGATGCCGTCGCTCTCAAAATGGATTTCGGTATGCGCGAAAGACCTGCTTGGCAATCGTGGCCGGGTTTTGGTGGTTGCGGGGCAGCGTCAGCCGCTGGAAGTGCATTTGCTCGCGCACGCCCTTAACTCCGCATTGGGAGCGATAGGCAACACCGTGACCCTGCTGCCGACAACGGAAACGGCCGGCGCAGATTTGAAGAACCTCGATGACGGCGCAACCGATACGCTCGTCATTCTCGGCGGCAATCCGGTTTGCCATTTGAACTGGTCGCCGAAGCAGAAACCAGAAACGGTTGTCCGGCTTGGTCATTACGAAGACGAGACGGCTGAAAAGTCGGATTGGAACTACCCGGCGGCGCATTATCTCGAATCGTGGGGCGACGCGACGACGAGCGACGGAACGCTCGTGCCGGTACAGCCATTGATTCAACCGCTGTTTGGCGGGTTGACGGAATTGGAATTTCTCGCACGGCTCGCCGGCGAATCACAGACGAATCCTCATGACATCGTTCGTGCAACATTTGCGGGTTCGGAAGAAGCATGGAAGAAATTTTTATTCAACGGATTTCTCGCGGGTTCGGCAGCGAAGCCGGTTGACGGTAAATTTTCCGCCAAGGTTCCAGCCATAAAAACCTCGGCGCTTTCGGCCAGCAATCTCGAAGTCATTTTCCACCGCGACGCGAAGATGGACGATGGGCGTTACGCGAACAACGGCTGGTTGCAGGAATTGCCCGATCCCATCACCAAAATGAGCTGGGACAACGCGGTGCTCGTCAGCCGCAGGACGGCGCGCGAACTCGACGTGCAGAACGGCGACATCGTGCAAATCACGTTGAACGGGAACAGCGTCAGAGGCCCGATTTGGACGCAGCCGGGCATGGCGGATTATTCACTCGGGCTCGCACTCGGTTACGGACGCGAAAAGGCAGGGCGCGTCGGTAACGGCGTCGGCTTCAACGCCTGCAAAATTTTCAATGGCAAATATATCGAGACCAGCGCGACGGTGCGCAAGACGGGCGAGACGCATGTGATTGCCTGCACGCAAAATCACTGGTCCATGGAAGGCCGTCCGGCGGTGCGCGAGGCGAACCTCGATGAATTTTCCCGGAACCCGGATTTCGCGAAGGAAATGCACGAGAAAGAGCCGCCGGTGGTCGCGCCGTTATATCCGAACCCGCTTGACGAGGCGAAGAAGACTGCGCTGCATCAATGGGGCCTGACGGTGGATTTGACGGCGTGCGTTGGTTGCGGCACGTGCGTGGTGGCGTGCCAGAGCGAAAACAACATTCCCATCGTCGGCAAGGACCAGGTCCATCGCGGCCGCGAGATGCACTGGATGCGGATTGATCGTTATTACACGGCGCCTCCGGCAATGAAGAGCGTGGCGGACGAATTTCAAAAGGACAGCGCGCAGCAGTTCGAGGCATGGATTGATGACGTGCAGGCGGTGAACCAGCCGGTGATGTGCCAGATGTGCGAGGCCGCGCCGTGCGAGAACGTTTGCCCGGTCAGCGCGACGTCGCACGACCAGGAAGGCTTGAACGTGATGACGTACAACCGTTGCATCGGCACGCGGTATTGCTCGAACAATTGCCCCTACAAAGTCCGCCGGTTCAATTATCTCGATTTCAACAAACGTTCACTGGCCGATCTCAAAGGGCCGCTTTACCCGACGCCGCTCACGCACAAGACGGACGGCAAATGGGATTTGTTGAGCTGGTGGAAACATCCCGAACGCAGCGGCATGAGGCACGAAGACGAGTGGGATTTGATCCGGATGGCCAAGAACCCGGACGTGACGGTGCGGATGCGCGGCGTGATGGAGAAATGCACGTATTGCGTCCAGCGCATCCAACAGGCCGAAATCGCCCAGAAAGTGAAGGCCGGCGCTTCGGACAACGTAAAGTTGAAGGAGTCCGAGGGCACGATTCCCAAGACAGCCTGCCAGCAGGCGTGTCCGGCGGGCGCCATTGTGTTTGGCGACATCAGCGATCCCGACAGCACCGTTTCCGGTCTCAAAAGAAGCGCGCGCAACTACGCGTTGCTGGGCGATTTGCTGGTCAAACCGCGCACGACCTATCTCGCGCGCATTCGGAATCCAAACCCGGCCATGCCCAATTATCATAAATGGCCGTTCAGCTTCGACGAATATGAAAAACACGGTGGCGAACTCCAAACCACGGAGAAAGGAAAAAGTTGATGGCTGACTCCGCGGCCAATTTAAGGGCGCTGGTGCCGCCGCCGGAATTGCGGCGACCGAAGCTGGCGCCCAGTGAGCGGGGCCTCGGCGGGTTGACCGACCATCTGACGGCGTTTGCCGAAGGCAGGACACCGGTGTGGTGGTGGATTTTGTTTGTGCCGACGGCCTTTTTCGCGGCGGTGGTGCTGCCGTCAATGTTAATTTACCAGATTTCGACCGGCGTCGGCGTCTGGGGCAACAATCAGCCGGTGTCGTGGGGCTGGGACATCATTAATTTCGTCTGGTGGGTCGGCGTTGCGCACGCGGGGACGCTGATTTCGGCGATGCTCTTCCTGACGCGGCAACATTGGCGCACGGCCATCGGCCGCGCGGCGGAGGCGATGACGGTCTTCGCGGTCATGATGGCGGGCCTTTACCCGGCCATTCACACGGGGCGCGTCTGGTTTGACTGGTTTTTGGCTCCCGTTCCGACCGCGAACGGGATATGGCCGCAGTTTCGTTCGCCCTTGATGTGGGACGTGTTCGCCGTCAACACCTACCTGATGGTCTCAACGCTTTTCTGGTATGTGGGATTGATTCCCGACCTGGCATTGATGCGCGACCGCGCGAAAACCCGGGTGCGAAAATTCCTTTACGGTTTGTTCGCGCTCGGCTGGACCGGCTCGGCGCGGCATTGGCACAATTACGAAAAGGCCTATCTCGTTTTGTCCGGCCTGGCGACGTTGCTGGTGTTCACGGTCAGTTCCATCGTCGGCATGGATTTCGCCACGTCGCAACTGGCGGGCTGGCACGAAACCATCTTCCCATTTTACTTCGTGACGGGCGCGGTCTTCTGCGGTTTCGGCATGGTGCTGGTGTTGCTGATTCCGCTGCGCAAATTGTGCCATTTGGAGGACGTCATCACGCTGCGGCACATAGACAAGGTCTGCAAAATGACGCTGCTGATGGGTTGCGTGATGGGCTACATCTACGTGATGGAATATTTCATTGCCTGGTACACCGGCAATCCTTACGACGCGTGGATTTTTGGCCACCGCCTGTTCGGCCGCCAATACTGGTATGGCGGCTGGATAATGATTTTGGTCAACGCGTCACTGCCCCAACTCTTTTGGTTCAAAAAAGTCCGGCAAAACCTGAAGCTCATCTTCCTCATCGCCGTGCTCATCAACATCGGCATGTGGTTCGAACGTTTCGTCATCATCGTCGGTTCGCTCTACCAGGATTTCCTGCCGGCGAATTGGGGCGTGTATTTCCCGACGTGGGTGGACATCGGTACTTACGCGGGCACGCTGGGGGCGTTTTTCACCATGTACCTTTTGTTCGTGCGATTTTTGCCGGTCATCGCCGTTTCCGAAGTCAAGGGCATGACGCCGCAGGCCAACCCGCATCATCCGCTGGGTGGCGCGAAAGGAGGCAAATCGTGAGCGACAAAATCTACGGCCTCGTTGCGGAATTCGATTCGCCCGCCGCGATTCTGCGCGCGGCGGAAACCGTCCGTGATGCCGGCTACCGCCGTTGGGACACGTTCACGCCGTTCCCGATTCACGGCATGGACAAGGTGATGGGCTTCAAGAATTCGCTCGTTGGCTGGTTTGCCCTGCTGTTTGGCGGCGGCGCGTTTGTGGGATGCATGGCGATGATCTGGTACATGAACACCTATGACTACCCGGTCCTCGTCGGCGGCAAACCGATGTTCAGTCCGCCGGCGGCATTTGTGCCTTCATATATTTTGCTCGTGCTGGCCGGTGCGATCGGGGCGTTCGTGGGAATGATTGCGACGAACGAATTGCCGCGCCACCATCACCCGCTGTTCAAGAACCGCCGCTTTGGGCTGGTGTCGCGTGACAAATTTTTCCTCGTCGTCGGCGCCAACGACCCGGAATTCTCCGAAACCGAAACCCGCAGGCTGCTCGAGGAAGCGGGCGGCACGCACATCGAACTGGTGGAGGACGACTGATGCGCCACGTCATTGGTTTCATTTTGATTTTTCTGGCAGGAATGGCGGTCGTGGTCGGCATTGCCGGTTTCCGCGGTCATCTGTCGCGCAAACCGCCGATTGAAATTTTCCCCGACATGAACCGCCAGCTCAAACTCCGCCCGCAGCAGCCCAATGACTTTTTTGCCAACGGCGTCAGTTCGCAGCTTCCGCCCGCCGGCACCATCGCGCGCAGCGCGCCGATTCAGACCGTCAACGGCCCCGTTTATCCCTACGAAGACGCGCCGGTCAACACCGGCCGCATCACCGGCACGACCAATTTTGTCGAGACCAACCTGCTGCCCATCACGGCGCAACTGCTTCAGCGCGGGCACGAACGCTTCGACATCTATTGCGCGCCCTGTCACGGTGCGTTGGGCGATGGCAATGGCATCACGAAGAAACTTGGTTTGATGCCCGCCGTGGCGAATTTGCAGGACAAACGGATTGTGGAAATGACCGATGGCGAAATTTTCAACACCGTCACTTACGGAAAGAATTTGATGGGCGCGTATGGGCCGATGGTGCCGGTGGAAGATCGCTGGGCCATCATTGCCTATCTGCGCGCGCTGCAACTCAGCCAGCTCGGTTCGGTGGACGATTTGCCGCCCACCCAACGCGCCGCACTCAAATAACACATGAACCCGCCAAACCATCCAACCCCTCTGCCGCCGCCGCTGAATTTGTCCAGGTGGCAGAACTTGCCTGTCAAACTGATGACCTTCGGCGCATTGATATCACTGATTGGCTTTTTTCGAGTTCCTAAAGAATTCGCTTTCTCCTGGCTGCTGGCATTCATGTTTTACCTGACCATCGCGCTGGGCGCACTGTTCCTCGTGCTCATCCACCATTTGACCGATGCGGGCTGGTCGGTTGCCACCCGACGCTTCTGCGAGCACATCGCCGCGCTGCTGTTTCCGTGGCTGGCGGTATTGTTCGTGCCGGTGGCGGTGCTGGCACCGCAAATTTATCCGTGGGTGACGATTGACCCTCACACCGACCGCGTGCTGATGGCGAAGTGGCCGCTGTTCACGTTGCCCGGGTTTTACGTTGTGTCGGCCTCGATCTTCGGCGTCTGGTGGTTGCTGACGTCACGGCTGCGGTATTGGTCGCTCAAACAGGATGAAACCGGCGGGGCGCATTGCACCCACCGGATGCGATATTATTCGGGGTGGGGGATTCTGGCGTTTGCGGCCACCGTGACGCTCTCCGGCATCATTTGGATGCAGGCGCTGCAATACCAGATGTCCTCGACCATCTACGGCATATGCTTCTTCGCCGATTGCGCGTGGGTGATGCTGGCGACGGCGTATGTCGTCGCGATGATTTTGCAACGCCAGCGCATTTTGCATGACGTGCTGCACGACAATCAATTTTACTACCTCGGCACGCTGCTTTTTGCGTTCACGCTGTTCCATGCCTACGTCCACTTTGCTCAATATTTTGTCGTTTGGAACGGAAACCTTCCCGAAGAAACGTTCTGGTATATCCAGCGCGAACGGGGTTCCTGGTGGTGGGTCAGCATGATCATCATCTTCGGCCATTTCCTGCTGCCGTTTTTCGTGCTGCTGCCCATCCGCGTCAAATCCAGTTTCAAAATCATGCTGCCGGTCTGTCTCTGGGCGTGGTTGATGCACTTCGTGGATTTGTCATTCAATATTTTGCCGGTCGCACATCCGGACGGCTATCCCTGGCACTGGATTCTGCTGCAATTCGGCTGCCTGGCATTCATGGGCGGGTTGTTGAGCCGGGCATTTTTGAAAGATTTCAACGCGCACGCGCCTTTTCCGACGAAGGACCCGCGCCTGCTCGAGGCCATGGGTATTGCCGACGCTGAGATTATCGGCACGCAAACCACCGGAGGCGGACGATGAATCAGGAAACGAACAACCGCACCCCGAATGGCGCCGCCGCGGCGGCGCTGGGGGTCGTCATTGCCTGTCTCATTCTCGCCGTGCTCATTTTGGTCATGAAACATTCGGCGCGCCCGCCGGCGATTGACGCCGACCGCACCGCCGCCCGCGCCAAAGCCCTCGCCGAATTGCGCACCGCCGAATCCAATGCGCTCAGCAACCCCGGCTGGATTGACCAAAACCGCGGCCTCGTGCGCCTGCCGATTTCCGTTGCGCTGCAAATCACCGAAAACGAATGGCAAAATCCCGCCGTCGCGCGCTCAAAGCTGGTTGCCCGCGTCGAGAAAGCCACCACGCCGGCGCCCCCAGCCCCGGCGAAACCCAGTCCCTTTGAATGACCGAGATGAAGACCCAGGACGCCAGAACCGAGACCCCAGACTCGAAGATAGACGCTTCGTGCCGCGTACCGTTGCTGGTGCTGTTTGGCGGCGCGGCGCTGTGGCTCGTCATCGGCTCCGTGCTGGCGATGATGGCCTCGATCAAATTTCATGCGCCTGATTTTCTCGCAGATTGTCCGTGGCTGACCTACGGCCGGGTGCAGCCCGCTGCCGACAACGCCTTGCTTTACGGTTTTTGCATCCCGTCGGCGCTCAGCGTGATGCTCTGGATTTTTGTGCGCTTGAGCCGGACGCCGCTGTGCCTGCCGTTCGTGCCGGTGGTCGCCGCGAACCTCTGGCATCTGGGCGTGCTCGTCGGCCTCGTTGGCATTCTTATCGGTGACGGCACCGGTTTCACGTGGCTGGAATTTCCGCGCGGCGGCTCGGTGCTGCTGTTCACCGCGTTTCTACTCATTGCGATTTCTGCGGTGGCCACGTTCGGCCAGCGGCGCGAGCGGGAATTATTCCCGTCGCACTGGTTTTTGCTCGCGGCGCTGTTGTGGTTCCCGTGGATTTACGCAACGGGCAATCTGTTCCTCGTCGCGTGGCCGATGCGCGGCATCGTGCAGGCCGCGATTGACTTTTGGTTCGCCAACAATTTGCCCTTTGTCTGGCTCAGTCTGGCCGGTCTTGGCGTATCGTTTTACTTCCTGCCGAAGTTCGCCGGACGCCCGCTGCAAAGTCATTACCTCGCGTTGTTCGCCTTTTGGACTTTGATTCTTTTCGGCACTTGGAACGGCATTCCCGCCGGCGCGCCGCTGCCGGCATGGATGGCGGCGTTGAGCGCCGTTGCCGGCAGCCTGACCATCATTCCCGTGCTGGCCGTCATCGCCATCATGTGGCAGACGCTTCGCGGTTCGACACATTCTGAGCCTGGAGGCGGACCGTTCTGTTTCATCCGATTCGGCCTCGCGTCATTTGTGCTGTCGGGATTGATGCTCATCGCGATGGCTTGCCCGGAAATCAGCCGGGTGACGGCATTCACCTGGTTCGGTCCGGCGCAAACGCAACTGCAGCTTTACGGTTTTTTCGCCATGACGATGTTCGGTGCGATTTATTACCTCCTGCCGCGGGTCGTCGGGTTTGAATGGCCGTTCCCGAAACTGGTGCGTGTTCATTTCTGGATTTCAATGCTCGGCGTCCTGCTGCTCGTCGTGCCGCTGGCCATTGGTGGCGTGGTGCAAGGTTTGAAGTGGGCGAATCCAAGGATCGCGGTCGTGGACGTGACCAAGGCGACGCTGCCGTTCCTGCGCGTGAGCACCACCGGCCTGTTGTTTCTGCTGCTTGGCAACCTGTTGTTCGCCCTGAACATTTTTGGGCTGACGTTCATCTGGAAACTCGCGCTGCTCAAAAAGGCCATTGCCATCGTGAAAACACCACTTGAAACCGTGTCCGCCTCCGCTTCGCTACGGCGCGACCGCGCCGTAGCCGAGGGCGAAGGCGGGGAGGTGAAGGCATGAAAAACGGCGCACTGGTTTTTCTCGCGGTGTTCGTTGCCCTCGGCCTTTCGTGGTGCGGTTTCGTGCTCGCGCCGGAATTGCAATTCGGCGTCGCGAAGGAAACCACCATTCTCAATTCATCCGACCTTTATCCGGTTGGCCGGCCCGGCGACGCAACTCTGGGTTTGCAGGTTTATCGCGCCAACGGCTGCGCCGCCTGCCACACCGAGCAAGTCCGGCAAAGCGGCGTCACGTGCGAGGTGGTGTTGACGGATGCCGGGAAAAATAAAGCGGCTGTCCTTAAAGGTATTCCCATTGACATACCTCCTGATCTATCGAAATTACCGAGAACAGTTTTAAGCGGTGCCAGCAAGTCTTTTGCAGACACAGCGGTTGACCAAATTTCCGCCGCCGGCGGCAAGTCCGAAATCCACATCGTCGCCACCGGGCCGGATATCGCGCGCGGGTGGGGGATGCGCCGGAGCGTCGCGGAGGATTATCTTTACGATGAACCGGTGCAACTTGGCAGCCTGCGCGCCGGACCGGATTTGTCAAATGCCGGCGTCCGCGCGCCGGACATGAACTGGCAGTTGGTCCACCTCTACGCGCCGCCCAGCGAGGTGAAAGATTCCACAATGCCACCGTTCCGTTATCTATTTGAAGTCCGCAAAATTGGCGGCGCGCCTTCGCCGAACGCCCTGGTTTTCCCGAAAGGCTTCGGGCCGCCCGCCGGCTTTGAAGTGGTGCCGAAACCGGAGGCAAAGGAACTGGCGGCGTATCTGTTGAGCCTGCGCGCCAACGTGCCATTGTATAGCGCGCCTTTCACGCAGTAGTCACGAGCGGCTGGATGCGCAAGGTTTTGGCAACAAAAACGCGGGACGCGCAAGCAACTCGCCGCGTTGCCCGGTTGGGGCGTTCAGTCAGGCTTTACGCCTTTGGCCTTTGCGTTGAGTTAATTCGCTCCATCGCCCAGCGCGCGTGTTCGGCAATCAACGGTTCGGAATCCTCGGCGGCTTTTTTCAAAACAGGCAGGGCGGAGGTGTCGCCAACATTGCCGAGTGCGACGCAAACGTTTCGCAGCAGGCCGCGACGTTTTATCCGCAGAATCGGCGTGCCAACGAAGCGCGATTTGAAGCCGGCTTCGTCATGCTGAAGCAATTCAATCAAGTCCGGTGCGGCCAGTTCCGGACGGGCGTGGGCCTTCATCATTTTCCCGTCGTGCGCGAACCGGTTCCACGGACACACCGCCAGGCAATCGTCGCAGCCGAAAATCCGGTTGCCGATGGCCGGTCGCAGTTCAACCGGGATGGAACCCTTGAGTTCGATGGTGAGGTAGGAAATGCAACGGCGCGCGTCGAGCTGGAATGGCGCGTTGATGGCGTTGGTGGGGCAGGCGGTGATGCAGCGCACACACTTGCCGCAACGATTTTTCTCCGGTGTGTCCGGTTTCAGTTCCAGCGTCGTGATGATTTCGGCCAGGAAAATCCAGTTGCCGAGTTTCCGGTTGATGACATTCGTATGCTTGCCGATGAAGCCGAGTCCGGCGCGTTGGGCAAAATCGCGTTCCAACAGCGGTCCGGTATCCACATACCAGAGCGAGCGGGTTCCGTCGCCGCCGAGTTGATTCACCGTTGCAGTCAGTTTTTTCAGCCGTTCGCCGAGCACGTTGTGGTAATCGTCGAAGCGGGCATAGCGGGCGATGAGGCCGGTTGGGGGTTGAGAGTTGAGAATTGAAGGAGGCGGATTTCGCACTTCGCACTTCGCACTTCGCACTTCCCTGTAGCTGGCCGCCAGGCAAATGATGTTTTTTGCGCCGGGCAAAACTTTCTGCGGACCAACGCGTTTCGGCCCGGTGCGTTCGAGCCAGGTCATTTCGCCGTGCTGTTTCCCAGCCAGCCAATGTTGAAATTTCTCCGCGCTCGCAGGCGCAGCGGCGGTTGTGAACCGGCAATCGTCAAATCCCAATTCGCGCGCCTCCTGTCGAATGGATTCCTTCATTGCCGCTTCGATTGCGCGAGTTTGAACTGATGCACGACCTGCTGCACGACTTCGCGGACGGAACGGTTGTCCGTGTTGATCAGCACGTCGGCCTGCCGGTAGAACTGCTCGCGCACGGCCAGCAGCTCGCGGATTTTTTTCTGCGGTTCAGGCCCGTGCAGCAGGGGACGATGCGTCTGGTTTTTCACGCGCTCCCAGATTTTTTCCGGCGAAGCCCAGAGGCAGACGACCAACGCATGCTTTTTGAGACTGGCAAGATTCGCCGGCTTGGTCGGCAGACCACCGCCGGTGGCGATGAGTATGCGTTCGCGCGCGGAAAGTTCCTCGGTGACTTGTTGTTCGAGCGCGCGGAAGGCCGGTTCGCCGTCCCTGGCAAAAATATCGGTGATGGTGCGACCGGTCCGCGATTGAATTATTTCGTCCGTGTCGAGGTAATCGAAACGCAACTGGTCGGCCAGCAACCGGCCGACGGACGTTTTGCCGGTGCCCATGAAACCGATGAGGGCGAGGTTGACGATGCGGCGGTCGCTTTGCATAGCAACAAAGTGGCACAGACTTCCAGTCTGTGAAATCCAAATCAAACACAGGCCGGAGGCCTGTGCCACACCTGCCGCACATGACAAATATCGACTGTAGAGTCGCGTGTCCTCACGCGATAGTGCGCTGGGGACAGCGCACACTACAATAAATTTTCCCCCGCTCGACACTTATGGGCGGCGAGTTTAGATTTTTCCCATGAAATTGCCGCCGCTCATCCTGGCTTCGGCGTCACCGCGCCGGGCGGAATTGCTGCGGCAATTGAAACTGAATTTTCAAGTCATCCCCGGCGATGCGACGGAAATGGCGCACGAACATTTGTCGCCGTGGGAACTCTGCCAGCTAAACGCGCACCGCAAGGCGCGCCCGGTGGCTAAAAAAATCCCTGATGCGCTCGTGCTGGGCGCGGATACACTGGTTTTTCTTGATGACGAAATCATGGGCAAACCCGCCACGCTTGCCGCTGCGCGACGCATGTTGACGCGCCTGCAGGGACGGACGCATCAGGTCGTCACCGGCATCAGTTTGATTCATTTGCGCGCGCATCGTGAACGCACTTTTGCCGTGAGCACGGACGTGACCTTCCGGTCGCTGACCGCCGGGCAAATTGACATTTACCTCGCCAGGGTGGACCCGCTCGACAAGGCGGGTGCCTACGCGATTCAGGAACACGGTGACCTGATTGTGGCCGAGATTTCCGGCTCGTTCAGCAACGTGGTGGGGCTGCCGGTAGAGCAACTGCAAGCGGAGTTAAGCGCGTGGGCGGCTTAATAACACGAGCATCCGCTGGCCGTTTTCAAAACGACTCTTGCGCAAGTCCAAGCGTCGAGGCGGTATAGATTGGCATGGATGGTAGCGCCCGGTTGCCTTGCCGGGTCAGCAAGGCATCCAGTTTGTCCAACGATTGACTGGCAACCCTCTGGTAGTTGGCAATGGTCGGCGCCAGATCATCGTCCGCGTCCGATCCCGACGCGGTTTGGATGCCGGCCGTTGGGGGCGAAGAAACCTCCGGTGGTTGCCGCCAGATGGCAACGGTTACGCCGATCCCCACTAATGCCGCAATGGCCGGCAAAGCCACGCGCCAGTTCCACAAGGTTCCCCGAAAATACGCCGCCAGAATTTCCCCAAGGGAATCCGGTTTTGCCGCCCGCAATCTGCCTGCCACTTGTCGGTGGAAGCTTTCGGACGCCTGAATATCAGGATTTGCCTCCGCTGCTGCCAGCCTTTCCGTCACGTTTGAAATTTCCGCCAGATAGCGGCGACAGCCTTCGCAAGTTTCAAGATGCGCCTGAAGCTGCCGCGTCTGCCGGGCGTCCAACGCGTCCAATGTCAGCCAGGCAATGAGCTTTTGGTTTTTTGCACAAGGTTTCATAACGTTCCGCCTTTCGTTTTGGGATCTGCAAACTGTGCGTTGAGGGCATTCATCCCGCGCAACTTGTCCAAGGCATGAAACAAACGGGATTTGACCGTTCCCACGGAACAGCCCAGGGCCGCGGCAATTCCTTCCAGCGAATCGTCCGCATAAAAACGCAGATAAATGACCTGCTGATGTTTGGCCGGCAATGCCTGTATGCAGGCCCGCACCTGCGCGGCTTGTTCGTGAAATTGGGCCGTCTCGTCCGGCAGAGAATCGTGATCGGCCAGATGGGTGATTTTTTTTTGAAATTCATCGCGGTCATACTGCGAGCAGGCCGAAAAGGGCAGGGGACGTTTTTGTCGGAGCAGGTTGCGATGCCGGTTCAGCAGAATCGCGCAAAGCCAGGTGAAAAACTGGCAGCGCCCGTTGTAGCGACGCAAACCCTTCCACGCCTCCACCAGCGTGTCCTGCGCCAGGTCTTCGGCCAGCGTGAGGTTGCCACACAGCGCGACGGCCTGTCGCAACAGCCGGGTTCCATGGACGCGGCAAATCTCACCGAACGCCTCGGCGTCGCCGGCCCGGGCCTGGTCGAGCAGACTCCGCGTCTCTGAAATTTCGGTTTCCACAAACGTTGGACTCAGGCTGGCCACATCTCAATCCTGACTAAAAAACCCGAGCAACTCCATCCGGTAATTGACCGGGTCATTGGGTTATTGCCTTGCCCGCATCTGGCCCAGTGATTTGGAATGCCGGCCCTTCCTTCTCAACAAAGATCATCACGAAGGGAGCCTCGGCTCCGGCATAGGCGGATTTGAGTTCAAAGCCTCGGTCCACGCCTTTGAACACAAATCGTTGAAAGCTAAAAGGACCATTCCCGAAGGGGTCCATCACGCTTTTCAATCCGGATTCACCATGCAATTTGTATTCCACGGCGGCATGAACCATTGCCAGTTGCGCCTGGGCCTTGAATTCTCTCGGTCGTGCTTTCTCCCAACCGAGGACGGATTCAGAGATGAAGGGGTTTGGAGATTTGTGACAGTCTGCGAAGAATTGTTTCGCCTGGATTTCATACTGCGGTTCCGGCAGCGCCATAAGTTCTGCGACGCGGGGGAATAGCAGTTCTGTTTCGCGGAGTAGCCTGATGACTCCTTCGCTGTTTCCCCCGGACGCTGCGAGGATTCGCGGCCAAAAATTTGTGTCGACACCCCAGTTCAATGTCATTTCATGGAGATTCGCCATCACTTTGGCGTCATCGTCTGGATTAGCTTTCTGTAATTCCAGCAGCTTGCGTATCAACCAATCCTTGACTGCGCTTTTTTCCATCGGAATGCAGGCTGCAATCGTGTGCCGGGGCGGAGCCG
>JBEKMU010000050.1:0-35408 GCA_049523555.1 Verrucomicrobiota bacterium | reverse complement strand
TGTAAGTGGCTGCTGTCGGTCAGCTTCACACAATCACATATGATCTCTTGCAATATGCCGGTCCTTGTGCGGCCATCTTTCAATCGAGCCACTATCTCCAGACTACAGCTGTTTTGCATGCACATCGGTGATTGGGGGCAGGCTCTGATGATTCTTATGAATTCTTGAGGATTCATACTGACGAAATCCTGGCATTTCCATCGCAATGAGTCAAGATAAAAGACGGCGAGATTTGTCGAACACGGCAAGCTGCAATGCAACCAAGCTGGTGAACAACGCACGAAACGATTCGCTGGAGTGCATCAAAGCGGCGTAGGCATCCACAGTTCACTAAACCGCTATGACGGCGGCATTGACGACGGCAATTTTTCGGCGCAAACTCTGTTTCCATGCCGGCAATCTTCGAGGCAGCCTGTGCAAAGGGTAAAGAGCTTGTGGCGGATTTTCGGGCCAACGAGAAATTTTACCTTTCCCCGGCATACCGCTGCGACGGCCTCGACCGCCGAAAAAATTAAAATTGTGGGAGGAGAGTCCGAAAATGTTTGAATTATTTTCCAAACGTAATCGTCAGGGGCAAAAGACAGACGTTTTCACCTATGATACGTTGCCGCAACCCTTAAAAGTGCAGATTATCCATGTCTGGAATGGTGTAATTATTAACTTTCCATCGGTCTATTTTAAGGGTGCGGATGTTGTCTATGTCGGTATTGCTCAAGCCATCTGCAAAGAGCGTGGCGTTTTTCGTCTCACGCGAAATGCAGGAACAGCAGAAGAAGATGTTTGCAACTATTTCCTTCAGGAACAGAACGTTGATTATTGCCTAGATGTTATCGAAATTGTGTTTGATTACTTTGTTCAGCTAATCAGAAATGATAGTCATACGCTCTATGGTTGCATGGATTATGTCCGCCAAGCGGTTGTAGAACTAAATGCACGGTTCAAGGAACATTCTGTTGGTTATGAGTTCCAGAATGGCAAAATTATTCGGATTGATTCAGAATTCATTCACAATGAAGCGGTCAGCCCCGCTATGACGTTGCTGCATGATTCCGACTTTATAGGGGCAAACCAAGAATTTTTGAAAGCGCACGAGCATTTTCGGCACGGTAGATTTCCAGAAGCGATCAATGAGTGTTTGAAGTCGTTTGAAAGCACGATGAAGGCGATTTGCCATAAACGCGATTGGCAATACAACCAAACCGACACGGCGAAAACACTACTGTCAATCTGTGAAAAGAACGGTTTGTTTCCGTCTTTTATGCAGTCTTCGCTTGCTGGACTCCGTTCCGTTCTTGAAAACGTGGCAACTGTCAGAAACAAATTGAGCGGACACGGTCAAGGCGTGCAACAAGTTCAAATAACCGAAGAAGTCGCGGCATTTGTGATTCATTCAACCGCGGCCAACATTCTGTTTTTGGCGTCTCTGGAAAAAAACGCAAAGTGATTACAAAACCCACAGTTCTTGTTCTTGGGGCCGGGGCAAGCAAGCCTTTTGGATTTCCAGCTGGCAGGGAGTTGTTGGAAATAATCGTGAAGGCTATTCTGTCTCCACCGTTCGGCTCGTTTGAAATTAGAGCTGGAGTTGGAGGCCGTTTGCTTGGATGTGGATTTCGAGAGCAGGACTTAAAGGATTTTGCAATCCGACTTCAATCTTCACAGAGAAATTCAGTTGATGCTTTCTTGGAGCACCAGCCGGAATTTGTCGAAATGGGTAAGGCTGCAATTGTTTCTGCACTCGTTCCCTATGAGCAGGTCAATCAGCCGCTGATGATTGGGGACTGGTACAGATACTTGTTCAACGAAATGAATACTTCGTTTGAAGATTTTGATAAAAATAAGCTTTCCGTAATCACATACAATTACGACCGCTCTTTGGAGTATTTTTTTTTGCAACTCGCTCGCATACTCGTATGGAAAAAGCACGCATGAGTGCGCAAAGAAAGTACAGTCCATACCAATTATCCATCTTCACGGGCAACTTGGCAAGCTGAGTGATTTTGCGAGTGACGGAAGACCTTATAACGGTGAAGTTAATACTGGCGTGATCAACAAATGCGCTGCGGAAATAAGGATTATCCACGAGGTCGCTTCTACGGAGCCTCATTTCTTGAAGGCGCGAACAATTCTAGAAGAGGCAGAAAGGGTTTGCTTTCTTGGCTTTGGTTATGACGAAGTTAATCTGAATAGGCTAATAGGAATAGGCGACAGGAGGATAGGAATGGAAGGTAAGTTCGTTTTTGGCTCCGCCTTTGGCATGACAGCAGTTGAGAAATACAATATCAAATGCAGGATTGCTGATGAAATGCAATTAGGCGGCCCTAACCAAGGCAACTTGGACGTGCTTCGCCAAACTGGCGTTTTTTTGCTAAATATGGTTCCTGATTGGGAAAAAAATTGGAACAAATAGAAAAGACCTACACAGGGCGAGACAGCACGTGCTGTCTAGGTAACGTACCAAGCTCAGGCACAGCCGGTGGCGGCAGTGGTGGAGCGCAACCAAAGGACAAAAATGAAAAGTAATCATCGAACGGGCAGGGTCACCGGCTGTTGGCTGGAGCGCTCTGGTTAGGCGGCGTGATCATCTGGAAGTAGACAGCCGGTCGTTAGAAAATGGTTCAATGCCTTCTCCCAGGCCTGCATGACCTTTTGATAATGCTCAGCTGTGAATGCGGCCACGAATTCATCGCCTGCCGGGCCAAGGCTGGTGTGGGTGTAAGTAACATCGGCAATACACCCTGCGCCTTCTTCAGAAAGCTGAATGCTCAACCGACAAGCTGTCATGCCTGGCGCAATCTTCAACATTTCGACGAATAACTTTTCTGGCTCGTGACGCGTGATATACCAGAATGCCGTTCCCAGCTTGTCCGGCGTAATAAAGACGCAGTCACGCTCCGCAACACCACAGGAACTGATGACGAGTTCCGGCGACCACCCGTCCGCCCATTCTGCTTCCCGCACGGGGCACAAAAGCGGGAAGACTCTGGCAGGCGCGGCATGTAATTTCTGCCTGTAGGTATGTGTCACTCGATTTGGTTTGGTGATGTGCATAGTCGCCTAACGTTCTGCGTGAGCCACAGCCGCGGCGAATCGGCTGCGACGCACGCCAATCAAATAACTACCGATGAAACTCATAATCAATCGAAAACTGTGACCGTAGCGGCTGTCGGCTCCACGCAGTTTGTCAGGCAGCGCTTTCAACGAATACCTCTAAGTGACCAGAGAAAAACTATGAACACCTCCAGAAACAAGAGACACCAAACAGCCGCCGTGAAACCGAGTCGCCGCGCAAGCGCCGTCGGCGCAGTCATAATGAACACAGCAGGAACAACCGCTGCCAATAGAACGGAAGCGCCGAATACGAATGAAACGAGGCGACTGCTCTCGACGCTATTGATTGCCGGCAACCTTTCGAGAAAGTCCCCAATGAACCCTACCAAACCAGGCAAAAAGAACATCAGGCTGCCAACCGACCATTTCATGCGTGACGAGTACATATGCGCGTAGCTATGCCTAACGACCCAAAGCTGAGCCACGGCCATCCGTCTTCGCTCCGAAGCTACGACGGCACAGGCCGCCCGTCCTCCGCAGTAGCTCTGCTACGGAGGATGGAGCGCCTGGCTCACGCCTGCAATCTGGACTTTCAAATCTCATAGCTCAATCGAAATCTCACCTGTCCGCCATAGCTTCTGAGCGACGGCGGAAGGGACAGTGGCCTGCCTGCTCGCGATGCTGTTTATCGGAGTTGCCTGCAGCGATTTGGTAGGCCAAGTCATTTGCCTGATACAGTCCACCACATAAGCGCCAGCGTCTTGTTGTTGATCGCTACCCATGCAGCCTTGCACCGATTCCGTTTGTCGTTAATATCGGTCCAGTCGCAATTTAAAACACTGATATTGGTTACTGCCTCAGTTTTTCCATTCCTCAAGATGAAGTCTTTCGTCCACTGAATCGCGTCAGGATCGTTAGTAATCGCTTGCATATTGTCATACGAGGCAACCAAGCAAGTGAACTGATGCTGCTCCATAATCTGACGCGCAGACGCCAGAGGAGTCCCTTCGGGAATCCATTCGTGAAGCTGATTGCCCATTTTTACACTCGCATTGATGCTCAAGGTGCGTAGATGCTGGTAATGCCAGCCGACGCCAACCAATAGAATGAGCACCAGCAATATCGTAAAGATGATGTTTCGATGTTTGTTCATGATGTCGTGCGCAATTTGGCCTAACGATCCAAAGCTGAGCCACGGCCATCCGTCTTCGCTCCGAAGCTACGACGGGACAGGCCGGCGCCTGGCTCACGCCTGCAATCTGGACTCTCAAATCTCATAGCTCAACCGAAATCTCACTTGTCGCGCCGTAGCGCAGCGAAGGCGGAAGAGGCAGTGGCCGTTGGCTCCAGCGCGGTGTCAGGCGGCATCTTCACGAAATCCTTGATGGCAAAGCTGTAACCCTGAGCAAACTCTGGATCAACACTCACAATGCCCTGCATGTGACACGGGTTTGTGAGTCTGACTCTACTATCGTGGCGAAACCGGAGACAACTGCTCGATAATCCGAAGGCCGGTGAAAAGGCACTGCTCGTGATGCCAATCGGAAGTTTCCGACAGATTGGGAGTCACAAAGTCCTCATACTCGGCATCCTCTTTTACACGAAGCCGAAAGACGTCGCCTTTAGGTCTGTCATCCCACGCCCATACTCCGATCTCCATTGGATCCTTGAGTCGCTTCCCGTTGACCGCTGTGACTCTCAACCAGCAGCGTCTAGACTCTTTGGGGAGATTCCTGTCCGGGTCCGAGACAAATGAAGCTTCGATCTCGAAAATTTCACCGAGAGGAACACCACAACGTCCGACAAGCAAGCAATCATATCCAATGCTGGAGGTCTTGATTCTTCTGGGTGTCGCGCATCCACAAAGAAGCAAGATGCTCCCACAAATCAGCATGGTGATGAGCTTTTGCATGGTTACCATGAGCTTATGAAAGCACACTTGCGAATTTCTATCAAGGATTATCACCGGAACAAAAACCTTTAAAATTTAGATGGTTCACGTCCCTTTTTCCGCCTCCCGCCGGTTCTGGGTGAGAATGGACGGCGTCCCGTGACCCAAAGACGGCGAACCGGTGTGTTTGCTGCGGGCTCCGGTTGTCGTGGAATTGATCTGAGGCCTGTCAGCAAAGACCGTGCTTGAAACTTTTTCGAGGCTGCTGTGTTACGTGTTTAGCGCGGGATAATCAACCAATGAAATCAAGGCATCGCCTTATCATCGCGGCCATGAACTTGCTGAGGGTCGAGGGGTTGTCCAAAACATTCGGCGCAGTTCGCGCCGTGGATTCCGTCAGCTTCGGGGTGTGCGCCGGCGAGATTTACGGTTTGCTCGGTCCGAATGGCGCGGGCAAAACCACCACCATTTCCATCATCTCCGGCCTGCTCAAACCCGACGCCGGCGAGGTCTTTGTGGCGGGCACGCCTTTCTGGTCCAATCCACAACAGGCCAAGCGCATCATGGGCGCGGTGCCGCGGGAGGTGGCAATTTATGAGGAGTTGACCGGGCGCGAGAACCTGGAATTCCGGGGTCGCATGGCGGAGATTTCCTTTTCAATGAGTTCTCGCGTGCTCATGTTTTCTTAATAGCGCAATTCCCCTGATTTTACAAATCAAACGATTGGTTCAGAAACGCGCTGAATTTTCAGCGCCTTGCCGCTGGCGTCATCAATTTCAATCACTGCGCCATGAAGCTGCACGCGGTTTTTAGCCACTTCAAACCGCTGCGGCATGCCGGTGAGAAACCGTTTGATGACCGGCTCGATTTCGCGGCCCAAAACGCTTTCGTGCGGGCCGGTGAACCCGGCGTCGCTCAAATACGCCGTGCCACCGGGGAAAATCTGCTCGTCCGCCGTTTGCACGTGCGTGTGCGTGCCCACCACCGCGCTCACCTGCCCGTCGAGAAAGCGCGCAAAGGCGATTTTTTCCGAGGTCGCCTCGGCATGAAAATCCACGAAGATGATTTTGGTCTGTTCGCGCAGCCGTTTCACCTCTTCGGCGGCGAGCAGAAACGGATGTTCCAATGGCGGCTGCATGAAGGTGCGGCCTTGCACGTTCAAAACACCAATCGAAATGGGGTCTCGCGTCTTGGATCTCGGGTCTTGGATTTGAAAAACGGCGCTGCCTTGGCCGGGTGTGCCGGGCGGATAATTCAGCGGGCGCAGGAACCGTTTTTCGTTGGCGAGCAATTCCATAACTTCCTTCTGGTCCCACAAATGGTCGCCGCTGGTGATGACGTCCACGCCCGCCGAGAAAATTTCCCCGGCAGTCTTGGGCGTGATGCCGGAGCCGCCCGCGGAGTTCTCGCCATTGGCGATGACAAAGTCCAATTTGTGTTGTTCGCGGAGTCTGGGCAGGAGTTGTTTGACCGCGTTGCGTCCCGGTTGGCCGACGATGTCACCGATGAAGAGCAGTTTCACGGTGCAAATTTTAATCACATTTGGAACGGAAAACAAACCACGAATGAACCCTCACCCTGACCCTCTTCCATCGGATGGGAGAGGGAACAGCCGTCACTTGTTCTCTGTTTTTGCGAGCACACGTCCGGCCAACACAGATTTCAGCCATCGTGTGAGACGGCGAACAATTCTCCCTCTCCCGTTGGACGGGAAGAGGGCCGGGGTGAGGGCGTCACAACGCTGCCAGCACGCCGATCATCACGGCAACCAGCCAGATGACGAGCACGGCGCGGGTCTGGCTGAATCCCGTGCGCACGAGCCGGTGCGAAAGATGGTTCGCGTCGCCAATCCAAAACGGTTTGCGCGCGCGCGTCCGCAAAATCACGACCCATGCAAGGTCGGCCAGTGGCACAGCCAGCACCAGCAACGGCGAGAGCACGGCGAGTGGCCGCGGATTTTGTTTCGTGTAAAAGTGCGGCAGAATGGCCATCACCGCGAGCAGATAGCCCACGAGATGGCTGCCGGCGTCACCGAGAAACGCGCGGGCGTTCGGGAAATTCCACGGCAGAAAACCGAGTAATGCGCCGCACATCAAAAATCCCGTGAGGGCAACGAGGTATTCGCCGTTTGACGCGGCAATGATGGCGAACAGCAACGCACCAATCGCACCGAGTCCGGCGCACAGGCCGTTCATGTTATCCATGAAGTTGAAGGCGTTGATGACCGTGAGCACCCACAGAATGGTGATGACATAGCTGAACGTGACGTTCGGCACAAAGAGCGTGATGCGTTTGCACGCCATGGCGACGGCGACGGCGACGAGCAACTGGCCGATGAACTTTGGGAACGGTTTCAATTCATGTTTGTCGTCCAGCCAGCCGAGCACGGTGATGGCGATTGCTCCGAAGGCAATGACGGCGAGTTCCATGGCGCGGCGATTGATGCCGTGAACAATCAATGACGCGAAGGAAATTTTCACCATTCCGAGTTTAAGAAAAACCGCACCGGCCGCGAGCGGCAGCAAAAGGCCGGTGAGCACGGCGAAGCCACCCGCCAGCGGCACGGGCGCGTCGTGGATTTTGCGCCGGCCGGGGTCATCCACGAGATTGACGCGCAGGCACCATTTGCGCCAGAGCGGCAGCGCGACCAGCGTCGTCAAAAACGCGCCCGCGAAGGCGGCGAGAAAAAAGTTAAACGGAAAGGTCATGGTCGGAGTTCAGGCTTTAGCCCGCCCCGCGTGATGAACAAGCTGAAGCTTGAACTCCAACCACGTCGGCGGCCAATTTCAGATAGAGATTGTAGATGGCGTCCACCATTTTTTCGACGGCGAAATTATCGCGGACAAAGTCCCTGCCGGACCGGCCAAGCTTTTTACAAAGCACAGGGTCATTCGCGAGTTGTAACAAACGATTGGTCAAGCCGGTCAAATCGCCGGGACGAACTAAAAATCCGGTCTGGCCATCGAGACAAACTTCGCCGGCACCATCGCAATCGTAAGCGACGACGGGTTTGGCAGCGGCAAGCGCCTGCGGCAGCGCACGCGGCAAACCTTCGCGCAGCGACAGATGCACCAGCGCGTCCATGATGCCGACCAGCGGCGGCATTTCGGCGGGCGGGACGAGGCCGGTGAAAATGAAATGGCGTTCGAGGTCGAGAGATTTTGCGAGATTTTCGAACCGCTCGCGCCATTCGCCGTCGCCGACCAGCAGAAATTTGATTTGCGGACAGCGGCGGACAAGTTCCGGGGCAACGGCGAACAAATCGTCATGGCCCTTCAGTTTGAACAGTCGCGCGATTTTGCCGACGACGAAATCGTGGGGCTGCAAACCCAAGCGCGCGCGGACGGCGGGGTCGCTTTTCGCCGCGAGAAACGGTTCGAGCGGAAAGCCGCTGAAAATTTTCGTGTATTGTTCCGGCCGGCCAATGCCGGCGGCAAGGTATTGCGCTTTCATCGCGTCGGCGACGACGATGAAGTGCGTCGTAACGCGGGCGGCATGTTTTTCGGCGGCGCGGAAGAAAAAGTTGGCGGCGGCGTTTTGAAAATTTCCGAACGACGGGCCGTGGATCGTGTGGATGATGAGCGGCACCCCGGCGCGTTTCGCGGCGAGGCGACCGAGAATGCCGGCCTTGCCGCTGTGGGTATGAACGATGTCGGGCCTGGTTTGCCGGAGAATTTCCGTGAGCCGGCGCAGGGCCATCCAATCCTTCCACGGATGGACGGGGCGGACCAGTTCGGAGACGCGGGTGAGGATTTCCGGCGCGCGAGCGAGTTCAAGTTCAAGGGAGCCTTCGGGACCGGCGGTTGAACCGGAAATCAAATCAACTGCGACGCCGGATCTTTGGCGCAGGCCGAGGACGGTGGCGACGGTGTTTTCCTGCGCGCCGCCGACAACCAGACGGGTAATGATGTGGGTGACGCGCATTGGCGCGTTTCAAGGTGAATGGCCTTCGAGTTCGCGGAGCCGCAGGATGACATTGGTGGCCTCGGCGGTGTTGGTGTTCGCGTTGGCCAGATAAATTTTGTAATTTCTGATGGCCTCATTGGTCTCGTGTTTGCGCCAGGCGATTTCGCCGAGGCCGTAGGCGGCAGGGAACGAGTTGGTGAACGTTTGCTGGAACTGCCGGTAATCGGCGCGCGCGGCGTCGAGTTTGCCGCTGTCGAGGTAAGCCAGCGCGCGGTTGAAACGCGCGTCGGTGTTGTTCGTTTGGATCGCGAGCACGCGCGTGAAGGCGGCAACGGCATCGTCGTAGGCGTGAACCTGGATGCAAACGTAGCCTTTGCCGAAAAGCCCGGTCGGATCGTCGGGCACCATCTTTAATTTGTGGTCAATGACGGCCAACGCGTTGGTGAACAGACCACGCATCACGAAGGCCTGCACGGTGGCGGTCAGCAGATAATTGTTGTCCGGGTGACGGCTGATTTCCAGTTCGAGCAACCGGGTGCCCTGCGCGAAGTTGGTTTCCTGGAGATAGGCCCCGGCGGCCAGAACGTTGAGTTCGGTGGAGTTGGAATCCGTGAGCGAGAATTTTTGGGGCTGCGTGAGCGGGTCATGGAGCACTTCGAGCGCGCGGTCGGGGAGGCGGGAGGAAAGATAAATTTGCGCCAAGAGGAGCCGCGCGGGCAGATAATTCGGATTGAGTTCACGAACACGGTTGAAAGACGCGACGGCCTGACGAAAATATCCGTTGCCTCTTGCCAACAGGACGCCGTTTGCGAAACAGAAGCTCGGTTCATCAAACGGCCCGCTGGCATTGATGACCTCATTCCAGTCGTGATACTTGCCGAACTGATCTCTCGTGACTTTGGCCGGGTCAACGGGCACGGTGCGACCGGCACGCAGGTCCTGGTTGAATTGAAGGTTGACTTGCGCGACGACATTGTCCGGATTGAGTTTTTGCGCCATTTCAAAATAGTCGGCGGCTCTTTCCAGATTACCGGCGCGTTGCAACTGGACACCCCAGAAATTGAGGTCGCGCGAGTAAAAAGTGCCGGCGACGACCGCGTTTGGATTTTGATCACGCACAACATGGAGGCGCGCCAAGAGGCGTTGTCCCAGAGTCTTGGGCGTGTTGGGTTCAGGTGGCGTGATTTGCCGCTCAATGGAAGGAAACGCATGGGCTTCCACGCGCGACCAGAAGGCTTCATTTTCGGCGATTTGATTTTGGTCCAGTGGCGGCGGCAGGAGCGTGTCATCCGGAAGCGGTTTTAATTTGTAAACCAAGCCGCGCGGCTCCAGATAAAATTGCTCGAAGTAATAGCCGAAGCTGGGATGCAGGTAGTAAAGCTCATTGGTTTTGGAAAGCAGATTCAAAACGCCGATTAATCCCAGAGGATGGAGCGCATTGTTTTGCGTGGCTGAGACCAGTTCCGGCCATTTTTGTGGAAATTCGCGGTGCAAAAAACGGTGATACGCCGGCACAACCAGGAATTTCGTGTCGAGCGGCACAAATTCCTTCGCCCGGCCATCACGCGCCAGCGCCGCCTGCACGAGAGACAAATGTAGCGGATCGTCGGACAACAAAAAGCCGCCACCACGCGGCAAATTTTCCTCCAGGAGCGACGCATATTGGGAGAGCGTGTTGTCATTGACGTCACGAACTCGCGGTGTGTTTTTATATACCAGTCCCGTGATTGCCAATGCCGCCAGGACGAACACGCCAGCGACAACGAAAGGATTCAAAAATTGAAACGGCGCCGGCGGCGGCGGTTGCGAGCGGCTGAAGGCCTTTTGGCCAAACACCAGCAGAAAATATCCGCTGTAGTAACCCACGCTCAACGTGATGAGATAGTAGAACGTCAGTCCAAAACCTTTTTCACGGGGGCTGAATGGCGGATCAAACACCAGCCAAACGCAGATAAAAAGAATGACCGCATGCACCAGGTGAAACATGAAACTTGCCAACGCCATGCCCATCCGGCTGCTGTCGCCAAAGGATGACTGCCAGCGAATCGCCAGCACGAACACCGGCATCAGGTAGGCCAATAACAACGACAGGAACTCAAAATATTGTTGTGGATGAATGCACGAGAGAAAACAAAGTTTCAGCACGTTATACTGCAGAGCCAGACTGGATTTTAACACCAGCCACCAGAACGTACCCGGTATTTTGCCGGAAACCACCGCCCACGTCGGCAGCAGCAGGGCCAACGACATCCCCGCCAGACCGCACAACACCATCCACTGGAGAAAACGCAGATTGAAAAAGCTCAGCCCGCGAATCCAGATGATCGCGGCAATGAACACCGGCAAAAATCCCACCATCGCCCAGTTCTCCACCATCCCCGCGCCATAGACAGCCGCGGCCAGATATAAACGCCCTTCCCGTTCGTCCAGCCGGTATTCGAGCAACGACCAAATCACGAATGCGAACAACAACAAGCCAAACATTTCGCCTGTGAAATTCGTCGCGTGCTCCCAGAACGTCAGTTGCAGACCACAAACCGCCACCGCCAAAACCGGCGGCAGCCACGCGCTGCCAACCGTCAGAAATGAAAAATCGCTGCGCTCGCGCCGGCGTTGCGCGTCCGTGCGGTCGTGCGGCAGCAGCACGACCGAACGCGCGAGCAAGCCGAGCGTCGCCGCCGCGCACACAGCGGAAAAAACATTCACCGCGATTGGAACTTGCGTTGTCGGCAGCCAGCGGAAGGGATAGGTGACGAGAAAAAGAAGCGGATTGACCAATTCCGGTTGCCACGTCCAGCCTGAAATTTTGGCCACAGCCTCCAGGTTGAACAGCGACGCCCAGCGGTTCAGAGTGAGCCAATAAAACGCCAGCGCCGCCGCCGCCAGCAGCCATGGCAGAAAACACGGAATAAAATTCTTCCGCGGATCATCGCGTGTTTCCGTTGTCATTGGGTTGCCCCAGTTGAACCCATATTTTGCCAATTGGCAAGATTACTTTGCCCGGCGCGCGCGTCAGCCACGCATTCCACATGCTGTGTTTGCGGGAACATGTCCAGCGGCGCCACGCGCCTTAATTCAAAGACACCGTTGCCGCATAAAATGTTCAAGTCCCGCGCCATCGTCGCCGGATGGCACGAGACATAAATAATTTGCGCCGGCTTCATTTCACGCAGGAATTGCAGCGTCCGCGGCAGACAGCCTTTACGCGGCGGGTCAAGAATGACCGTTGTCATTTGTGGCGGAAAGCACTTGAGTAATTCCGGCAAAACTCCTTCGACGGCGGCGGCGATGAACCTGCCGTTGCCGATTTTGCGGGCCGCCGCGTTGTGCCGCGCCGATTGGATGGCGCGCTGGTCGTATTCAACCCCGACAAACGATTCAACCGCATTCGCCAGTTCAATGCTGAAAAATCCGACGCCACAATATAAATCCACCAAATGCCGCGCCCCGCTCGCGCGCAAAAATTCGCGGACGGTTTCAACCAGCTTCGGCAGCAGGAAAAAATTGTTCTGGAAAAACGAGTCGGGTGGCACGTCCCAATTTTCCGGCGGAATCCGCAACACGACCTTGATGCCGCCTTTCGGCGGCGGGTTTTGGCGGACGCGCCGGATTTCCTGATTGAGCGCCGGCTCGGCGATTTTACATTCCTCGATATCCTCGACGAGACCACAATCCCAACGCACGAAGCCGATGTTCAGTTTTTGCTCCGGTTTGTTCCACTGGCTGCGAATCATAATGCGATTGCGGTAACCAAGCGATTGCGGACAGGGAACAACCGGCGCGACGGCTTCGCGCGGAAATTTGCCGACGTGCTCGAATAGATCGGCGATTTGCTTTTGCTTGAGCCGCAACTGCGCCGCGTATTCCACGTGTTGATATTGGCAGCCACCGCACGCGCCAAAGTAGCAGCAAGCCGGCTCGACGCGTTCCGGCGACGGTTGCACCACGCGCAGCAGTTTTGCGCGCGCGAAGTTTTTTTTCACCTCCCTGATTTCTGCTTCGACAACTTCGCCAACCAGCACAAACGGCACAAACACGACAAAATCTTCCACACGCCCGACGCCTTCGCCGCCGAACGCGATGTCGTGAATCGTCAAAGTGAACTGGTCGCCGATTTTGAAGGGCACGCAAAGAGATTAAGTGACCAGTGACCAGTGACCAGTGGCAAGAAAAAAATGAACACACGTCAAAATCCAAAATTCGTCACCCGTCACCTCCCATTTGTCACTTTTCAGCCGGCGGGCTTGCTTTTTTCCGCGATGGCTTCGGAGAAGACAGCCAGTACTTCGGCACGGGACACGGAGCCGACGAGCCGTTTTTCCTCCGGGCTGTTGACCACGGGCACGTTGCGCAGTTCGCTTTCCAGCACGACCGGCAGCGCATCCAGCAACCGCTGGCCGGGCGTGAGGCATTTCGGCGGCGGCCGCATCACGTCGTAAGCAATGACTCCGTCGAGATTCTGGCTGGTGCTCAAAAATTCCTTCAAATCCTGCAAGGCCACGACGCCGATGAATTGTTGTTTGGCATCCACGATGGGCAGAAAGTTGTTGGAACTGACGAGAAACCGGTCGGCAAGTTGCCGGAACGTCGTTGTTTCGCGCAACGGCGGCACCGGCGCACGCATCAGGTCGCCCACGGTCTTGTCCATCGCCACGCCCGTTTGTTCGCTTTCGCGTTGAAGGGACAAACCTTTCAAGCGCATGTGTTCGGTATAGATGGATTCTTCGTGCAATTGCCGCGCCACGAGCACGGACACCACGCACGCCAGCATCAACGGCGGCATCAGCGAGTAATCCAGCGAGATTTCAAAGGCCATGATCATCGCCAGCAACGGCGATCGGGTCGTGCCTGCCAGCATGGCACCCATCCCGACCAGCGCAAACGCGCCCGCCGGCACGCCCGGCGCACCACCAAGCAGGTGCAGCGCCGCGCCGAACAACGCCCCCACTCCGGCGCCCAAAAACAACGTGGGCGTGAACACGCCGCCGACCGTCCCCGCGCCGACGGTCGCCACCGTCGCCAGCAGTTTGGCAAAAAACAGGCCGCTCAATTCCGGCAGCGGATTGGAGAGATTTGTAAAATCGCCGTGTAAAATCCGATTCGTTACATAGTAACCATTGCCGCACACACCGGGAAACCAGATGGCGATGATGCCTACGAACAAGCCGGCCAGCGTCAGTTTCGCGTAAATCGGCCAGTGGAGCTGGTTGAACCGCTCCCGGCTTCCCCGCAACAATTTCAAAAAAAGCGCGCTCACGCCGCCGCACAGCACGCCCATCAAAATAAACCATGGCAATTGCGCCGGAGTGGTGGCCGGAAACGCCGGCACTTGATACCACGGTTCAATCCCGAAGAAACTTCGCGACACAACCGACGCAATCACCGACGCGCACACGAGCGGCGCGAAGAGGCTCATGGAAAAATTGCCGAGCACGATCAGCGACGCGAACACTGCGCCCGCAACCGGCGCGTTGTAGGCCGCCGAAATGCCCGCCGCCGCCCCGCACCCGACCAGCAATCGCAGCCGGTACGGCGGCCATTTCGCCAGTTGCCCGAGCTTTGATGCCAGCGTGGCGGACAGTTGCGTGATGCCGCCTTCGCGTCCGATGGACGCGCCCGTGGCGATGCTCACCAGTGCCGACGCTGTTTTCACCGATTCCGTGCGGAACGGCAGCCGCCCGTCGCCGGCCACGACCACTTCGAGCAAATCGCTTGAACCTTGCCGGCCCACCAGGCGGAAACCCCAATACAAAATGAGGCCGGCCACCAATCCACCCAAGGTTGGCACCAGAAGGCGTTCCCAATCAGGCAGCTTTTCGGCGAACTCCACCGGATCGCCGGGCTGCATCAGATGCACCGCGTAAAAGAAAAAAAGGTTCACCAGACCGCCAATGAGGCCGACAATTCCAGCCAGCACCAGGTGGAAAGCCTCCTCTTTGAAGACAAACTTTTCGCGCCAGCGCAGCGCGCGTTGCCAGTGACGACGGAACAAAGCGCGCGCCCGGCCCACGACCCGATTTTTCAGCCACCACTCCACGTCCGAAATCTACCGGCAGACGCCGGTTTTGACGAGCCGGGAATTGAAAACACTCAAGGCTTTGCCAGCTTTGCCACCGCCGCCTTCATTTCGCGAAGGTGGATGTCGGGATTGCCGGCGTCGGTGACGTGAACAATTTTACCGTCCAGGCCGATGAGAAAGCTGACGCGGCGATCCATACTTTTGCCCGCGGCACGCACGCCGTAAGCGTCGGCGATTTTGCCGTCAGTGTCGGCCAGCAGACGGAAATTCAACTTGTATTTGGCGACGAACTGCTGATGGCTGCCGGTGGAATCGAAACTGACGCCGACGATTTCGACGTTGTCTTTCTGCAACTCACTCATGCGATCCCGGAAACCGCAGGCTTCCTTGGTGCAACCACCGGTGAAATCCTTCGGATAAAAATAGAGCAACACGATTTTTTTGCCGGTGAGATCGGCCAGTTTCACCGTTTTGCCGTCCTGATCCTGGCCGGCAAACAGCGGCGCGGCGTCACCGGCCCTGGGCATGGCGGCCTGAACGGCGGCGATGGAAAAGAGCACTGAACCGGCGATGAACAAAATTCCTAACAAATTAATTTTCATGGCATGTTCCCTTTCATCCACTGGTTGAACATAAATCAACCGAATGATGATGACAAGCTTGAGGAATAATGAAACCGTTCTGGTCCAATATTCGTCGCTGTTGGGATTTTGGATGTAAAACGACATTCCCACAGTGATTTGCGGTTCCGGCGCAAAATAGTAGCCTAGGTCTGTGTTATAGACATCACCGGGAATGGCGCACTCACCGCCACCGTTAGCGTCAACCCAATCGCTCGGATACCCTAACTCCTTTAGACCAGGATTATACTGATAAAAATAATAACAACTGCCATTCCATATCAAAATATTTTCGCCACCCTGAAGTGGACAACCCAAGTCCGACACAATCCCGCCGGCTTGTGGCACGATGGCACTCACAAGATTCTGGCCACCTACTCCTATTATCGGAACCGTCAGTTCCCCCTCCGGCACCAACCCTACAAATGTCACCGTAAATGAACTTGTCGTCGGATTCACAATATATGCCCCTTCTCCAGGGGATAGGGTTTCATCCGTCAACGGCGCATTATAGAGTGGCGTCCAGGTTCCGCTCGAAGCTGAATATTGGTACACATGATATCCGGAACCAGGACTTCCATTGTGCCACTTCAAAATCTGCGTTCCATTCGTCAGAGAGTTTCCATCCGGCATCGGGTCGAACAACCCGTTCAGCGTGTTCGACGGTGCCTCCAACTGGTCGGCGATTGCCGTTATTCCCGGCATTGCCGTTTTCCGTATAAACCCGATCGCGCGCGAGCAGTAAGTCCCGTTGCTCAACTTGTAAAAACGATATCCCAATCCGCTCACGTTCTCATCGCTATACGGAGCGTTCCCATTGCCATTCAACGTCACCCCCACCACCGGCGACCCCCACCACCGGCGTCCAGTTCGTCAAGTCAATGGATGAATACACCTCCCAAGTACTGTCCGGTATCCCATTGCTGATGCTGAACGAAAATGTGTTCCCGGAGATCTGCCCCGAACTCAAGGAGGGCGCACCATTGGCTATCCCTCCATTGTATCCATAGCCGTCAGCCAAGGGGCCATATCCATAAACCTGCACCCCGACCGGCTTGGGACTGCTTATGGTGTGTGTACCAGCAGCCAACGGAATTTGCACTCCATAGTAACCACTTCCCCCAATCGGCATGAAGCTGGACGCGGACACCGGTACACCGTCTGTGAGAGTTGTCGCTATGGCTGATTGTTCAACAATCAAGTTGACATAGCCGAGATCAAACTCGGGCTGCACCGGAATGGTATAGTCGGTCATGTAATGACCCGTTGGCGGCAATAATATTTCAAACGGGTCAGCATGACTATCCCTATCGAAAAACGTCCCATTCGAGAATTGTGCAACTTGGATTGGCTTGCTGCCTTGAAACACCACCGGCCCGTCATTGGTTGTGTCGTAGAATTCCCCTTTGTCCTCCGTTGCCACCTTGGTTCCGTTAACATAGATATCTGTCCCATCATTAGCCGCGAGAACCCGATAGGTGTCCCCATGAAGCCGAGTGGCCAATGGGAAACCCAGTGCCTGCGTGCCCCAAGAAGAGACAGGAAGCTGTTCTTCGTCGAGCTGATTCCCTGCGTAAGTTCGATCTGGCACATCAGCTTGCTCTGCCCCGCCAAACACCCCAATCCGTTTGTCTGAGGCAATGAAGGTTCCGGTTACATCACCTGAATCATCGATGCTGCAGATTTGATAGGTCTGGCCCTGCTGCAAAGTCTTTGTAATAATATTGGTTCCAAGATGATTGGTGAGATTGGCTGTCGCGGAAGGCGTGATGGTGATGGTGGTATGGTCTTCTGTTGCCACAATTGCAAACTGGGATGGCAGGAAAACGTAATAAGAATCACTAAATACTGTGCTCGCACGTGACATGACACAATAATTCGTTCCCAACATTGGAGTCGGATAGCAGAGAGTTCCTTCACTAGTTTCATAGTCGTAGTTCATGAGATATACAGACACGGGCTGGTTGGCAGTGACATGAATGCCTTTATTTTGAACAATATCATAATCAGTAATTATAACATCATTGGGAATATCCACGGTGGTCACTTCGCCCGGCACGACAGAGAAGACTTGATTCCCATAACCCGGAATGGAGACTGTTCCGGTCGTCGCAGAAGCTGCGGAGATCAAGAGGGTTTCCGTAGCAGTGGCCGAACCGAGTGTATTGAAGAACGAAACCCAGAAGTCCAGCCCCGTAGAATTTTTTGTGACCATATTCACCGTGAGCACTGCTGTCGAACTGGTGGCTGAACCATAGGAATTGCTTGCCACAACCGTGTAATTACCTGCGTTGGCCGCAATAACGGAAGCGACGGTATAGGTCACATTCGTTGCACCGGGAATGTTGACATTGTTGAATTGCCATTGATAGCTCAACGGAGCTGCCCCGCTGGCGGCAACGCTGAAGGTGGCTATGGTTCCTTCCCCTGCTGTCTGACTTTGGGGCTGGGTGGTGATTGTTGGGAAAGTGGCTAAGACAGTCAGGGTGGCTGTCGAACTGGTAGTAGAACCGCATGAGCTGCTGACCACGCAGTGATATTGATTGCCGTTGTCGGTTGAGGAAACGTAGTCCGTCGTGTAATTCGCCGTGGTGCCACCCGTTCCGGTGGTAACGTTGTTAAAAGTAGTGCCGCCATTCGTGCTCACCTGCCACTGGTATGTCAATCCATCACCCGTTGCGGTCACACTGAAACTTGCGACGGAACCCAGATATACGGCAACGCTGGCCGGCTGCGAAACGATAGTGGACCCATTGACTGTCTGTATGTAATTCGTGGAGGTGCTGCTGGCAAAGATGTTGTTGCCGCTGAAAACCGCATTGATTGTGTAAGTGCCGGCATTATTAAGTGACACAGTTGTGGTAGCTGTGCTACTATTACCCATGGCGACGCTCGCAACTTCAACACCATTGCTCTCAAACTGCATGGTGGCGTTCCCCCCCACAGGGAGGTAAGGTGTCACTGTTGCCGTAAATGTGACCGAGCCTCCCGCACAAGATGGGTTGGCCGAGGAAACGAGGGATGTGGTTGTGGAATTTAAGCCATAAGCATGCTGCCCGGCACAGATCAGGAAAAGAACCGTCGCGAAGCAGGAGATAAGTTTGGGACTTTTTGTTTTCATAGGTTTTGTAGCTCGGTTTGGAGGCTGACCCTCGTTAGATTACGCCAAACTATCCGTCCTCGGTCAACAGAGTGGGATTATCTCTCAGCGACACTAGTTATCCCTGAGCGACAATCCCTAATGTCTGAGTTTGAATTGACGCAAATTGCGAAGGGGTGAGGTGGTTTTGCGACTTGAACTGGCGGCAGAAATGGGAAACCTGTTTGAACCCCAGTTCCAAAGCGACCACCTTCACCGGCTGGCCGGAAAGCAGCAATTGTTGTGCGGCTTTAATCCTCTGCTCGTTCAGCCAATCCTGGGGCGTGCGCGCCAACTTGTGCTGAAATCCCCGTTCCAGTTGGCGAACGGACAAATCGCATAGTCTCGCGAGTTCCTTTGCGTCGTAATGCGCCACTCCGGCCATCTGTTCCCAATGCCCTGATATCATCTTTGCCATATTCCCTTTCCCCTGACTTTTGCCCCAAGTCACCCGATTCCCTGAAATGCAACCGAGAGTGATAGAATTGAAACTCCAAACGCGATTCAAATTCAAACCAAAAATCGTTACACGAAGAAACGTTTTCACCAAGATGCAAATACGCAACTTGGTCGGGACGCGATTGGGAAAATCCAGATTAGCGCTTGCGGGGCCAGCGGCGCAGGCCGTTTTGCAGCCACAACCGCCAGACCATGATGAGCGATTCGCGGAAGATGTGGCCGGACATTTTTGAATGGCCTTCGATGCGCTCGGTGAAAACGATCGGCACTTCGACAATTTTGCATCCCTGCCGCCAAAGCCGGTGCGTCATTTCAATTTGAATGCTGTAACCTTTCGAGAGAACGGCATCGAGATTGATGGCTTGAAGCGCGCGCCGGCGAAAACATTTGTAGCCGCCGGTCGGATCGGTGAAGGGCATGCCGGTGATAATCCTGACGTAAATTTCCGCGCCGCGGCTCAACATCAACCGCTTGAGCGGCCAGTTGACGACGCGCACGCCGCCGGAATAACGCGAGCCGAGCACAAGGTCGGCGTTCTGATTTTTCGCGGCTTCGAGAAACATCGGAATATCATCAGGGTTGTGCGAAAAGTCGCAGTCCATCTCGAAGATGAATTCGTAGCCGCGCTCCAGCGCCCATTTGAACCCGGCAATGTAGGCGCGGCCCAGGCCGTTCTTTTTCGCCTGGTGCAGGACGTGGATTACGGGGTGTTTGGCCGCCAGTTCATCGGCGAATTTGCCCGTGCCGTCCGGCGAATTGTCGTCCACCACCAGCAGGTCCACCGGCACCGGCAGTTTTAAAAGACGGTCCGCCATGCGCGGGAGATTTTCCCGTTCATTGACGGTCGGCACAATAATGAGGGTCGGATTCATGCAAGTGACGGCGCAAAATTAGCGGGAAACGCGGCAAAAACAAGCGGGCATTTGACTTTAGGTGACGAATCTTGTTTTTCGCGGCAGCAACGGCTTGAGCGGGCACTCGTCACAACGCGGCGCGCGCGTCCGGCAAAAATGTTTTCCCGTCATCACCAGTTGCGCGTGATAATCCTGCCAGTAATCCAGCCGCGCTGTGCCCGGCTTCTGGTCGAGTGCCGATTCACACAACGCCTTCAATTCGTCATAAGTGAAACCATCCGTTCGGGTGCGCGATTTTTTTGCCTTTTGCATTTTGCCTTTTACCCCTGAACTCCAGCCATGCCGCTGAAAAATTCGCTTCGTGTAGGCGTCTATCACGAAACTGTGATGTCCGCCCGCGTAAAGCAGCAGGCTGTCCGCCGTCTCCGGCCCGACGCCATGGATGGCCAGCAACCGCTCGCGAACGATGGAAGTTTCACCGGCAAATAGCCGGTTCAAATCGCCGCCGAACGTCTCAACGAGCATGCGCAGAAACGCGCGCAGCCGGCGCGCCTTGACATTGAAATAACCGGCGGGACGGATGAGTTCCGCCAGTTTCGGTTCCGGCAGCGCGAACAATCTTCCCGGTTCGAGCACCCGCGCCGCCTTCAGATTGGCGATGGCGCGCTCAACATTCGACCACGCGGTGTTTTGCGTAAGGATCGCGCCGACACAGACCTCAAACGGCGTTTCGCCCGGCCACCAATGCTGATGGCCAAACCGGGCGCGCATGAGTTCGTAAGCGCGGCGCAGGTCGTTTTTGATTTTTCCGGAGATCATGGCCAGAGGTTTTTAACGCAAAGGCGCAAAGGCGCAAAGAAACAAAGCGAGGATGGAGAATGGAAAAGGCGGAAGATGGCCAAGCACTCCGCTTTGCGCCTTTCCACCCTCCGTCTTCCATCCTCGCTTGCCCGACGGATTCGTGTCGGACCTGCGGCTTTTTTCATTTTTCATTTTTCATTTTTCATTTAATTTCCGCGCCATGTTCGCTTCGCTCCTCACCGATTTCACGGCCTGGAGTTACCTCCTCACCAGTCCCGTTTGGCTGGTGATGACCGCGTTCCAAATCTGGATGCTCGTCCACGCCGTCCGCAACCGCGAATGGATTTGGGCGTTGTTCATTTTCATCGGCTGGGGGTTGTCGGCGGTGTTTTATTATTTCATGGTCTATCGCGCATCACCGTCGGCGATGAGCGGATTCGAACTGCCCGGTGCGCACAAACGCAAACGCATCAAGGAACTTCAGGCGCAAATCCACCATCTCGACAAGGCGCATCATCACTCGCAACTTGGCGACATTTACTTCCAGCAGGGCAAGTTGGAGGAGGCGGAAAAATCCTACCGTGCGGCGATGGAACGCGACCCTAAAGACCTCGACACCCGCGCCCACCTTGGCCAATGCCTGCTACGGCAGAAACGCGCCGCCGAAGCCCGTCCGTTGCTCGAAGGCGTTGTCACTGAAAATCCGAAACACGACTACGGCTACACCATGATGGCGCTGGCCGAGACCCTGACCGCGCTCGGCGAAACCGACGCCGCCTTGAAAATCTGGCAGCAGGTCACCACGGAACATTCTTACGCCCGCGCCAAAGTGCAACTGGCCGAGCTTTACGTTGCCAAAAACCAGCCGGACCTTGCACGGCCCGAACTCAAGGATGTGGTGGCCGACGACGTGCACGCCCCGACTTTCCAGCGCAAGCGCGACCGCGTCTGGGTACACCGCGCAAAAAGTTTGATGGGGAAATTGAAATGAAAATCAAATAACCGCGCTACTTGAAATATGTCATACATCACCAAGAACAGATTAGGCCTCGAACAACGTCACTACATTACTGACGCAACCGTTAAAACGATGTGGTTCAACTTTTACGAAGGCAAGCTCAGGGACTTTATTGCCAATTATGGATTCGATTTTTGTTTGGTTACGTAAAAGCGTATAAGCAGATATTCGTTTGAGATGCTTTGTCCCTTTTTGGGACTAAACTTCTCAATATGCTGACCAACTTCTCGAAAGTTACCCCAACATCCAATTTATACTACTAACATTATCCAATTCTGCGTCAATTGACTTCGGCTGTTACTTCTTCATTTTGATTCCCGACGGCGATTAAATTTTTTATCCTGCCTTTGTGTCAAACCTGATCGCCATCGTCGGACGGCCCAATGTCGGCAAATCCGCGCTGTTCAATCGCATCGTCGGCAAACGGATTGCGATTGTGCATGATCAGCCCGGCGTCACACGCGACCGCGTCACCGCCGAGGCGGAGTGGGGTGGAAACCCCTTCACGCTCGTGGACACCGGCGGCCTCGGCCTGTTGCACCGCGAAAAATCCGACGACGTCATCGTCAAGGCGGCGATGGAGCAGGTGAATCTGGCCATCGAAGCGGCGAGCGTCATCATTCTCGTCGTCAATGTTCAGGAGGGAGTTGTGCCGCTCGACCGCGAAGTCGCGGACCAGTTGCGCCGCAGCGGAAAACCGGTCGTGGTCGCCGCCAACAAAGCGGACACCGCCCGCATGGAAAAGGACGCCGATGAATTTGCCGAACTTGGCTTTGAAAAAATATTCCCCGTCAGCACCATTCACGGCAATGGCATTGAGGATTTGATGAATGACGCGGTCGCCCTTTTGCCCGCAGTCAGTAGTCAGCAGTCAGCAGTCAGTAGCAATGCAGACGGTGCAGATGTTTCGACTACTGACCACCAACCACTGACCATTGACTCGCACATGCTGAAACTAGCGATTGTTGGAAGGCCAAATGTCGGAAAGTCCTCGATTATCAACGCCTTGACCCAATCCTCGCGCGTCATCGTCAGCCCGATTCCCGGCACGACGCGCGACGCGATTGATGTGCCGTTCGAGGTCGAAACCGGCGGCGTGCGGCAAAAATACATCCTCATTGACACCGCCGGCATGCGAAAGACCCGGCGGGTGGACGGTTCAATTGAATTTTACAGTGTCCAGCGCGCCGAGGACTCCGTCGCGCGCTGCGACATTGCCATTTTGGTTCTGGATGCGGAAATGGGCATCACCGAGCAGGACAAGAAGATCGCCGATGTCATCGTCGAAAACCGCAAGGCTTGCATCGTAGTCGTCAACAAATGGGATTTGGTGGTGGCATCCGTCCGCCAGGCGCGGGAAGAGGAAGTCGGCCGGCGCAACCGGAAGGAACGGCGCGAAGGGCAGGCCAGGGAACTGTCCACGCTCGGTGAATTTGGCGCGTGGGTGCAGGAAAAATTGTTTTTCCTCGATTACGCGCCGGTCATCTTCACGTCGGCCACGTCCGGTTTCAATCTCGACCGCCTGCTCGAAGCCGTGCGTTACGTTGCCGCGCAATTGCAGCAGAAAATTCCGACGGCGATTTTGAACCGCACGTTGCACGATGCCGTCGAACGCCGCCAGCCGGTCAGCGCAGCGGGGCACCGGCTGAAATTTTTCTACGCCACGCAGGTGAAGCAGGCGCCGCCGACATTTTTGCTGTTCGTCAACCGCGACGAACTTTTCTCCGGGCAATACAAAAAATATCTGGTGAACGAATTGCGCCGCGCGTTCGGTTACGAGGGCTGCCCGATGGTGCTCGTGCCGAAACCGAGGCCAAAGACGGTTGAACCGGTGCGGAGACAAAAACCGTTCCAAAAACAAAAACGCGTGCCAGGAAAGTCGCACTAAATTTTATTCACCGCGGCGAATAAATCATCGTCGCTCAACGTTGACGCGGAGTTTCCGTTGATTTTGTTTGGGAATATCGTTTTCGTAACTTTTTTGAAAATTTTTCTTGAAATGCACAACAGGTGGTAGCAACATGGCGTTCGTTCCCCAACTAATTGGGGAAGCAGAATTTAGAAAAAGTCGGGTTTTATTGGGGAATTAACAATTTTTGAAGCTCGGTTGGCATTTTTTTCTTTTGATGCTGCCGGGCGTTAAATGTCTAAAAGCTTTGCGGAGGCAACATGATTGATGCGAGAGAAGAAATTTTGGCGCCTGTCCCGCATGCCGGGCGGCGCCGTGCCACAAAAGTGGCGGCGGCACGAGACGTGGAAGTCAACAAAGACGCGGCGAAGAAATCCCTGGGGGTCGAGCGCGTTTTCAGCGACGCGAAGGTCAAACCGTTCGATCAAATCGAGTGGGAACGCCGCACGGCCGAGATTACCGACGACACCGGCAAGGTGATTTTCAAGCAGGAAAATGTCGAGGTGCCGAAATCGTGGTCGTTGCTGGCAACGAAAGTGGTCGTTTCAAAATACTTTTACGGCGAGCAAAACACGCCGGAACGCGAAACCTCCGTGCGCCAGCTCATTCACCGCATCGCCCGGACGATTGCGGATTGGGGCATTGCGGACGGTTATTTCAGCAAGGCCGACGGCGAGCTTTTCTATGACGAACTGACGTGGCTGTGCATAAACCAATACGGCGCGTTTAATTCGCCGGTCTGGTTCAACGTCGGCCTCTTCCACAGCTACGGTATCGGTAAAAATTCCGACAAGGGCAACTGGTTTTACAACCGCAAGACCCGCGAGGCCGAGCGCGCCCGCACGCAATACGAACACCCGCAGTGCAGCGCGTGCTTCATCCAGTCGGTGGACGACAACATGGAAAGCATCATGCGGCTGGCGCACAGTGAAGCGATGCTGTTCAAATTCGGTTCCGGCACCGGCACGGATCTGTCGCCGCTGCGCTCGAAGCGGGAAAAACTGAGCGGCGGTGGACGCCCGAGCGGCCCGCTGAGTTTCCTCAAGGTCTATGACCAGGTTGCTAACGTCGTGAAGTCCGGCGGCAAAACCCGTCGCGCCGCCAAGATGAACACGCTCCGCGACTGGCACGGTGACATCGAGGAGTTTATTGACGCGAAGCAGAAGGAGGAAAAGAAGGCGTGGGCGCTCATCGAACAAGGTTACGATGGTTCCTACAACGGCGATGCCTACGGCAGCGTGATGTATCAAAACGAAAACCTTTCCGTGCGCGCCAGCGACGAGTTCATGCAGGCCGCGATTGACGGCAAGGAATGGTGGACACGCGCCATCACCACCGGCAAGCCGCTCGAAAAGAAGGACGCCGCGAAGCTGCTTTTCAAAATCGCCGAAGGCACCTGGATTTGCGGCGATCCCGGCATGCAATACGACGGCGCGATCCAAAAATGGCACACCTGCAAGGGCACCGATGCCATTCATTCCACCAACCCGTGCAGCGAATACGTTTTCCTGAACAACACCGCCTGCAACCTGGCGTCGCTGAATCTGATGAAATTCAAACGCGAGAATGGCAAATTTGACGTGGAGCGTTTCAAGGCCGCCGTGCGCATTTTCATCACCGCGCAGGAAATCGTCGTGGACAACGCGAGCTATCCGACGAAGGACATCGCCGAGAACTCCCACATTTTCCGCACGCTCGGCCTCGGTTACGCCAATCTCGGTTCGCTCATCATGAGCTACGGATTGCCTTACGACAGCGATGAAGGCCGCGCGCTCGCCGGCGCCATCACGGCGATTATGACCGGCCACGCCTGCGAGCAGAGCGCCGAAATCGCCGCGAGCGTTGGCGCATTCCCCGGCTACCGCGACGCCCGTTGTGCGCACGTGCCGAAACCGCGCCAAAAGGACAACGTCGAATCCATGCTTGGCGTCATCCAATTGCACCGCGATGCCGTCGAAGAAATCCAGCCCAGCCAGGAATTCAATTATCTGAAGGAGGAGGCGCGCTATTGCTGGGACCGCGCGCTGGCATATGGCCGGAAGGTTGGCTACCGGAATGCCCAAGTCACCGTGCTCGCGCCGACCGGCACCATTGCGTTTTCGATGGACTGTGACACGACGGGCATCGAACCCGACATCGCGCTCGTCAAATACAAACTGCTCGCCGGCGGCGGCATGTTGAAAATCGTCAACCGCACCGTGCCGCAGGCGCTCCAACGGCTCGGTTATAGCACGGAGGAAATCGAAAAGGTTGTCGCCCATATCGAAAAATTCGACACGATCGAAGATGTGGAAGATTGTAGCGGCGAGTCTGCGACCGTCGCCGATCAGCGACGCTCACAGAGCGCCACTACAGTCAAAAGTGGATTGAAGCCGGAGCACCTGCCCGTTTTCGACTGCGCGTTCAAGCCGCATCGCGGCCGGCGCAGCATTCACTATCTCGCGCACTTGAAAATGATGGCCGCGGCCCAGCCGTTCATCAGCGGCGCCATTTCCAAGACCGTCAACATGCCGAACGAAAGCACCGTTGAGGACATCCGCAGCACCTACATTGAGGCCTGGAAAATGGGACTCAAGTGCGTGGCGATTTACCGCGACGGCTCGAAACGTTCGCAGCCATTGAGCACCAAAAAGAGCGGTGACGGTTCCAGCGGCGCCGCCACGGCGGACACCTCATCATTCGAAGCCCGCATCAAGGAACTGGAAGCCGAGGTGGCCAGGCTGCGCACCGAGGCCGGCAAACCGCTGCGCCGCCGTTTGTCCGACACGCGCACGGCCGTCACGCACAAATTCGACATCGCCGGCCACGAAGGCTACATGACGGTCGGATTGTTCGAGGACGGCCAGCCGGGCGAGTTGTTCATCACCATGGCCAAGGAAGGTTCGACCATCGGCGGCCTGATGGACGGCATCGGCACCCTCACCAGCATCGCGTTGCAATACGGCGTGCCGCTCGGAGCCCTCGTGAAAAAATTCGCGCACCAGCGTTTCGAGCCGAGCGGCTTTACGAAAAATCCCGAGATCCGCAACGCTTCCTCGATTACCGATTATGTCTTTCGCTGGATGGCCGTGCAATTCATTCCCGGCTATCGCGCCGCGGTCACGGCCAATCGCGCACAGCCGGACCTGGCCATGCCCGGCTTGCTCGAAGAGGAAAAAAAAAGATTGAACCGCCCGGTGCCTGAATTGCAGATTGCCGAAGACAACGACTCGCCCGACCTGAAATCAGGCAACGGCAATGGCCATCACGCCGCCGACGCCGCCGTGAAATCGTTGAACGATTCCCTCGCGCATTTTCAACAGGACGCGCCCACCTGTCCGAATTGCGGCCACGTCGCCGTGCGCAACGGCGCGTGCTACAAGTGCCTGAATTGCGGCGAAAGCCTCGGTTGCTCCTGAGAGAGCCGGGTTGAACAGTCCAGCCGGAGAATTTTCAAGTTCTCCGGCTTGTTTCATTTCACCGTCGTGACTATGTTTCGGCCATGAACGACACCACTTCATTTATTCGTGAGGATCCCTGGCGCATTTTCCGCATCATGGCCGAGTTCGTGGATTCTTTCCAAACGCTTTCACAAGTCGGCCCCGCCGTCACGATTTTCGGCTCCGCGCGGACACGCCCGAATGACAAGTATTATCGTGCCGCCGTGGCTATCGCCAAGGGTCTCGCGCAACACAATCTTGCCGTCGTCACCGGCGGCGGCCCCGGCATCATGGAAGCCGCCAACAAGGGCGCGGCCCAGGGCGGCGGCAAGTCCGTCGGCCTCAACATCGAACTGCCGCGCGAGCAGGCCGGCAACCGTTACGTCAATGTGCCGCTGCAGTTCCACTATTTTTTTGCGCGCAAGGTGTGTTTCGCCAAATACAGTCTCGGTTTTGTGTTCATGCCCGGCGGTTTCGGCACGCTCGACGAATTTTTTGAAATCGTCACGCTCGTGCAAACCGAGCGCTTCCCGCAATTTCCACTCGTCCTGTTCGGGCGCGGCCACTGGCGCGGACTGCTGCGCTGGCTGAAAACGGAGGTGGAGGAAAAAAATAAATTTATCAGTCCCGGCGATCTCGACCTCGTCACCGTGACCGACGACCCGCAGGAGGCCGTTAATCGCATTTTGGACTACAAACGCCGCGTCGGCCATCCCGGCGTCCTGCCCAAGGCATTTGCATGATTTGGAATGCACCCGCTGATTCACGAAATTCCCACCGCGCCCGCGCCCGAAGCGCTGGCGGCACACTTGCTTGCTCCGCAATCCCCAATCCGCAATCCGCATCCCGGGGTTGTTCTGCTTCGCACCTCGTCGTTCGATTCGCCGTCGGCGCGTTATTCATTCGTCACGGCAAACCCATTTCTCACGTTTCGTTCTTTTGGTTCGCGTTGCGAAATCTCCAGACGCCAGACCCCGGACGCCAGACCCCAGACCCAATTCGGCAATCCATGGCACTTGCTCGACAGTTTGATGTCGCGCTTTGAATTGCTGGACGAAGTAGATTTGCCGTTTCCACTCGGCGGCTGCTTTGGTTACTGGGGCTACGACCTGAAAAATTTCACCGAGCCGAAGCTCCCGCGCCGCGCCGTCAACGATCTCGAACTGCCTGATTGCCACGTCGGTTTTTACGGCAGTCTGGTCGTGTTCGATCATGGCCTCGGCAAAACCTGGATTGTCTCCACCGGCCTCGCCGCCGACGGCTCGCGCAGCGAAAAACGGGCACGGGAACAACTCGAATTTTGGCGAGCGGTGCTAACCTCGGAGGGCGGAGCTCCGCGACGCCCTGATCAACCTGAAAGAGTCGGGGACTCACAGAGCTCGTCCCTCCGAAAGGGAATCGTTTCCAATTTCTCACGAACTGAGTTTCTTGACCGCGTTGATCGCACACAGCGTTATATCCGGGCGGGGGACATTTACCAGGCAAACTTGTCGCAACGCCTGACCGCCCCGTGCGATTTTTCCGGCTGGGAATTGTTCCAAAAACTGAGCGCCGTCTCCCCGGCTCCATTCTCGGCGTTCCTCGACTGCGGTGATTTGCAAATCGCGTCGTCATCGCCGGAACAGTTTTTGCGTTTGAGCGGCTCGCACATCCAGACCCGGCCCATCAAAGGCACGCGCCCGCGTGACGCCGACCCGACCCACGACGCACAACTCGCCTACGAACTCCAGACCAGCGCAAAGGAGCTCGCCGAACTGGTGATGATTACCGACCTGTTGCGCAATGACCTCGGCAAGGTGTGCGAGTTCGGCTCGGTGCAGACGCCGGAATTGGCGCGGCTCGAACGCTTCGCCCAGGTGCAGCATCTGGTTTCAACGGTCGAAGGCCGGTTGAGAAGAGACGTGACGCATTTTGCCGCACTCGCGTCGTGTTTTCCCGGCGGCAGCATCACCGGCGCGCCGAAGTTCCGCGCGATGGAAATCATTGACGAGCTGGAGCCGATTGCGCGCGGGCCTTACACCGGCGCGCTGGGTTATCTTGGCTTCAATCGCGAGGGCCAGTTGAGCATCATCATCCGGGCGGCGCTGTGCCAAGATGGCTTGGCGCATTTCAACGTCGGCGCGGGCATCGTGGCCGATTCCAATCCCGCCGCGGAATACGAAGAAACGCTGGCGAAGGCGCGCGGATTTCTGGCCGCGCTCGAACGCGAACTACCTGATGCAATTTCCCCGGAGAAAATTCCAATATGATGGGAAGACGCTGAATCAGTAAAAACTATAATGGGGAACGCCGTAGAAGTTGCCGCTGTAACGCCATTTCAACTGTGCGCGGGGCCGGGTCTCGACGTGGCCGTCGCCGAACAACAGGTTCACCGACGTGATCGTTCCGTTGTAAGAATGCCCCTCCTGGGCCCGGCCGATGTCGGCAGGAGCGGTGTCGTGGTATTCGCAACGGTCGGTCATGATGGGCTGCACGCCGACCAATGGGTCTTCCGGGCGCGTGGGCCAGCCGTTGTTGTCGCCAGTGCCCGGGGTGGGCGTGGGAAACAAAATCCCGCCGTCAGCGGGATCGCCGGCATACCGCGGCACCCACCAACTGTGAAGGAACAGGCTGAAGTCGCCAAAGGTCGCGACGAAATATTCGTTTAAATCCTCCAGGGTGTTCAGGCTGTGATCCAGGTTCTGCAGGCACCAGGTATCGGCATTATCGTAATCCTGGGGCCGTGCCGGACAAAACATCATCGGCACGGTCACACTGTGGGGCCGCAACGTGGGAATCATGTTCGAGGACACGTCCCAAGGATTTCTCCCAATGTACGCAGGAACTGTGAACGAAGGGAATACGCCTTTGTTATCGTCGGCGTAGAGCGTTACGACGATGCCCCATTGATGGTAATTGGAGACGCAGTCGGCGACTTTTGCCCTGAATTTGGCGCGGCTCAACACCGGCAGCAACAACGCCGCCAAAATCCCGATGATGGCGATGACCACCAGCAGTTCAATCAGCGTGAAAGCGCGCCTTCGGTTCATACTTGAATAACACGGCGATGCCATAAGAAGTTTCATCCATTTTATATACTGTTCAGGTGTCCGCCGAAGCGGGCAACCGACTCGTCATTTTGACCCGCTCCTCTCGAATACCATCAAGGCCGGGCTGCCTGGGGGGCCTTGGCCGCCTGTGTGCCAAGTGCCGGAGAGTTTGCCGTCCTTGAGTTTGCCTTCAAAACGAGCGCCGATGGCTATCCATTCCACGCGCACTCGTGGTGGTGAAAATTGAACGGAACTGGCCACCACCCCCTTTGACAATTCATCCGGGCTGTCCAGTGAACTGGAGAACGAGCCATCCGGCATTCGGGCGATGTCCACGGCCAGATGCAACTTCACTTTGTTCCCATTCCGGTCTACGGCTACGATCCCTTTCCAGTGCCCTTGCAGTTCGTCGGGGTACGTGTAACCATAGCTTTTTTTCATATCCTCCGTGGCTGCGACGTGTGGGTCAACGCTTTTAAATGTCATTGGAAACGACCAGCCCAAACCGAACGTCCAAGTTCCCGATATCGTGCTCCCGTTTTCCAGGTTGCCTTCAAACGAAGAGCCAGTTCCGTTGAGCACCAGTTTTATTTCCGGCTGACGGTACGTAACCAAAACCGGGAGCGCGCGGAGTCCTTCACAAGGACTGTCGAACTGCGCGCGGAACGTTCCCGCCGGTTGTTCCACAATTTTCAAAGTCGTCGGCAGGGCAACGTTTCCATACTTTAACGCCCCTGCCCAACAGCCTTGCAAGTCAGAATCCCGCCGGGGCGCACACTCGTCCGCCGTGAACGGTTCCGGAACGCTGTCCGGGTTCGTGGTTTGTTTCAACACCACGGGTATGTTGTCATCGGGGTCCGTGTAAGTGCCGGACATTTCCGTCGCGTCGTCATTCAACTTGCCCTCGTAAACGATATTGCCGGCGGGCAATTTTAATTCGGCGCGGATGGTGGGATAATGGTAATCCACCTTGAAGGGAACGTCCTTTGTGCCCCGGTCAATGATGTCGAGGGTCGCCCGATAGGAGACGTTGGTTTTGACAATTCTTAATACAACCCGGGCTTTGACGTGCTGTTGCGGTATTTCGCAAACCCCTTCCCAGGCGCCTTGGATGTCCGGAGGGCCTGCCACGTGCGCCGAATGAACGGCCTCGACCACCGCGGTGGTCGTGCCGGTTGCCAGGATGACCGCGGCGGCGGCAACCGCCGCGGTTTTCGTTTTTGCCCATGCCATAAGTTTCAATGCTCCTTTAATGAGGGTTAATGTGGAACCGCTCGCGGCCGCGCCTTTGCCAATCGCCACGGCCGTTACGGATTTTGTCAGCACCGCCGGCGCGGCTTGAACGGAATTGGCGGCAATGGCTCCGGCGATAATTGAGGCCGTCGAAGCGACCCCGCGTTTGAGAAAGAACCGGTGCAGTTTTACCAGCGCGCGGCTGACCCGTTTGCGTGCGGTGTCCTCGCCGGTACCGAGAAAATTTCCCACTTCCGCCAGGCTTTTGTTTTCAAAGAAACGCAGCAGCACGGCCTGTCGGTCCTTTTCACCGAGCTGGGTTAGCGCTTCGTCGAGCAGAGGTGATATTTGTTCCCACAACGGGTCGGGCGTCGGTGATTGGATTTCAGATTGCATTTGGGCCTCCAGCTCGCGTTGTCGGCGTTTTGCGGCGGCGCGCATTTGCGCCAGGGCGGCGAATCGTGTTGTTTTGAAAAGCCAGCCGGACAAAACAGTTTTGCCCGGAATCCGCCCGGCTTTTTGCGCGAGGATGATGAACACCGCCTGCGTGACCTCTTCGGCCAGATGCGGATCGCGTATCTGCCGCAACGCCGCCGAATAGACGAAATTGACGCGCCGCGAAACCAGCGCCTCGAAGGCCGCCTCGGAATTGCTTGTGGCATATTCCCGCAAGAGTGCCATGTCGTCCATTGCCTGCATCCACCTATTAAATGCCCGTTCCGGCCAAAACCGGACAACTTTTTTGCAAAATATTTTCTGCTCGCGGAACCGCGACCGTTCGGGTAGTTGAAGGGCCATTAGGAATCAAGACCCATGACAGTCTTTCTCAACGGCCAATTTGTGCCCGAACCACAAGCCGTCGTTCCCATCAACGACCGGGGTTTCATGTATGGCGACGGGCTGTTCGAGACGATGCGCGTCGTCAATAGCCGGCCCTTCCGCATGGCACAGCATCTGGAACGCATGACGCGCGGCGCGGACTTTTTGAAAATCAAATGCCCGTTCACACCGAAGGAATTGCAGGATTTCGCCGGGCAACTCATTGAGCAAAATCAAATGCCCGACGCGGTTTTGCGCGTGGTGCTGACACGTGGACCGGGCAAACGCGGTTACACGCCCGGAGCCGGCGGCAAACCAACCCTCGCGATGTCGCTGCACGCCGCACCGCCGTTGGACGTGGAAAATCCGGTGCGCTGGAGGCTGGTCACCTCGTCCATCCGCATCCCGGCCGGCGATCCGATGGCGTCGTTCAAGACCATGAGCAAATTGGTTCACGTCATGGCGCGGATGGAGGCCGTGGAAAAGGGCGCGGATGAGGCGTTGATGGTGAACACGAACGGCGAAGTTGCCGAGGCGGCAAGTGGAAATCTCTTTTGGGTTTCCCGCGGCCGGGTTTGCACCGTGCCGACCGGTTGCGGCGTGTTGCCCGGCATCACGCGCGCCGTCGTGCTGGAAATCTGTCAGACACTGGGTCTCCCGACGGACCAACGCGTCATCAAACCTGCGGCGCTGCGGAATTCCGAAGGCATTTTCATCACGCAAAGCGCGTTCGGCGTCGTGCCGGTGGTTGCATTTGACGGCGAACCCGTCGCGTCCTCGCCGCTGGTGGACCAAATCCGGCGCGCTTACTGCAAAATGCTCACCCAGCCGTGAGCCGCGCCGTCGCCGCCGGTTGCCGATGGTTAATCTTTTGTATTAGCCGTTATCAAATCGTTTGGCCTCCCTTGAAATCGGCGGTGTCGGAGGCGTATGCTGCATCGAGAGCCGGTGGGAATGAGCATGAGGCGCACGGCCGGTGCGGAAACCCGAAAGCAGTTATGGACAAGATGCAGACTCAACGGGTTTTAATCGAAATGGCCTTTGCCGGACACGAAGGCATGGGCTGTTCCCCTGCTACACATCAAACCCGCGAACCAGGAGGTCGTTATGATTGACCACGGTCTTGAACATTGTCCGTCCTTCATCAGCAGCCAGGTGCAATTCGTCGAAGGGTTGGAATCGCCGGTGCCAAAAAACGTGCGCCGCGCGGTCACGATTTCCCGGCAGGCGGGTTGCGGGGCGTTTGTTGTCGCCGAAAAACTGGCTCACTATATGCAGGCCCATTCCGCCGGGAACGCCTGCCCGTGGACAGTGTTCGACCGCAATCTCATAGACAAGGTCCTTGAAGACCACAACCTCCCGGCGTGCCTGGCGAAATTCCTGCCGGAAGACCGCATTTCGGAACTGGAAGACATCATGGCCGACGTTTTCGGCGTGCATCCGCCGTCCACAACCGTGCTCCAACAGACGGCCGAGACCATGCTCAAACTGGCTGATGCCGGCAACGTGATCCTCATCGGCCGCGGTGCCCACATCGTCACCGCCAAATTGCCGCACGTGCTCCACGTCCGTTTGGTGGCGCCGCTCGAAAAACGCATCAAGCACGCCTGCCAGTTCTACCACGACTACAACAAGAGTGAAGCCCAAGCGCGCAAGTTTTGTCTGTGCGAAGACCGCGCCCGTCAGCGTTATCTCAAAAAGTATTTTGGCGCCGACATTGAGGATCCCCTGCTCTACCACATGATTATCAATACCGGTTTGGTCAGCTACGATGACGCCGCCCGAATCATCGGCGACGCTGTGCTGAATCTGGCCTGAGCGAATCGCTCTCTTTCCGGGCGTTCACTTCGCTCTTGGGTCGCCGTTTGGCCTGTGGCTTAATCTCAGCGTGCCACGCCGCTCAAACCCCAAATACCAGTTGCCGGGCCAACGCCGCAACAAAAGTGGCGTGGTTCGCTGGTTGTTTGTGCTGGCCATCGTTGCCGTCGCGGCCTGGTTTTGGTGGCGGCAGGAACATCCCGCCAAACCGGCCCGCGTCGTACTGCCGGCTCCCGTTAAATCCAAGGCGCGCCAGTGGAATGAGGCAACTGAAGCCGGAGACGGTTTTCCGCGCGCGGCACGCAATGTGTTTGAAGCACAAATCGCATTGGCGCGCCGCGGCATTTCGCCGGGTTCGATTGATGCCGTGCCCGGTTCGCAAACGCGAAGGGCCATTTCCGTCTTTCAGGAAAGGGAAAATTTGCCGCCGACCGGCGTGTTGGACACGGAAACCGATGCACGGCTCATGCTCGATTCGCCTCTGCTGACAACCTGCGTAGTTACGACGAATGACCTCGCGCGGTTGCAGCCGCTCGGCAAGACGTGGCTCGCCAAGTCGCAGCAGTCCGCGCTCGCCTACGAAACCGAACTCGAACTCGTCGCCGAAAAAAGTCACGCGCACCCCGAATTGATCCGGCAACTCAATCCGAACGTGAATTGGACCAACCTCACCGCCGGCACGGTCGTGAAAATTCCCGACGTGAATTATCCTGCGCCGACGAACAAGGCGGCGTTTGCCGTCATTCATCTCGGCGAAAAATTCCTGGAGGCATTCGATGTAGAAACCAATCTGCTCGCGCATTTTCCGTGCAGCATCGCGACGCGCGTCGAGAAACGGCCGGTCGGCGAATTGCACGTCGCCGTCATCGCGCCGAATCCGAATTATACCTTCGACCCGGAACTTTTCCCCGAATCCCCGGAGGCACGACAGTCGAACCAAAAACTGGTTTTGCCGCCCGGCCCGAACAATCCGGTCGGCGTGGCGTGGATTGGTCTGGACAAACCGGGTTACGGCATTCACGGCACGCCGAACCCGGAGCAGGTCGGGCGCACCGAATCACACGGCTGTTTCCGGCTGGCGAATTGGGACGCGGACTATCTCAGCCAGCTCGTCTGGGTCGGGATGCCGGTGTTCGTCGAGCCTTGAGCGATTGCAATTGGGTGGGGCGAGACTCCCGGCGAGCCGTCAAAGACATCTGATTTCGGCCCGCGCGGACGCGCGCACCGCCGGGAGTGATTCCAAAATGCCCGCCAAATTATCATTGCCGGTCGGCGGGCTTTGGCTTAGTAGAAGGGCAAACTTAACAAAGGAAAATTATGGCTATGGGAATTGGATTGATTATTGCAGTCGTTGCGCTGTTGGTGTTGGTGGGCCTCATCGTCTTCGTCATCGGCGGCTACAACAAACTTGTCATGCTGCGCAACC
>JBEKMU010000049.1:0-19320 GCA_049523555.1 Verrucomicrobiota bacterium | reverse complement strand
GCGCCGTTGTCTCAGATCTCGAAACGCGCCAAACACCCGGATCGCACGCTTGCCTTTCAAGCACCCCATCTATTCCGAGGTCGCCAGCTTCAGTGGAATCTGCACGCTCAAATGCACGTGATCGGCCTGCACCTTTATCTCCTGCACCTCACAGTTAATGTGATATTCGCACTGCCAAATCGTATGCGACAACCTTTTGAATCTGCTCATGTTCTTTCCTTTCTGGTTCGTTGTGGGACAACGCTCAGAAAGGATTTTCATGGGCAGATTCTTTCCAGCATGGCTCTTTCTCTAACCCCGTTCAGAGAATGGGGGTCTCTCTGCTAACGACTAAAATCACATTAACACACTGCCCTCCCCCGCCCGCTGCTTGTCAAACGCCGCCTTCTGCATTACTATCTTGCAATGTTGTTGAAGAAAAAATTTGCCTTGCCGGCGCTGCTTTTCTGCAGCCTGGGCCTCGCGTCCGCCGACGTGATTCAATTAAAGGATCAGGCCGCCGTCACCGGCAAAATCCTTGCGGAGAAGCCCGATAGCATCGTTGTGGATGTCGGCTACACCGTGCTTCTCGTGCCGCGCAACGTCGTCGCCAGAATTTCCAAGGCCGCCGAAGCGGCGCCGCCAGCATCTGCCGCGTCCAATCTGCTCGTCAACGTCAACGCGCCGCAATTTTATTATTCGGACACCCGCCCGGCGACGGCCCGCGACGTGCGCGATCTCGTCAAGCAAATCGGCGAGGCCGTCGTGCAGGTCCGCACCCCCGGCGGACTTGGCTCCGGCTTTTTCATCAACGCCGACGGTTATTTGATCACGAATTTCCACGTCATCGAGGGCGAGACGGAAATTTCCGTGGAAGTTTATCATCAAACCAACGGCCAGCTCGACCGCGAGACTTACAAGCAGGTCAAAATCGTCGCCATCAACAAATTTCACGACCTGGCGCTGCTGCACATCGAGGACAAGAACGCGCCGAGATTCAAATTTGTCACGCTCGGCAGCGCGGACGCGTTGACCGTTGGTGAATCGGTTTTTGCCATCGGCAGCCCGATGGGCCTCGAACGCACCGTGACTGAAGGCATCCTGAGCACCAAGACGCGAGAGTTGGAGGGTGAGCTTTATCTCCAGACCACGGCGCAGATCAATCCCGGCAACAGCGGCGGCCCGTTGTTCAACATGGCGGGTGATGTCGTCGGCGTCACCAACATGAAAATCATGTTTGGCGAGGGCTTGGGCTTTGCGATCCCGGTGGAACTGGTGAAAAACTTTCTCGACCACCGCGACGCCTTTGCCTATTCCACCGACAACCCGAACAATCCGTATCGCTATCTTGAACCGCCCGGCCGTACCCGGCATAATCCGACGGACCAATAATTGAACGACCTTTTTCCCCCATCTGGACTTTGATTGAACATGAGCACGAAAATTTTGCGCCTTTTTGCGGCCACCTCCCTTTTGACCACTGCGACTTTTGTCCGCGCCGCGGTCCCGCCCGCCGAAAATCTGCTGCCGGCGGATACGCTATTGCTCGTGACCGCGCCCGATTTTGCCACCGTGCGCGCCGCCGCCAAACAATCGTCCGGCTGGCTTTTCTGGAACGACCCGGCGATGAAGCCGTTCCACGACAAATTCATGCAGAAGTGGAATGAGCAGTTCATCGCGCCACTGGAGCACGATCTCGGCGTGAAGCTCGATGATTACGCCAGCCTGCCGCAAGGCCAGTTCACTTTCGCCATCACCCAAAACGGCTGGAACGGCACCGACGACAGCCAGCAGCCGGGCCTGCTTTTGCTGCTCGATGCCCGGGACAAGGGCGGCCTGCTGAAAACCAATCTCGACCTGCTCCGGAAAAAATGGACGGAAAGCGGCAAATCCATCCACACCGAAACCGTCCGCGGCATTTCGTTTTCCGTCGTAACGCTTTCGAGCAACGACCTCCCGACGCTCGCGGGCATTTTCCACAGACGTCCGCCGGTGCAGGAACTCGGCAAGGAGCCGAAGCCGGAAAAGCCCGGCGAACTGGTCGTCGGCCAGTTTCAATCGCTGCTGATTGTCGGCATCTCAACGAAGGCCGTTGAACCGGTCGTCGCCCATCTGTCCGGCGGCGCGGCCCCGGCGTTGCGCGACAACGCGGTTTTTGCCGCCGACAAATTGTCGCAATTCCGCAATGTGCCGCTGTATTACGCCTGGTTCAACACGAAAACCTTTTTTGACGTGCTGGCCCACATTCCGCAGGAACCGCCGAATCCGGAGGCGCCGTCGTTCCTGCCGTCCCTTACGCCGATTGCCACGTTGAACGCGTTGGGTTTGACGGGTTTGAAGTCCGTGAGTCTCGCCTACCGCGAATCGCATGACGGCTCGCAGTTGAATCTTTATTTCTCCGCGCCGGAAGCGACGCGGCAGGGCCTCTTGAAAATCTTTGCCGCCGTCCCGAAGGACGCGAATCCGCCGGTGTTCGTGCCGGCCAGCGCCGTGAAGTTTTCGCGCTGGCGCGTTGACGGCCAGAAATCCTGGGCCGAACTGGAGAAAATGATCGGCGCCCTTTCGCCCGGCGTGCTGGCCAGCCTCAATGCAACGATTGATACCGTCAATGGGCTCGCCCGGAAAAATGACCCGGACTTCGACCTCCGCAAAAATCTCATCGCCAATCTCGGCGACGATTTCATCAGCTATCAAAAGGCGCCCGCCGGAAACACGCCGGGAGATTTGAACAACGCGCCGTCGCTCTTTCTCTTCGGCGCGGCGAACGCGGACCAGGCCGCCCTCGCGGTGAAAAACGTCGCGTCGCTGATGCCTGGACAACAAAACGCGCCCGATCCGCGGGATTTTCTTGGCCGGAAAATTTACACCATTCCCCTGCCCGGCCGCCGCCTGTCGGACACCGGCGCGCCGGTTTCGCGCTCATTGTACTGCGCGGCCAGCGGCGGTTACGTGGCCTTGACGGCGGATGTTTCCACGCTGGAGGAATACCTGCGCAGCGACGCGGGGCAGGCCAGACCGCTGCGCGAGACCGCCGGCCTGGCCGATGCCGCGCAACACGTCGGCGGCGCGGGCAACGGTCTGTTCGGCTACCAGAACCAGCGCGAAACCATGCGCGCGGCGTTCTCACTGTTGAAGAACTCGGCGGCAACCGACACGGCCATGATGGTTTTCCCAAAAAATTTCCGCGATTGGATGGATTTTTCGCTGCTGCCGGATTACGACCAGGTTGCCAAATACTTTTACTTTTCCGTCTATGGCGGTGGCGCGACGGCGGACGGCCTTTCCTTCAAGGTGTTCGCCCCCCGCCCGCCCCAGATGAATTGAAGTTCGGTAAATCGTGAATTGTTGAATCGTTGAATCGGAAAAAATCGCAGCGCCGTTTCACGACTCAACGGTGGAACGGCTCACACTTATCTGCAATCAAATTGCCAAAAAGTCTGGGCCGACGCGAAATACTGCGAAGTTGACGAGGTAACGATTCAACAATTCAACGATTCAACGCCGGTTACTCCTGCGGATAAACCAGAATCCGGTCGTGCACTAGTACGATGAGATCATTTTTCTTGTCGCCGGTCACGTCCGCCACGGCCGCTTCACGCGGCTCGGGCAGCGCATTGGCCGCGCCGCGAAACGTGTGCTGCTCAAACACCCGCCAGCGGTCGCCCGGCACAAGCTTGTGTTTGGAATTGAAGGAAACGAGGTCGAGATAATTTTTGGCCGTCTCCATGAAGACCAGGTCCTTGCGCCCGCTGCCGGTCAAATCGCCCGTGACCACGTCGTTCAAATAGCCGTCCTTGATCGGCGTGTCGTAACCGTCCAGCGTCGTGAATTCCCAAACATTGCCCGCCAGCGACAGCCAGGCGATGGCATTCTGGCCCAGAAACGCCACGCTCTGGACGTCGCCGACGCCCAGTTTCACCGAACGCAAGCCGCTGAAATCCGCCACCGGCAATTCCACGTTGCGCACCACCTGCCATACGCCTGCGGCGTCGCGTTCGCACAACGTCAACTGTTTGTGCTCCGCATCCAGCAGGAAGATGGAAGGTACCCCGGATTTCCTGCCGGGGTTTACCACCGCCGTTGCGCCCACGATGCGTGAATCGCCCGCCGCGCCGTTGATTTGATCTTTCACGCGGAAAACCCAGTCCGGCTGGTTGGTCGAACCCGGTGTTTTGGCCTCCTGTTCCAGCACGACCGCGCGCACGAAATTTTTCTGCGGCAGCAGCAATTCGGTCTTGCCGTCGCCGTCCACGTCCGCCGACTCCAGCCACGGCTGGTCAATCGCACCGCCGGGCGGGTCCACGTCCTCCTCGTCGAAATCGCCGCCGCGTTTCTGAATGAGCACCTTGATTTTTTCATACGGAATCAGCACCACCAGGTCCGCCAGCCCGTCCTGGTTCACGTCCTGAATTGCGAGCGTCGTCGGGTTCGACTTGAAGCTGTTGCTCAACTTTTGCGTCCTGGTTTTGCCGTCCGCCGTGCGCGTGATGAGCGAACGCTGGCCGTCCTTGTCCACAACCACCGCCAGGGTTGGCTTCGCGTCCGGTTTCAAGGCACCGACCGCCATCACCAGGGGCTTGCCGTCGAGCGGAATCAGCGTCGGGAACGGCAACCGCCCCTTTTTGTCGAACTGCGTCACGCCCACGGCGTTTTCATCACGGCTCAAAAGGAAGATTTCCGGATGGCCGTCGCCGTTCCAATCCGCAATTGCGATCTGGCTGACCCCGGCCAGGCACGGAAATTTTTTCGGCGCGGCCAGCGAACCGTCCGGCTGCTGCAAATAAACCGAGAGCTGGCCGCTCTCCGGCTCGGCCACGAGCAAATCTGGAAGCCCGTCGCCGTTGACATCGGCCCACAACTCGCCGCGTTGTGCCGCGTCCGTCTTGTGCAACGGCAGAATCTGGAATTGACCGCGCCGGAACGCGCCGGACAAAATTTCCGCCGGCTTGCGTGTGAACTGGGAGACCTCCGCACGTCCGGAATTTTGCGCAATGGTCACGACATACAGGTTTGAGTTGTTTTCCAAATTGTCCGCGCAATACGAGCGGATGGGCTGCGTCTTGAAATAAATTTCCGGGCCAAGCTGTCCGCCCGGCATTTGCAGCCGGAAACGAAACGGCGTCGGGCTGTCCCAATCCACCAGCAGCAGATCGTCCTTGCCGTCGCCATTCACGTCCGTGATTTGAACGGCGTTCGGAGCGCCGGAGTAGGGAATTTTCTGCGGCTCGCCCAGCGTGTGATCCGCCAGTTGCGGCAGAAAATACAACGAACCGTTGTCACCGAGCAGAACGACGTCGGTCCGGCCGTCGCCGTTCAGATCGCCGGTGGCCAGCGCGTTCGGGTCCATCCGCCCGTCCTCGATGTGCCAGGTTTTTGGCTCGCTCCAGCCGTTCGTGCCCTGGTTGTAAAGCACGGTGAGGTTTTTCGCGTCACCGTAAAAAACGATGTCTGGGCGGCCGTCGCCGTTGAGGTCGGCCACGGCCATCGCGGAGATGTGTTCAGCCACGGGGATCGAATCAATGCGGAAACGCGCGTCAGGTGGCAGCTCGTTGATTTCCAGCTTGCGCGGCGGCTGCACGGCGCGATTGGTCTTGCCCGTCAAGTTGTAGAGCAGATTGATTTTCGAGCGCCGATTGTTGGCCACAATGATGTCTTTCAGGCCGTCGCCGTCCAAATCCGCCACGTGGAGCAGGCTGATTTGGTCGTCAATGGGATAACTTTCATGGGCGGTGAAACCAAACGTGTTCGTGGCTGTTTCGCCGCGAACGGCCAGAGCGAAGCCGAAAACCAGCGCCGGCAAAATGCATTTCATGGTTTGCATAAAACGCTGGCAACGTGCCATCCGCCACCGCGTTTGGCGAGTTTATTCGCTTTCGAAACGACGAACGGTGCCGCAAGGAACGCCGCGTTCACGCGGCAGCAGGGTCCAGCCCGATGCCCACTGCCGCCTCAAGGCGGCGTTCCTATTCGCCGACGAAATGCAGCGCGACGCGGCGCGAATGCGGGCGCGTGCGGTGTTCCCACAAATAAATCCCCTGCCAAGTGCCGAGCACCGGCCGGCCGCCGCGGACGGGAATGCTCAAATTCACCGCCGTCAGGGCCGTGCGCACGTGGGTCGGCATGTCGTCGTCGCCTTCGGTGGTGTGGATGAAAAGCGGGTCGCCGTCGGGTGCGAGCCGCTGGAAAAACGCCTCCAAATCGCGCCGCACGTCCGGGTCGGCGTTTTCCTGGATGAGCAGCGAAGCCGAAGTATGCCGCAAATGCAGCGTCAGCAGGCCGTCCTTGAATTTGTTTTCGTCCACCCACCTTTCGACCTCGCGCGTGAATTCATAAAACCCGCGCCCGCGTGTCGCAACGGTCAATTCGTGGAAAGCTTGGCGCAGCATATTTGTGTAAACACAAACAACGTGTTGGAGTATTGGAGTGATGGATTCAACGCTGCATCACTCCAGCGCTCCATCACTCCGTTTTGCAAATTACTGCGGTTTCACCGGCGCGCCCTTTTCGGCCAGCATTTTCTCCAAGTCCGGATTGGGCGGCTGGCCGGCGGCAAGCGCCTTTTCATAGTGCCAGCGTGCCAATTCCGGCAGCGGCGGCTGTTGGCTGATGTAAATCACGGCGAGGTTGTTGTGCGCCGCAGCGTAATTCGGATCGAGTTGGACCGCCTTGCGCAACGCCGTTTCCGCCTGCTGGCGCAGGCCCTTGTGACTGAGCGTGACACCGAGATAATTTTGAATTTGCGGGTCCTGTGGATCGAATCTGGCCGCGCGGCTCAACGCGTTGAGCGCGTCGTCATATTTCCCTTGCTGGAATTTCAGATAGCCGAGGAGCGAAAGATTGTAGGCGTCGTTCGGGGCCTGGGTGAGCGCGGCCTGGACGTGTTTTTCCGCGTCGTCGAGCTTGTTTTGCTGGATTTCAATTGCCGCGAGGTTTGCCAGCACCAGCCCGTTGTTTTCGTCGTGCCGCAAAATTTGCAGGTAATTGTCCTCGGCCTTGTCGTATTGTCTGTCGGCAAAATATTTTTGCGCCTCGGCCACCAGCGTGGCGGTGCCGCTGGGCAATTCCCTGATGGATTTTTTCTCCGCATTGGGATTGGCAACCGACGGCGCGGGTTGCTTGAACAACGCCAGTTCCTCCAGCGTGTAAGGCACGGCGCGCGCTTCGTCCACGGCCAACCGCGCGCGCAGCACGTTCACCTCATCGGTCAGCTCGGCAATTTGCGCCGCCGCGTCCTGCTTTTTGTGGCCGTAAAGCTCCTCGTTCGCCTTGCCGAGTTTCGCCAGCAAATCGTCGCGTTCCTGTGTCAACTCGCGGATGCGCGCCTCGTTTTCCGCCTCGCTGGGCGTCAGAACCGGCGGCTTCGCACCCGACTGCAATTGCCGCACGCGATTTTCCAAGGCCTCTCTTTCCAGCAAACTCACCTCGGCATTCGACTGCAAAATTGAAATGCGCGCGCGGGCATTGACCAGTTCGGCGCTCAAACCCGTCGCCGGAGAATTGGTCGCCATCGCCCTTAACTCCGCGAGCTGTTTCTTGAGCAGCTCATTTTCCCCGCGCAACGCTTCCACCGCAGCGGGGCTGGCCAGTAACGCCTGCACCCGTCCCTGCAGCGTTTGATTTTCCTGCGTCAGCCGGTCTGCACGCGCCGCTTCCTCCGCCAGTTTATTGTTCGCCTCGGCCAAAGCCTGCCGTAGTTGCGCCAGCAGATTTGTGTTCAATCCGGGCAAGGCCACCGTTCCGCCCTGGCCTCGCGCCAGACTTACCTTCAGCAAATCGTTTTCCTTCATCAAAGACCGGATTTGCTCCTGCGCCTTGGCCAGTTCGCGCGGATCCACCATTGCCGGTTGCGTCGCAAGCGCCTCCTTGAGTCTGGCTTCAAGGGTCGTGTTATCCGCCTGCAAACTTTGCACCTGCGCCTGCAACGCCTTCAATCGCGCCTCAAAATCCGCGCCGGTGGCGGGGGGAACCGCGGCCGGCGGCGGCGCGGGCGGCGTTGACGCGACCGGCGGCGGCGCGTTGGTGGCGGGAATTTGCGGCGTCAGCTCCGCGATTTTTTCCGCAAGATAATTCAGCCGGAAATTGACGATTTTTGGATTCCAGTCCGGGTAAGCTTTCTGGAATTTTTGCAACTCGCCTTGCGCCTCGACAAAGCCCGCCAGCGCTTCACTTGAGTGACCGGCGCTGTTCAACGAGTCGGCCTGCTGCATCAGGCTGTAAATGATGAGGTATTGATCGTCGGCGCCTTGCTGCGCGCGGGCCGGGGACAACATGACCATCAGCAACAAAACTGCCAGTGCGGCGAAGCGTTTCATGGTGGCAACATAACTGAACCCATCGCCGTTTGGCAATGCCGGTAGTGCCCCAGTTCCGATCTGGTGGGTGCGCCGCCGCCACCAAATCAGGACATTGCCCAACACCGACGGTGGTTGACCTGCGCCGCCAGTTTTGTTAGCGTTTCTCCAGACAGCGTCATGAACATCGCGCTCAACCAGCATGTGCTTGTGTTGAACCGGTTGTGGCAGGCGGTCAACGTCTGCACCACCCGGCGCGCCCTGACGCTTCTTTTCCAAGGCCACGCGCAGGCCGTTCTGAGCGACGACGACGGCTCGTTTCGCACCTTCAATTTTGAGGAATGGCGCGACCTTTCCGAAGCCGCGCCGCGCGAGTAATCCATTCACACTATTTCATTCCGCATCCGCGTGCCGCGAATCATTCTCCTGCTGATTTACGACCGGTTGCCCAAGAAGGAAGTCAAGTTCACGCGCCACAACATTTTCGAGCGCGACAAAAACACCTGCCAATTCTGCGGGCGCGCCTTTGACCGCAAGGATTTGAATCTGGATCACGTCCTGCCGCGCGACCGCGGCGGCCCGACCACGTGGGAAAACATTGTTTGCTCCTGTGTCGAGTGCAACACGCAGAAGGCCAATCGCACGCCGCAGGAGGCCGGGCTGCACCTCATCCGCAAACCCAAGCGGCCGAAATGGCGGCCATTCGTGCAAATCAACTTCAGCCTGCACCGGCACGACAGTTGGAAGCATTTTATTGACCTCGCCTACTGGAACGTCGAGTTGGGCGAAGACGTGTCGTAGCCGGGGGAACATCGAATACAATAGGGAGAATCATTCACCGCGTTTTGAGCCATGCGACAGACTGGGTTGTGGTGCTTCTCACGGCCAATGACACGGAAGGGTGACGGCAACGGGAATCGAGAAATTGTCCAGCGATTTGAAGACGAGCGTGAACGCTAGGGCGCGACGCGAACAAATTTGTTGGCAGCCTCATGATACGGTTGGTATGCACGATACAAAGCCAGCAGTTTCTGGTTTTTCTCAAGCAAATCCTGTTCGCCCGCCGCCGTGGCCAGCGCGCAGGCTTTCTGCGCCGCCGCAATCGCATCGCCAAATCGTCCTGCCTCGGCGTAGGCTGCCGCCAGGGTGCCGACGAGGAGGGTCACGCCATAGTGCGTCAGTTCGCAGGCGCGCTCGGCATATTTGACGGCTTGAACACCATCCCGGATGTGTGCGTCCGGACAGGTTGCCAGCAGCCAGGCCAGATTGTTCAGGACATCCGGGGAGTCGGGCTTGATCTGCAGAGCTTTTTGGTAGTGGGTAATCGCCTCGTCCACTTTTCTCTTTTGGAGCAGAGCTTTGTCGAGGTTGTTGCGGACGGCCGCGCTGTCCGATTTGATTTGCAGCGCCTTTTGGTAATGGACGATCGCTTCGTCCACACTGCCCTTGTGGATCAGAGCGGTGCCCAGGTTGTTGTGGGCTTCCGCGCTGTCGGGTTTGATTTGCAGCGCCTTTTGGTACTGGGCGATCGCTTCGTCCACATTGCCCATTTTGAGCAGCGCGTTGCCGAGGTTGTTGTGGGCTTCCGCGAAGTCGGGTTTGATTTGCAGCGCCCTTTGGCAATGGGCGATCGCTTCGTCCACATTGCCCATTTTGAGCAGCGCGTTGCCGAGGTTGTTGTGGGCTTCCGCGAAGTCGGGTTTGATTTGCAGCGCCTTTTGGTACTGGGCGATTGCTTCGTCCACACTGCCTATTTTGAGCAGCGCGCTGCCGAGGTTGTTGTGGCCAATGAAGTTGTCAGACGTGCAAGTGAGCGCGTGAGTCCACAGCGATTCACTATTGCGCCAATAAGAAGTCTGTGCGCGCGCGCAGAAAACCAAAGCCATGAGGATGACCGTGGAGCCGCCGCCCAGCACCACGCGGCGGTGACGCCAGCCGGCGCACAGATCCGCCGCCGTCCAGGTCAGCAACAGATACAAGCCGATCTGCGGCAGATACGTGTAACGATCCGCATGGGCGTAGCCTGATATCTGCACAATCCCGATAACCGGGATCATCATCCCCAGATACCAGAGCCAGCCGACCACGAGGCAGGGATGCGTCTGGCGAAATGTCCATACCGCTCCGGATATGGCCAGCAGCAAACCCAGTGCCCCGGCCACCTGCCAGAGCGGCAGATAGTTTGCGGGGTTAGGATAAAGACACGCCAGTCCTGCCGGATGGATCATCTGCCAAAGGTAGGTAACGTAGGAAACTACGGCGTTTTCCATCCGCAGCCCGAAAGGCAGTTGGCCGGCAATCAGTTTCTCCGGAACCAGAACCGTCGCCACACACGATCCGACCGTGAGCATGAACAGGGGGATTTTCTCGGCCACCCGCCGGAGCAAAACCCGGGGGGAGAAGCTTGAAAGACGGTTCAGCGGCCAGTAATCCAGCAGCAGGAGGACGAAGGGCAGCGTTACCAGCATGTTCTTGGATAGCAGTCCCAACGCAAAAAACAGCAGCACCAGACAATAGTCGAGGGTCGAGCCGTCTTCACTTCGCTTCGCCGCGCCGGGAGGTCGAGGGTCAAGGGCTGGAACTGCTTGTCCTCTCGACTCTCGGCTCTCGACCCTCGACCGTTTTTGGACATAACGCACATAAGCCCCGAGCGTCAGCATGAAAAAAAACGCGCTCAAAACGTCCTTGCGCTCGGCGATCCATGCCACTGACTCCGCCCGCAATGGATGGATCGCAAACACCGCCGCGACAAACGCGCTGCGCCACAGGAAACCCGTCATCCGCCGCAGCACGAGGAAGAGCAGGATCGCCGTTGCCGTGTGGAGGAGAATATTGGTGAGATGATGGCCGCCGGGACTCAATCCATAAAACTGGCAGTCGAGCATGTGGGAAAGCCAGGTCAGCGGGTGCCAGTGACCGATTTGGCCATAAGTCAGCGCCCAGCGAAATCCCTCCCAAGTCAGACTCTTTTGGACGACAGCGTTCTCATACACATAAAGATTGTCATCGTAGTTGACAAACTCGTGCCCCAGTGTCTGGCCGAAGACCACCCAGATAATAACCGCCAGAAAAATGCAGACCCCGGAAACCATCCAGCGGTCATTCAAACCCGCCGTAGGGCTTTCGGATTGCAGCGAGCGGGAGTCTTCCACTTCCGGCCCTTCACCGGCGGGCGAAGTGGGCGGGCTCGAATGCACGGCAGTGGCCTTTTCCTGCCCGGCTTTTTTCTCCGATCTTCCGTTCAAGAAAAGAGCTAAAGGAGTCCCACGGATTGACAGTTTTTCCAGCGGAAATGGAATCATGTAAAAGAATGGTCATCGGGGCCACATCTTTGCATTCAACATTTTACCGGTTATTTTACAGGCACTGAACAGCTTGCAAAGCCCAAATTTTCCACGTGTTACTCCTAGCGCATTGGCCGGTGCCGTTTTGGCTGCGTGCCCGGGCGATTGTCATTCCAGACCGCGCTCGGTCAATTCATCCTCATCCAGACCGAGATAATGACCGAGTTCGTGCAGATACGTCGTGTGGACCTCGTTGCGAAAAATCTCCTCATCGCCCTCCGCAAAATCCCAAAGATTTTCCAGGAACAAAATGATCTGCGGCGGCAGTGGAACATTCCCTTCCTCGGCGAATTCCGCCCCGGTGAATAAACCGAGTGTGTCGGCTTCAATTCCGTCGGCCTGCAAACCGGCGTTCGGAACGCGCTCGAAGGTCGCCGGCAGCTTTTCCGCCCGTTCGCGCAACGGCTTTGGCAACGCCGCCACCGTCGCCTCGATTTCCGACAGCGCCAGCGTCCGCAATTTTTCCCAATTCACGTCCACAAACCGTTCCGGAAAATGGTGCAAGCCCGGCAGCCGTGCAACCTGCGATTTTCCGTTCATTGCTTCTTTTCTGCTGTGGAGATAAAATAAAGTTGTGAACTGGCACACGGCGGTCGGAATCGGGCGGTTCATGCCCAATTTACGATGTGAAACCACACTGTGTTTATTGGCACTTCAAACAGATTCTGAAGAAATTAACTTAACCTCTTTTGACCTCGTCACTGAATCTTTCACTGACCGCACACAGCGCGGGCAAATTCCTTTCGCGATTTCCCCAACCGCTCAAGTGCCTCCCGCACGGCGTCATACTACTGTTCTCGTTTTCCGGGTCTGAAAGTCCTCCAGCACCAGGAAACCCGGCACGCTGCCTCTGACCGGACCGCCGACCAATTCCATCTCCGACTCGAACCGCACCGGAAACACACGCCTGGCATCCTTCCCGAGCAACTCGTAGCTGTGAGCCAAACGCTTCGAGTCGGGTGCCGCGGTGCCACACCAGAAGCGGACCTGCCCGCGGTCAGTAACAATGATGGGCTGCAAGGCGCCGATGCTGTCATCGCCCCGAAGAGGCGGCGTGCAATAGCCCTGCATCCTCGAACCATCAGCCAAGGTAAAAACTGCCCGCACGACGAACATGCGATCCGCCGGGTCAAGCGGACCAGATGCCGTGTATGGCCGGACGGTACATTCGTCCCGGCCCGCCTCGCCCGCCTCGCCCGCCTCGCTCAACCTGAACTCCCAAACTGGAAACTGGTTGAGGTCGTCCAGAGTAAGCTCGTAAACCTGCTTTCGGACGCGCGCGCCCTGGCTCCCGCCGCAGGCAGGTTTCAAGCTGGCGGTGACACTTGGCGGTTTCATAGATGTTTTGTCTTTCGCCTGGATTTTGGATTGCGGAAGGCTGCGGGTGGTTTAGTGGCTGAATGGCAAATTTTGTTTGATACGATAAACGTCGGTTGGTCCGACGAGCGCCGCCCTTCTCAATGATCGCCGCCGTTTTGGACTTTTGCCTTGAAGCAAATGGCGCCGGCCCGCTCCTCGATACAGGATTTTGCCGGTAGCCGTTATCTTGAAACGTTTGGCCACTGACTTTTTGGTTTTGATGCCTTTGGGACGTCGCATACAGGTTCACTTTCTTTAAAGAGGGCGAAATAGATCAGGCGCTCTGGATGGGTTGTGGGCCATGTCCATCATGTCAAACCTTTGATCCGGCTGTGGACTTGGTGGGGGCAACCGGAGCTGCAGCGGGGCTGCGGCCTTCGCCGGACGAGCCGGCACGCTCTTCGTGCAGCCACGCCTCGCTTACGATGAGATTGTGCGTTCCTATTTCCTTTCCATGAAGAGCCCGAATGGCGGCTCGAGCGCCTTCAGGCGTGACCATCGTCACGAAGCCGAAACCGCGCGGGCGACCGTTGGTGCGATCAATCGGGACATTGACCTCCACGACGTTGCCATAAGAGGAAAACAGCTCCATCAGATCTCGTTCCGTCGTAACCGCGGCCAGGTTATCTATATAGACTTTAGTGTTCATGACAGTTGATTTTTAAACCGGCTTTTTGGCTCGTTCACTCGGATTGAATTTCCAATCATTTCCCAAGATACTTTGACGGGTTGCGTATCCGGTCGAGCCGTTCGGCTTCCAGTTCGTTCAGAACGATCCGCCGCTGCCTTTGGTGGACGGCATTCACGACAGATTGGGGAAGCAACCAAGCCTGTTTGACCAGTTGGATGATGGTCAGGCAAATGAGCTTCAGTATATACATAGTGGTACCTTCGTGCTGCATCATGGGGGTGACGCTGCTTTGTTGTCGGCGGAAAACTGTCGGGCAAACGCGAGGAGATGGTCGGCGATCTCCTTATTGGCCTGTTCTTTCGTTTCCTCCCCGTCGGCGAAACGCTCAAAATGCCGTGCGATGATTTTCATGGACCGAACGCTGTTGGATGAAGCGGCGGCTATCGAATGGTTTAGACTGATGCTCAACGGGGTGAGCGCCATGACCTCCAGGACATCCACTGCCGCGAGGTGAGCATCGACCCTGGCCTTGTCCTGCTCACCGGCTTCGAACATCTTCTCATCGCAAGGTTTTCCCTCGAATTGCGCGTTTAACTTGTCGATCCTGTTCCTTAATTGCTTCTCCTCTTCGGCGGGCGACCCGATGAATGCCCTTTCGAGCCGCCTGAAAGCGTAATAGGCCTCGCAGTAGTCCTGGTTTTGCAGCAGATGCTCGAATATGGGTATGCCGAAGAGACCCTGCTCCATCATGAATGACGTCAGATTGTCGTAGTCAACTTCCGCCCCCAAGATGAACATGGCAGTGGAGAGAAAAGACCTGCTGTGCTCTTTGCTGCCGGTCAGTTCGTTCACCAAGGTGGCACTTCCCTGCTGGGCGCTGGATGGTGACACGAATCCCAACATGTGCTCGAAGAGAGCCCGGAACAGCTTGCAGGTCAGGGCCGTGTTCCCTGCCAGCAGCGGTTTCAGGCTCTCGAGCGCGGTTTCCGGCTCGGGGTTCAGTTGCGCCTGAGCGCCTGACGATTCAGCTTTCAATTGAGCCCAACTCGCTGACAGGGTCTTTGCGGCAGTCTGCTGCTGGGCGGTTCCTGTTGTCGGCCCCAATTGTCCGGAGGCTGTCTTCTCGAAACGCAAGGGGTCGATCAGCACAGTCATGAGCACCTTCGAGCTGTCGAAGACGCGGGCGACATGCTCGGTAATAGAAGGTTCTCCCCAGATCATGACGAACCTCTGGGGTCCAATCACCGCCGCAATGTTTTGCGGGTCTTTAAACGCGACATTATCAATGCCGACAAGCTTGCTGATTTCGTACAACCCTTCCTTCAAGGTCCTTGGGGTGGAAGAGGTCGGCATCCTCCTTTTCAGCTCTGATGAGTTCTCCAGCAGCCTGAGGTAGGTGTGCAATGATTTAAGTGTCGCTACGGCCATAAAGTTTCTTCGTCTCCGGGATATGGGTGGTGTTGGGTTGCATATCGCTCTCGTTCGCTAGTCGGTATAAAACAGGGTGCAGAAAATGATGATGGATGATTCCTCCGTGCTGGGCATGGCATTCGGCTCGGCGGGCGAGACCAGGGTGCTCATGTGCGTGGTCACCAACTTCAGGTCCGGGTGTTGCGCGAGGAATTGGTTGAGCTGTTCTTCCATGGCCGTCGCCGGCGACTTGCCGGAGGGCAGCTTATGGAGAATGACTTCGAATATTTTTGCCTTCATGGTTTGTATCTTTCTGGAGTGTTGACGTTCCAGTGCCAATTGCGAGTCCTGGCACCGGGGACAAATTCGTCAGCGAGCAGCGTGTTGCAGCATGGCGGCAGCGAGGCGGCAGTGGCATTACCGGTGAGTTTCATGGATTATTAGTGTTTCGCTTTGATTTTCGGGTTGCGGTCGGTCGGAACCTTCCGGTTTCCTTCCTCCGGTAAGTTGGTTTCACAAACGAGTCGGCCCGGAATCCGCCCGGCCCTTCCCACGGTTCAAGCCCAAGGCGCTCATCTGCGACGAAGTCGCCATGACATACCACTTCATTCCATTTCAAACGCCGAAAGCGTTCCGGAACGCCGGCTCCCGGGAGTGCTTCCGGCTCGCCTGTTAGCTGCGTTGGTTTGGCTGCGCTGTCCACCACGCGTTCACGGTTTCTCCCGGCGGGATTGATGTTCAGTTTCATGGAGTCATTTTCTTTGGATTCGTTTGATGTGCCACCCAGTGCGGTCTCCGCCAAAGGGCGTTTTCAAGTGGAACATCAATCAATTCCGTAGCCGGCACAGGAGCTTCCGAACCGCCTTCTCCTTCAAATCGGGATAAATCTCCCGGTTCTACAGGTGCCACTGCGTCAGCCGCTGGCCAAATGAAAGGCCCCTCGGCCACTCGGTTTTTCATTTCGTTCGTTTTCATGGCTCCAGGATTCATCGACTGCTTCACCTTTGGCCGGCCTGAACGTTGGTCCACCGGCTGGAAACGGCGCTGAGCTGCAGTTTGCTTTTGCCCCGTTCCAGGCGCCTGAGTTGGCGGGCCTGAACCTGGTGCTCCAAGTCCTGGGTGGCCTTGAGCAGCGCGGCTTCGAGCGTGTTGTCTCTGGCCTCGGCGCGCAGGGCCGGGCCGTGAATCAGCAGCGCCGCCTGGCGCGTATGCCGGGTGGCCTTGGCGTGCATGCCCGGTCCGGGAACCTCCAGCCGGACTTGCACGCGAAAGGCCGGTTTGGCTTCCTGTTGGTGCTCGAGGACCACGTCGGCAGAAGTTATCGCCGTCAGGCTGTGCAGGTATTTGAGTTGTTCCTCTACCTGGCGGTGCCAAGTGGCCTGGGCGTTGAGGCTGAGATAGCGAAAGGTGGTTTTCATATTCGTTCAGGTCTGGGTTTGCAGTTGCATTCGGTTTATGCCGGAAAAATGGCGCCGCTGACGCTGGAAGTCCGCGTAAGTCCTGCAGTCCACACGGCTGTTGTTCCGGTAAGAAAGATTGCCCACGAGGCTGAGCAACGGGTGGCGGCGTTCCCAAAAGCCGCTCCATACCCGGCGCAAAATGCCCGCCAGGGAATAGAAGCGCTGGTTGCAGGAAATCATTTCCTGGATGATGTCCTCGCGAGAGAAATGTTTATACCGTGCCACTGGAAACGTCAGCGTGTAGTATTTCCAGTCTTCCGGAAACAGATTGAGGGCAATGCGCTCCTCCGACTTCATTTGGTCCCACAGACGCGTGCCGGGCAGAGGCGTTAGAAACAGCGTGTTGAGAGTGTCCACGCCATATTGGCTGGCCACCTCGGCGATCCGTTTGCCGATGCCCGGTTCGTCAACATCCAAACCGATGATAAAGGAACCCACGACCAGAATCTTGCGCCGCTGTATGCGCTGCACCGAGGCGCGGAAATCCCGGTCCTTCACCAGGTTGAACTTCTTGCCGAGTTCCCGAAGCCCTTCCGGTGTCGGAGATTCAAAACCGATGAAGACGCCCCGGCATCCGGCCTTCGCGGCCAACGCCAGGAGTTCTTCGTCGTCGGCGAAATTGATGGTGGCCTGGGCAATCCATTGCTTGTGCAGATTGGCGTTGGCCAGGGCGCGGAAGAGGTCCTTCGCGCGCGCGATGTGTTCCGGACGCGTGCCGATGAGGTTGTCATCCACCACCAGCACGCGCTTCTCAGGGATGGACCGGAATTCGCGCACGACATCCGTGACAGGCCGCTGCCGGTATTGCGCGCCATTGAAGGTCGTCACGCTGCAAAAGTTGCAATTCAAGGGACAGCCGCGCGTGGTCTGAATGGCTCCGAAGGCATAGCGCCCTGAAAGCAAATCGTGGCGGGCGGGCACAAAATGGTTGATGTCGGGATGTCCTCCGTCGTATCGGCGCTTGAGCCCGCCCCGCCGCGCGTCGTCAAGAACCTGCGTCCAAATGCTCTCGGCTTCCCCGGTGACGACCGAGTCCACACGTTCCATGACTTCATCCAGGCACATGGTGGCGTGAATGCCCCCCATGACGACCGGCACGCCCAGACTCCGGAAGTGCGCGGCCACCTGATAAGCGCGGTTCGCCTGCGACGTGAACGCGGTGATGCCCACCAAGTCCGGCCGGGGCATGGAGTGGTAGTCCGGCAGGCCGAGGTTCTCGTCCACAAGGGTGATGTTCCAGTTCGGCGGCGTCAGCCCCGCGAGCACCATCAGGCTGAGGGGTTTCCACACCCGGTAACGGTTCCAACGGTTCTCGCTGACCTTGACGATGCTGACCAGCGGATTGGACGGATTAATCAGATAGAGTCGCATGGCGCGCATATACTGGTGTTTGAGTCATCGCCAGGTGTTTCCGCTCTGGCGCAAGAGAACGGGCGGGACGTCCGCCCCTTATTGCGCCCGTTTAGGAAACCTTCACCTCGACTTGCCGGGGTTTGGCTTTCTCATCTTTCACCAAATGCACGGTGAGCACGCCGTCTTTGAACTCGGCGCTGACCTTCGCGGGGCTGGCGTCATCCGGGAGCGAGAAGCTGCGTCCAAAGCTGCCGTAGGCGCGCTCGACGCGGTGATACTTTCGGCCTTTCTCCTCCTTCTCGAATTTGCGTTCGCCCATGATGGTGAGCGTGCCTTCCTGCGCCGTGACCTTCACGTCCTCTTTCTTCACATCAGGCAATTCGGCCTTGATCAGATACTCCCGGTCGTCTTCACTGATGTCCACCAGCGGGGACCATTCGGCCACCGCCATGGGTTCCTCTTGACCCTCAGGCCGGTGGAGCGAGGAGTGGCCCAAAAGATTGTCCAGACCATGTTGGAAGGCTTCCAGGTCTTTTAACCGATTCCAGCGTTTCAACGCATTCATTAGTTCATTTCTTGTTGGCGGGTGTGGTTTCGGGCCGTTGCGCCTGCCCGCCAACGGTTCGGGCGGCGACGGTGAATAGCGCGGGCGCACCGATTGGTGCATCCATGGGTTGCGGCTGCGAACCCCAATCCCGGGGGACGGACCACTGCGGGGGCCTGACATCCAATTGTGCCGGGTCAAACACCTCGCCAAGCACCTGCAAGTCCAAAATCTGCTGCGGCACCAGGCCCAGGGTATGAGAACCGGTGTTGCTCGCATAGTCCCAAAGCCAATAGCGATTCAGCCCGTCCTTAATCTCGCCTCCCGGACCGTAATCCATCGGCGCGCAGACTCGATCAAGTACTCCACTGTCGGCTTTGGAATAGAACCGCACGCAAACCTTCTTCTTCGCGTGGATGGCTTCGATGAACTGTTGGTGATTTGGTATCATAGTGTTGATGTGTTGACGATCCGCTTTGACCGGCCGGCGCACGGCTTAAAGCTTGTTTCCAATTGCACAACGTCATCGTCAGGCCGACGATGGCGGCGACGCTGCTGCCAACGAGCAGGCCGACAGCCTTTCATTTCGGCACCGGATTCGACTCCGCTCATCAGACCCGCTTGGGGTTCACCAGCAGCAGCACGATCCCACCAACGAGCGCGACCGCTCCGACGACGGGCGGGATAAAGTGGCTGACTGTGGTCTCAAAGTGCATTCCGAGGAACTCGACAGGCTTTCCCGGAGTCGTGAAGGTGATGCCCGAGTAAGCGAGCACCACGATGCCGAGAGTGACCAGGATGACTGCAACAATGGTTTTTGTATTCATATTGAATCTCCAGTTTGATTTCTTCGGTTAACAGCTGCTCAAACCGTTCGCCTGCGCCCGGAAATGAGGTTGAACAGCACCATGACAATGGCAACCGCCAGCAGGAGATGGATGAACCCGCC
>JBEKMU010000048.1:0-19494 GCA_049523555.1 Verrucomicrobiota bacterium | reverse complement strand
CGAAAGGCCATGCGCACAGAATAATCCCGGCGTCCAAGCCAAGCAAAAGAGTTTTCTTGTCGCGTCGTAGCGCAGCGAAGACGGAAACCACGGATGAACACCGATGGACACGGATTTGTGACTTGGCGTCTTTGCGTTAAAACCCGTTCAAGGATTATTCTTTATCCGTGTTTATCCGCGTCCATCCGTGGTTACAACCCCAGTTTTTTGAACCGATTCTTCACTTCTTTGAAGTGAAAATCCAACGAACATAATTTCTCCAATTCTCCTGTCTTGAAATATTTCGCCACGGCGGGGTCGGATTTTAGTTGTTCGAGGAAATCCGCATCGTCGCGGCCGGCGTGTTTCACTTCCCATGTTTTCATCGCGGCGCCCTGGACCAGCTTGTAGGCGGCTTCCCGCGCCAGGCCCTTTTTGATGAGCGCGAGCAGGACGGTCTGTGAATTCCACATGCCGAGGCTCAGGCCCAGGTTGCGTTTCATGTTTTCGGGATAGACCGCCAAGCCGGCCATCAGCCGCGTGAGCAGGCCGAACATGTAGTCGAGCAACGTGCAGGAGTCGGGGAAGATGATGCGCTCGACGCTGCTGTGGCTGATGTCGCGCTCGTGCCAGAGGGCGACATTTTCCAGCGCGGCCACGGCGTTGCCGCGCAGGACGCGGGCGAGGCCGGTGAGGCGTTCCCAAGTGATGGGATTGCGCTTGTGCGGCATGGCGCTGCTGCCTTTCTGGCCTTTGGTGAAAGGTTCCTCCGCTTCGAGAACTTCGGTTCGTTGCAGGTGGCGGAATTCAACCGCCCAGCGTTCGATGCTCGCGCCGACCAGCGCCAACGCGGTCATGAATTCGGCGTGGATATCGCGCTGAATAACCTGCGTGGCGATGGGTGCCGGGCGCAGACCCAACTTTTTGCAGACGTAGGCTTCGACACGCGGCGAGAGATGCGCACTGGTGCCGACCACGCCGGAAAGTTTGCCGACAGCGGCGGTTTCGCGGACGCGTTCGAGGCGCTCCAACGCGCGGCCAAATTCGTCATACATCAACGCCAGCTTGAGACCGAAGGTCGTTGGCTCGGCATGGATGCCATGGCTGCGGCCGATGCAGGGTGTGAATTTGTATTTACGCGCCTGCGCCGCGATGGATTTCCGCAGCGTCTTGACGTCGGTAATGAGGATGTCGGCGGATTGCGTCATCTGCACGGCGAACGCGGTGTCAATGATGTCGCTGCTGGTCAGGCCGAAATGGAACCAGCGGCTGGCGCGGTGATTGATTTTTTCCGCGACGGCAGTAGTGAAGCCGATGACGTCGTGGTTCAATATTTTTTCCAGTTCCTTCTGGCGGGCAACCAGGCCGGGCAAATCAGCAAACCACTTGTCCGCGCCGCGCTTCATTTTGGCGAAGTCAACGCGCGGCACGATGCTTTGCCTGACGAGCGCTTCGCCGGCGAGCAGTTCGATTTGCAGCCAGATGCGGAGCTTGTTTTCGTCAGTCCAGATGGCCCGCATTTCGGGGCGTGAGTAGCGCGTTATCATGAGGTGAGCGTAAAACGTCGGGAGCCGGGAGTCGAGCCGCTTTCGCTCCGCTCCAGCGCGCCATGGAGTTGAGTGCCGTCAAATTGGAGCGCCGATCTCCGATCCGGCGCGTTTACCGGACGAGCAAACGGATCACGCCGGGCCGGAGGCCGGCGTTCCTAGTGTTTCGCCATTCGCGCGCGGGCCTTCTCCAGAATCTTGCGCTCGCGTTCGGTCAGGCTTTGGATGCCATGCGCGGAAATTTTATCGAGGATGGGATCCACTTCGCTTTTAACGAATTCATCGGTGGAGTCTTCCTCATCGGTTTTGCCCGCGGATGAGTGCCACGATCCGGATTTGGCCGCGTGTACGTTCACTAGTTCGCGCGGCGCGGCGCGGCGCGTTGGAAATTTCCATTGCAGCCAGCGGCCTTGAATGAACTGACGGATGAAAACCACGCCGGTCAACATCCCGCCCAGGTGCGCGGCGTTGGCAATGTGGTTGGCCGGAAAAATAATGCCGACCCCCGCCAGCACCGCCGAAAAAATCAGCAACGCCTTTGCGGTCAATCGAACCGGTATGATGAAAAACAGCAGTAGCGTCAACTCGCGTTCCGGGAACAAAACCGCAAAGGCCGCGACCAAACCAAATGCCCCCGCCGAAGCACCCACGACCGGGCCGCCGAAGTATTCAGGCCAGAGCAAGGCGGCAAGCGCCTGGAAAAGCCCACCAATGACACCGCCCGTAAGAAACAGGGTCAGGAACTTTTTCCCGCCGAGTGTTTGTTCAATCGCGTGGCCAAAGACGTAAATCGCCCAACCATTGAGCAGGATGTGGAGCACTCCGGCGTGCATGAATTGGTAGGTCAGCAGTTGCCAGACGCAGCCGTGCTCCAATCCTTCGACGCTCAATGCGAAATAACTGTCAATCGGAAATCGCAGCGGATAACCGTAAACGGCGCATTCAATGAGAAAGACGATGGCGTTCACGATCAGAAGCACGATCGTGAACGACATTTGCGGCACCAGCGGCCGGTCACGGTAAACCGGCTGGCGCATATAATCGCGATCGTCAAGCATACCTGCAGAAACTAGCCGTACGAACGGCACTTATCAACCGGCTTTCCGCCGCCACCAGAACATCTGTTCCCGCCCAACGCGGTTGGGATAGGAACGCGGAACCCACTCCGCCACCAACTCAAAGTACGGCGAGAAACGCTGCCCCAGTTCCTCGCGTGTGGTGCAAAACGGAGGGCCTTCACCCTTTTCGACGATCATGTAATTGATCGCCAGATATTGTCCCTCCGGCCGGAGCCAGCGCAGTACCGCGCGGACATAATCGTTTCGTTCACTGGGTTTGATTGCGCAGAAGAGCGTGTGTTCAAAAATCCAATCAAACAATTGCGGCGGGTCATCATGCAGGAAATCGGCGCGCTGGAAACCGGCATTGAGTCCGGCGGCCTTGGTTTTCTCCACGGCATGTCGAATCGCACTCGGCGCGAGGTCGAAACCAAACGCGGCAAAACCTGCTTTCGCAAACTCGCGCGCGTCATGGCCGGTGCCGCAACCGGGCACACAAACCGTTCCACGCGGCAGGGCCGGATGCGCCGCCAAAAAATCCACCAGCCCCGGCGACGGCGCGTTTTTTTCCCACGACATGTCCCCGGTTTGGTAGCGTTGTTCCCAGTAGTCCTGGCTCATTGGATTTTCGATATACGATTTGCGATTTACGCGGCCGAATGTCGTGAGTTGCGTCAATCGTAAATCGTGTATCGTAAATTCTCACGACTGGATTTGCCCATCCACCAACTCAACCACCCGGGGGGCGTTGGCAGCCACGTGGGCGTCGTGCGTGGCGATGACCAGCGTGGTTTGCTTACTGGCGCGCAGGTCTTTCAGCAATTCAAGGATTTCGCTTCCGTTGTGCGAATCGAGATTGCCGGTCGGTTCGTCGGCCAGCAGCAAATCCGGTTCGTTGACGAGCGCGCGGGCGATGGCGACACGCTGTTGTTCGCCGCCGGAAAGTTCGAACGGCTTGTGTTCCATGCGTTCCGCAAGGCCAACGTGGGCAAGCAATTCGCGTCCGCGCGCCACGGCCCGGGCGGCGGGCACGCGGGCGACCCGCGCCGGAAGACAGACGTTTTCCAGCGCGGTGAGTTCCGGCAGCAGATGATACGCCTGGAAAACGAACCCGACGCGGTGGTTGCGGAATTCGGTCAATTCGCGTTCGGAGAACCCAGCCAGATTTTGCCCGGCGAAATGGATTTCGCCCGCATTCGGCGTGTCCAAACCGCCGATCAAATGGAGCAAGGTGCTTTTACCCGCGCCGGACGCACCGCGCAACGCGAGGAATTCGCCGCGCGCCACGTCGAGGTTCACTCCGCGCAACACTTCGAGCGTGCGTTTGCCCATGGCGTAGGTCTTGGTGAGGGCGCGGGCGGAAAGGAGCGGGTCGCTCATGACCAACCTCCATTGGGAGAATGAAAAACATTCAACACCCAACTTTCAACGTTCAACTTCCAACGAGGAATCGTCAACCGGATCGTTCGGCGTTCGATATTGAATGTTGAATGTTGAATGTTTTCCATTTTTCTACTCATAACGCAGCGCCTCCACGGGTTTCAAACGGCCGGCGCGCCACGCAGGCAGCACCCCGCCAAGAACGCAAATGACAAATGAGCCTCCGCAAATGATGGCAATGTCATTCAGATTGATTACCGCCGGCAGTTGATTGAAAAAGTAAAGAGACACGGGAAGCAGGTCGCGCCCCGTCAGGTGGTTCATGAAATGCAGGAATTCATTGCGATACGCCAGCGCCAGAATGCCCAGACCGTAGCCGGCCAGCACGCCCAACACGCCGATGATGGCGCTTTGGCTCAAAAAGATGCCGGAGATTTGAAAGTTTGTCGCACCGAGCGCCTTGAGCATCCCGATTTCGCGGGTTTTCTGGACCACAAACGTGATTTGCGCGCTCAGGATGCACAACGCGGCGACAATCACGATGAAGAAGAGGATGTAAAACATGACGTTTTTCTCGACGAGGAGCGCCCCGAGAATCGTGGTGTTTTCCTCCGTCCAAGTTGTGATGTTGTAGCGCGGGCCGAGCGTGGTTTCCAATTCACGCTGCACTTCGGGCGCCTGATAGGGGTCCTGCAACATCACCATCAACCCGTGGACGTTGTCGCCCAAGGCATAAAGGTCCTGGGCATTTTCGAGCGAAGCAACCACCACCGAAGAATCGTAATCGAAATAACCCACGTCAAAAATGCCGGTCACGGTGTATTCGTCCGGCAGAATGGCTTCCTCATTCGTCTTACCGCGCTGATCCTTCATTTTCTTCAACTCAGCCGGCGAATAAATCGAAACGCGGTCGCCAATAAACAGGTTGTAGTTCTGGGCAAATTCACTGCCGACCACCAGACCGCGTCCGCTCAAATCGAATTTGCCGGAGACAATGCTTTGCGGCAGCACACTCACGTCGGCTTCGTGGCCGGGATCAACGCCGCGCATATATGGCGTGGCGAAAGCCGCCTGCTCGCCATTCGTCGGCTCCGTTTCCAGCAGCACCGGGCCAAGCACAAACGGCGCGACGCCACGCACGTTTTTGTTGGACGCGACAAGATCCATCACCCGTTCGTAACTTTCCAGCGTCCGGCCGCGCGCATAAATTTTCAGGTGCGCGTTGAAGCCGAGGATTTTCTCGCGCAGGTCATGGTCGAACCCGCTCATGACGCTGATGACGATGATGAGCACTGCGACGCCGAGCGCGACGCCGACGACGGAGATGAGGGTGATGATGGAAACGAACGTCCGTTTGGGCCGCAAATAGCGCAGGGCCAGCATCAGTTCAAACGGCAGTCGCGACATGGTGCGTGGAGGCTAAAGGCCATTGCCGCGGGTGTCAACGAAGTCGGTCCTCAGGTAGCTGGTTGAAATTAGGCTGCGGTCTGGATTGCCGATGACCTTGCGCTTGCGTGTGCCTATGCAAGCGGGCTGCGAATAGCGGGTTTCCACTCCCGGCTGCTCGCGGCCATATATTTTCACCAACATTGCATAATCCACGTCCGCGCCAAAGGCATCTTCAACCGCCGTCAGATATGCCTTGTGGCCGTCGCTGGTCAATTGGACGCGGTGCGCCAGCCTGTTTTTCAGGTCATGGATGAACAAATGGGCGTCGGAAATTTCCCGCTTCCCGACATGCCACGCGGGAATCAATTTCGTTTCACTGTCCAATGCAATCCACGTCCAAGTGTCGCCAATGCCGTCTTGCCCTTCCAATTCGGGCCGGATGTTTGCCTGCTTGCAATAGGTAAAGCTCCACACTTCGTCCACCTGTAAAATCTTGCAAGGAAGGTTGCGCATGATTTTGTCAGAATAGGCGGCGCACGCCCCGCCCACCTCAACCAAGATTCGGGACACAGTTTTCTTGGCAACGCCAGTCATGCGCACGGTACTGCGAAGGGAGCAGCCTTCAATCAGGCAACCAACCACCTTAGCCCTTTGGTCATTGCTCAATTTATTCATACACACAATTTACCATTCAATGCTTGAGTAGTCAAGCATAAAAACAAAAAGATTTGTCGGGTTGGTTGCTAACTAATCAGCGACCAACCGAGAACTCAGACAGTGGTGGTTTCGCCGAATCTTGGAACAGATTCAATGTTGGACCTTAATGCGCGAGGCGATGCTGGTCCGCCGAATCGTTTGAAGAGCACTCCAACGTTTTGATTTGGCAGTTCTTTCTGGCATTTCGACAAAATGGCAAGGAGATTGAAGAACGCTTCGCCAAAAAACGCTTGGACTGCTTGTTCCATATCAGCATCTTGGTGCGCTGCCTTGGCGAGCGCCCCTAAGTGCTGCCGAATTCCAGAAGCGTGCCATTTGACAAACTCCATATCGTTCATTGGCTTGCCCACATAAAGCATGATCTCCTGTTTTGTCGCTTTGGCATAAGCAGTCAATTCATCAATAGTGACCTCCGCGTCAGAACCGCTTTCCAGCTTGGAAATCGCTCCTTGGGTTTTGCCGAGCGCATCAGCAAGTTGTTGCTGAGTCATGCCTGCGGAACGCCGCATTTCAATAAGATTGCGGACAATCATCGTCTCCTCACTTAAACCAGCGACGACCTTCTGCACCTCGCGTGAGACTGATTCTCCGGCCATCATCTCCTCAACGGAGCCATACTGCCTTCCAATGAGTGTAGCTTGCGCCTTTTTTTCTCGTTCAGTGCTCATAATTTTCCTTTCCTTAGACTTGCTCTTGCTCTTTTTTTACCAACGACCCGACAAAATCGTTACAAAACTGCACGTCGGATGGCTGTTCATCTTTATTCCCAATCGTAATGATGTAAAGCACTTTTCGAGCCTCGTCAGGATACACATACAATCTCGTCTCTTGTAAATTACCACCTCCGCCGCGTTGGTCAATGGCTACGACACCATGCGGCTCTGGGTGGATGTATCCTACCGTGAAAGCCTTAGAATTAGGCGCAGCATTAAGCTGTTGGACATATCGCTTGAGGTTGTACAATGCGGCTGCCAACTCGTTTGGACGCTTCTTTTCATACCATTTTTGGTCTTTTACATACTGTGGGGTTGGTTCGATTCGCCACATTTGCTCTTGACAATATTCCTTTTGGGAATATTGTCAATATAAATTTATGCCTATTTTTAGGAGCAGCAGGTGCCGGACTGAAAAAACCGGGTTGACATTGTTTGGCAAGATGGTAAAAAAACAGGTGCCTTTGGACACTACCGCCCAAGGGCATATTGTCCGCCTGACAGAAGCAATTTTTGGCGGATAATCAGGAAAGGACTGCGCGTTAACGCAGTCCTTTTTTATTTGTAGAATTTTTGGTGGTAGGGACGCCCAAGCGGTAGTGGGCAGCGGCCTTATAAGCCGCCGCCGTTAACGCGGTTGTGGGTTCGACGCCCATCCCTACCGCCACTCACCTAGCATATCTGTCGCCATCGTCTTACGCAGCGTACAACCCGAATTTAAGACCCAAAATGGGACAAATTGGTTCAATCTTTGACGGGCCGCCGAGACTTTTGTGGTTTGGGCCGGTTCCACCGCGCTAATGCTGCCTTCCGAGCAATCTCACGCTTACGTTTCGGTGAAAGCGAATCCGACCGCGCCTTTCCACCTTTCAATCCGCCCAGCCTGCCCAGCGCAACAGCAGCGGGATTCTTAGCTGGCTTGGGATCGGCAATGCCTATAACATCCTGAAACACTCTGTGCGCCAATTGCATCGCATCCTGTGGCCGCCTGCGCTTCGGTTTAACCATACGCTAAGCATGGCACAATCAAGCCCCCAATGAAAATCCAAATTCAAAGTAGCCCACCACCGGTCCTCATCTTAATCTCAACCGTCATCCTTCAACAAACGAGAGCAGGATTACGATTAGGATTAAGATCAGGATTTTGTCAAAAACGGGTTCCGCTTCTCCGCCGGCGACGCCCGTTGCAGAAACAGCGGACTGATGAACAAATAAATCCAGCCGAGGACCAAATGCGCGCCCAAGGCGAAACTCATCTGGATCAAATCCAGCGCACCCAAGCCGTAAACCGCAGTCGCCGCCGTCAGCAGCAACCCGCCGGGCATGAGCGCCGCGCCTGCCAGCCGCCAGCTCTGCCGGAAGTTCAAATCGCGGTTGGCAAAAAAGCAAATCAGCCAGACCGGAAAAAAATAAACGGTCGCCAATACCGCCCACGAAAGCATCAGCCCGACGATAACCGCACCGGTCACGATGGCCAGGAGGTCGGGTTTCCAAGCGTCCCAAAGCGGTTCCAGATCGGTCCGGTTGAAAGCCACAATCCAACCGGGCGGATAATTCCATTCGCGATAACCGAGCAGGGAAAAAACGCGAACGGATTCCCTGCCGAATTCGATTTGTACCTGCGCCGGCGAGTGGATTTGACCGGTATGTTCCAGGTCAACATCAAATGCGAGAAAGCCGCCTTCGGCCAGAAGCGCCGGTAATTCGCCATGCCAGTTCAATTGGTTGGCGCGGATTTCGCCATGGTCCGGCAGTTGTTTGATGGCAGTGGTGATGGTGGGGAAGCAGCCCAAGTCCAAAAAGCAATCCACCGCGATGGCGGCCAGCACCGCAACGACGAATTGCACCACCAGCAGGCGACCGAGTCGCGCATGGGCAAAAGCCGCCACCCCGCGCGGCGTGAGCGGTTCCCAAGCAGTTGGCGATGATTCCGAAGCCGTCATGGTGCGGAACTTCCGTTCCGCCGCATTTTAACAAATCCCTGCCGTTTGTCGCGGAAGTTTGCGCCACTCCAGTTTTTTGTAGCGTCGAGCCTGCCGTCGTCGCGCCGAAGCGGCGCTATGACGCACCACGAAGGCGGATGGCTCTACCTTTTCGGCGCACAGCGCCGACACTACAGCAAATTAGGACACGAATTGCGCCGCGCTCAAGCGCCGGGCGCATTTTCAGGGGGCGGCGGAGACTTTTGCGATTGCTCCGGCGGCGGGACGTGAACCACCGGAATGGGGTAACGCAGTTTCATCACGTCATCCACGAGCACCTCGACAAAATAGGTCCCGGCGGCTTTGAATTCAATCTGGCCGAAGACCATTACGCTGGTGGCGTGCAGTGCCGCGTCGCGCAGTTCAAATTTCATCTCGCCCTTGCGGAGCACCGTGGTCTGGTCGGGCGCGATGAGCCGGATGCATTCCGTGAACCGGCCAATGCCCGCCGTCCAGCGGTTGAAAACGCAGAGACGCGCGGCGACGATGGGCAGTTGTGGCACGCGGATGAGGCTGATAACGCCGATGAGAATCAGATTTCCGTTGGCTTCCTGGCGGACCTCCTCGCACAACAGCGAGGACTGCAAATCCGGCAAAATTCGGGTGGCTTCCATATTTGTTAAACGGGTTAAATAAGTTAAATGAGTAACTCGTTAAATGAGAAACCCTCGGAAGGGCTGAAAATCAACCGCTCATTTAACCAATCACTCATTTAGCTGACTGAACCATCTCCGCCGCGCGCACGGTGTTTTGCATCAGCATCGCAATCGTCATCGGCCCGACGCCGCCGGGATTCGGCGTGATTTTTCCCGCAACCGGCTGAACGCGCGCGAAATCCACGTCACCCACCAGCCGTGAACCGCCTTTCGCCTTCGGATCGCTCACCCGGTTGACGCCCACGTCAATCACCGTTGCGCCGGGCTTGACCATGTCCGCCTTTACAAATTCGGCGACGCCCATCGCGGCAATTAAAATGTCCGCGCGCCGGCAGTGCGCCCTGATGTCGCGCGTGGCGGAATGACAAATCGTCACGGTCGCGTTCGCGTGTTTGCTTTTCTGGCAAAGCATCGCGGCCATCGGTTTGCCGACGATGTTGCCCCGGCCCAAAATCACCACTTCCGCGCCGTCGGTTTTCACGTTCGAGCGCGCGAGCAACTCGCCAATGCCCGACGGCGTGCAGGGCCGAAAACCCGTTGCGTCGCCGAGCATCAATTTGCCGACGTTCACCGGATGAAAACCGTCCACGTCCTTTTGCGGCAAAACGGCAGAATAAATCACCGACTCGCGAATTTGTTTCGGCAAGGGCGCTTGCACCAGGATTCCATGCAGGCGCGCATCGGCGTTCAGCTTCTTCAGCAGCGCGAGCAGTTCGCTTTCACTCGTTGCTTCCGGGAGAACATGCATTTCCGAAAAAATACCGAGTTCGGCGCACGTCTTTTCCTTGCGACCGACATAAACCTTGGACGCCGGGTCTTCCCCAACGCGCACAAACGCAAGCCCGGCCTGAATGCCGCGCACTTTCAGCGCGGCGATGCGGCCGGCCAGTTCGCTCTGGATTTGCGCGGCGATTGCGCGCCCGTCAATTATGGTGCCCTGTGCGCGGGCTGACGGATTGGAATCTTGGGACGGCATTTGTATCTGTGGAAACCACAAGAATACGTTGAATCGTGAGGACGGGCGTCTCGTTCCAGCGCGCGGCGAGACCTTCCTCGCCGGTCACGATGATGTGCAGACCGTTGTAACGGCTCAAGTCGAGGTTCGTCGTCGTCGTGTAGAGGTAATCAATAGCTATGTCTGTACTCGGGTCATACAATTCATAAGCCGTCGGCTCAATGACGCTGGTGACCGGGCGAACGAATCCTTCGTGTGTCACGACGCGCGGCGGCGGTGGCGACGGCGGCGTTTGTTCAACCGGCGCGGCGGGCGCGTTCGTTTCCATCGCAACCGCCGGAGCGGCATTGGTTTCAGTCGTAACCGGCGGAACAGGCGGGTTGGCCGGTTCGGTGGCAATGGGTTGCGCTTCGGCGACCGGCATCGGAGTTGGCGCCGGTCCGGTCTCCATCGGCGGAGCGGCATTGGCCGGTGCCGCCGCCAGCACTTCCTGTTTCAAATACATCGCGGCGACAAAAGCGTAGGCGTTCGTCGGCGGTTCGATTTCCATCCAGTTGCCTTTGTTTAAAATTTCGCTGACCGGTGTGCCGCGTTCAATCAAACCGACCACGCTGTAATTTTCACCCGGCCCGGCGCGCAAATTCAACTTCTTCGGCAAAACCGTTTTGCTCGTGGCGTCAATGTATTTGGCGTTGACCCAGGCGTGCGCGTTTGTCGGGTAGGCGATTTTGGCCCACTGCGCCGGTTCATTCGCCCTGTGCTTGCGCAAATTGATTTGTTCCAGCACCGTCACGGCGTCGCCTTTGAGAAGGTGGGCGATGACTTCGCCCTTGAGACTGGCCTGGCCGCGAACGTTGACGTTGTTGACGCCGACTTCCGCCGGGCCGGGCACGAGCGCGACGGGCGGTTCGGCGACCACGGCTTCCTTCGCCGCGGCGAGTGTGCGCTTCTTGTGTGGGACGATTTTCTTTTTGGCGGGCGCGTTGGTAACCACCGGCGCAGGTGCGACGGCGGTCGTCGCGGGTGCGGTCACCGCCGGCGGCGGAGTTGCGGGGGGTGGTGTTAACTCGGGTGCGTTCGTCTGCGCAAACAAGCTTGTTGAAATCGTTGCTACGAAAACCGACCAAATCTGCTTTTTCATAATTCAGCCAAGTAAAGTTCTTATTTCTGTCTCTGTCAATGTCCGCCAGCGGCCCGGTTTCAGTTCACCCAATTTGATTTTGCCAATCTGCGTCCGTTGCAATCGCTTCACCGTCAACCCCTGCGATTCAAACAGCCGCCGCACTTCGCGGTTTTTGCCCTCACTCAATTCCAGTTCCACCACGCTTTTCGCGTGGCTGGCCGAAATCAGCCGGGCCGCCTGTGCCTTGAGCTTCTCGCCCGCGTGCCAGACACCGCGCCTGAATTCCGCGAGCATCGCCTCGTCCACGCTGCCGGCGACGGTCGCCACGTATTTTTTGCGGACGCCGTAACGCGGATGCGTCAGGCGCAAGGCGAATTGTCCATCATTGGTCAGGAAAAGCAATCCTTCCGTGTTGAAATCCAGACGGCCCACAGAATAAAGATTTTGCCATTCCTTGGGCAATAAATCGTAAATCGTCGGACGGCCCCATTCATCCTGGCGCGAACAAACGCACCTGACCGGCTTGTGCAACGCCACCCACAGCTTGCGCCGCTCGCGAACCGGCCGGCCGGCCACCGTCACCTCGTCGTGGCCCGGATCAACCCTAGTGCCGAGCTGGCGCACCGGCTGGCCGTTGACGCACACGCGCCCGTCCAGAATGATTTGTTCGCTCGCGCGGCGCGACGCTACGCCCGCGTTCGCCAGGAATTTCTGCAAACGAATGGCCGGTGGCATGTGACGCGTGACAGTTGACAAGTAACGAGCGACGGAAACCCGTGTCGCGTGTCACGTGTCACCCGTCACTTTCTACACAGCGGGCTTGGTTTTGCGGAGGCCGGTGATGCGGTCGCCGTCCTTCCACTGGCTGCGTTTCTTGAGCAATTCGACACGCTCGAAGCGCTTGAGGACATTGCGCTTGCCGCCGAGGGTGGACGCCGCGCGCAGACTGCGATGCTGTGACATAAAAATTCTTCGGTTAAATTGTCGGTAAAAAACGAGGGGCAAAGATACCAAAACAAATGCTTCCCGCAATGATGAAATTTCACCACTTCAATTCCGGCCTGCGTCATCTCTGCTCCGCTACGCACATCACTTCACCCAGCAGTGTATCCAAGGCCACTGATTTGCTCAACACCGGCAACTTGACCAGATCAATGAATTTCTGGAACTGTGAGTGATCGTCCAGTCCGGTGATAAAAATAAACCGCCGGGCCAGCGACGGTTTCGAGCGTTCGACCGTGGCATACCACAGATCGCCTTCAACCTGAGACATCTGAAGATCGCAGACCACGGCATCCAAGTGGTGTCGGAGGACAAACTTCAACGCCAGCGCGCCGTCAGGCACAATCGTCGCCTCATAGCCTTTGGATTCGAGGGTTTCTTTGAGGGACCAAGCGAGTGGAATATCGTCGTCCATGATCAGGACGTGCTTTTTTCGAGGTGTGCCATTGTTGGTTTCCATGACAACCGGCCTCGCCAGGACGATACACCCGAATGCAAACGAAGCAAGTCCGCTGGAGCCCCTGAATCAACCTCCCCCATCCCGGCTTCAGTTCCTGGTGAAACGGGCCTTGTCACCACTTTAATGCCTGCATCCGGTGGGCGACTTCCTCGGCATTGTGGCGGCACGCTTCCCAGCGTGCCAGTGACGGCAGCTTCCAGCTGCATGTTCTAGAAATGCGCGGCAAGGATGCCGCAATTTCTGGCAACCACTGATGGTTGCTGCTTCATACGTGGCGGCACGCTTCCCAGCGTGCCAGTGATGGCAGCTTCCAGCCGCATGTTTTGGAAATGCGCGGCAAGGATGCCGCAGTCACTGGCAACCACGGATGGTTGCCGCTACGCGCGTAGAGGCACGCTTCTCAGCGTGCCAGTAACGGTGGCTTCCAGCCACCAGTCTCAACTGCAATTTGAACTGGCTTCGCGCAACCTCTTCCGTAACTCTGCCTGACTGTGAAACCCCACAAGACGAAACCCGACCCGCGCCGTTTGGTTTCAGGTTTTCACACTCGTGGCAAACTTCCGCACCTCAAACACAAAGGCGCGGTTTACTTTGTAACTTTTCGTCTCGCCGATTCGCTTCCACGCGAAACCGTGGAAAAACTCAAGCATGAGCGCGAAGCAATCATCCAGCAGGACTTGGCTGCAAAGCGGCCATTGACCTGGTACGAAGAACTACAGCTCTTTGCATGGTATTCCGACCGGGTTGAGGCGTTTCTCGATGCCGGGGCGGGTGAATGCTGGTTGCGGCAGCCGGATCTTGCGGAACTGGTTGCTCGCGCCGTTAATTTCTTTGTCGGAGAGCGATACGACTTGCACGCCTGGGTTGTAATGCCCAACCACGTTCATGCCGTGCTCTGGCCTTATCCAGGGCATACCTTGAGCCGTATTCTGCACAGTTGGAAATCATACACGGCCAGCGAAGCGAATAAACGGCTCCAACGCGGTGGCAAACATTTCTGGCAAAAGGAGAGCTACGATCATTGGATTCGTGATGACGCAGAACGCGCACGGCTTTGTATCTACGTCACGAACAACCCAGTTAAAGCCCGCTTATGCGCGCGGCCCGAAGATTGGCAGTGGAGCAGCGCGAATCCAACAGCGGCGCAGTTTCAACGCAAGTGAACATGCGGTTGGAAGCCGTTAGCACCCGCAACCAAGGATGGTTGCTGCTACGCACGTGGCGGCACGCTTCCCAGCGTACGGTGATGACAGCTTCCAGTTGCATGTTTTGGAAATGCGCGGCACGGATGCCGCAGTCACCGGCAACCAAGGATGGTTGCCGCTACCACTTCAATGCCTGCAACCGGCGGGCGACTTCCTCGGCGTTGGCGCGGCTGTTGAACGCGCTGATGCGGAAATAGCCTTCACCTCTTGAACCGAAACCGCTACCGGGCGTGATAACGACGTTCGCCTCGCCGAGAATCTTGTCGAATGCCTGCCAGCTTGTGACGCCTTTCGGCGCTTTGACCCAGATGTAAGGCGCATTCACGCCGCCGAATACTTTCAGCCCGGCCTGCTTCGCGCCTTCGCGCAGTACTTTCGCATTGCCGAGATAATGTTCGATGAGCGCGCGCACCTGCGCCTTGCCTTCCAGCGAGTAAAGCGCCTCGGCACCGCGTTGCACGATGTAGGAAACACCGTTGAACTTCGTGGTCATGCGCCGCAGCCACAGTGGATGCAACGGCTGGAATTCGCCGGTCTTCGTCTGCGCGTTCAGCGATTTGGGCACCACGGTGAACGCGCAGCGCACGCCGGTGAACCCGCCGTTCTTCGAGCAACTGCGGAATTCGATGGCGCACTCGCGCGCGCCGGGAATTTCGTAAATCGAATGCGGCAGGTTGGCGTCGCTGATGTAAGCCTCGTAAGCCGCGTCGAATAAAATGACGGCTTTGTGTTCAAGCGCGTATTTCACCCACACTTCAAGTTGCGGACGATTCGCGGCCGCACCGGTCGGGTTGTTCGGCGAGCAAAGATAAATCACATCCACCTGCCGTTTTGGCGGTTCGGGAATGAAACCGTTGGACGGCTTGCACGGCAGATAGACGAGTTTCGAGTAAGTGCCGGCCTCGTTCGCCCCGCCGGTGTGGCCGGCCATGACGTTCGTGTCCACATAGACCGGATAAACCGGGTCGCTGATGGCGATCTTGTTTTTCGCGCCGAGGATGTCGAGGATGTTGCCGGTGTCGCATTTGGTGCCGTCGCTGACAAAAATTTCGCCGTCTGCCACGTCGCAACCGCGGTCGTGAAAATCGTTCTTCGCAATCGCGGCGCGCAGCCATTCGTAGCCCTGGTCCGGGCCGTAGCCCCGGAACGTTTCGCGCACGGCCATTTCGTCCACGGCCTTGTGCATCGCGGCGATGGCGGCGGGCGGCAGCGGTTCGGTCACGTCGCCGATGCCGCAGCGGATGAGGCGCTGGGCGGCTTCGGGATTCGCTTCGCAGAAAACTTTCACGCGCCGGCTGATTTCGGGAAAAAGGTAGCCGGCCTTGAGCTTCAAAAAATTGTCATTCAGGAGCGCCATGAAACTAAGAATTCAGAATTCCGGCTGGAAATAAAGCGCAAAATTTGAAGCGCGAGGCGGAAGAGCGCGATTTGAATCAGCCGCCAACGCCTTTGCCCGTTTACGGAGCGCGTCCCGCACTGCGGGATCAATCCGCAGCGGTTGATTTTTCGGAGGCGCTGCGAGTTGTGACAACTCGCGCTCCGGCGGCCGGGTCATTGGCCGGAAGCGATATTGCCAATTAAATCGCCGAATTGACTGACTTTGGGAATTCATGCCGTTCTGCGATTTTAGGGTTGCCAGTGCAACCACCCGCTTTTATAATCCGGCCGAAGCTCACGAGTTGGACCATTATGTTTTTTGGCGTTGATTATTATCCTGAGCAATGGGTCTTCCCTTACGGCGGCACGGCCGACGATCCCGAGGGCGCTTGGGAGCGCGACGCCGAATTGATGGTGCAGGCCGGCTTCAATGTTGTCCGTATCGGTGAATTTTCCTGGGGCCTTTGCGAACCGAAGGAAGGCAAATACGATTTCAAGTGGCTGCGCCGCGTGATGGACATCATGGCGGACCACGACATCAAGGTCGTGCTGGGCACCCCGACCTCCGCCCCACCCGTCTGGCTGGCGCGCAAATATCCCGATATCCTGCCGGTGGACGAATACGGGCGGGTGAAACATGAAGGCACGCGCCGCGCGGTGTGCTTCAATAACGATACTTTTTGGAACGCCGCCAAACGTCTGGTTGAAAACATGGCCCGCACCCTGGGCGATCATTCCCAGCTCATCGCCTGGCAGATTGACAGCGGCATTGGCGGCCATCAAACCGAGTGGTCGTTCAACGAGGATTCGCGGCTGGAATGGCAGAACTGGCTCAAGTTGAAATACGAAACCGTCGAGCGCCTCAACGACCGGCTGGGTCTGCGCTATTGGGGGCAGGTGGTTTCCTCCTTCGACCAGATGCCGATGCCCTTGTATTCGCCCGGCAAGCATAATCCGGCGCTGCTGCTCGATTGGAACCGCTTTTGCAGCGACGCCATCATCGCCTTCGTCCGCATGCAGGCCGATGTGCTGCACGAAATTTGCCCCGACCATCCGGTCACCGTCAACCTCCGCGCGCTCCGGCGCAAATTTGATCATTTCGACATGGCGGACGTGGTGGACTTCGTGTCCGTCGAAAGCGACGCCGCCATCAAAGCCAAAGCCGCCGAACTGTCCTGCGACATTGACATCCTGCGCTCGCTAAAAAAGCAAAACATCCGCACACCCGACGGCGATTGCGGGTTCTGGGTGATTGAACAAAAAGCCGGGCAGGTCAACTGGCAGGACGTGAATTCGCTCGTGCGCCCCGGGGTCATCCGGCTGTTCACGTATCAGTTGATTTCGCGTGGCGCCTGCGGCGTGCTTTATTATCACTGGCGGCAGTCGCGCATCGGCAACGAGAAATTTTTTGGCGCCGTGCTGCCCCATCATCTTGAGGGCAATACGCGCACTTACCAGGAAATCAGCCAGATTGGCGAGGAACTCAAGCTGCTCGCGCCCGCGATCAAGGACACGAAGGTCGTGCCCCAGACGTGTATCCTTTACACCCACGACAACGACTGGGCATTGCAATTGCCCATGCAGCCAAGCAAATTCTTCAACCTGCGAGAGCACATCCAGCTTTATTACAACGCGCTGCACGACCGGAACATTCGCGTGGATTTCGCGCGCCCGACGGAGGATTTGTCGCAATACAAACTGGTCATCGCCCCGTCGCTGCATTTGCTGGCCGCCGGCGAGGCCGACCGGCTGAAACTTTATGTCCAGAACGGCGGCACGCTCGTCAGCACGTTCAACACCGGTTTGGTGGACCAATACAGCATCGCGCCCGACACCGGTTATCCCAACGACCTGACCGACTTGTTCGGGATGGAAGTGCTCGAATTTGACCCCATTCCGCCCGGTGAGGAAAATCATCTCACGTTCAAGGGCGCGTTCCAGACGAGTCATCTGCATCCTGCGCGGCTTTGGTGCGACATCATCGAGCCGAAGGGCTGCCAGATTCTGGCGACTTATGCGAAGGATTTTTACGCCGGGCGCCCCGCCATCACCATGAATAATTTCGGCCTCGGCAAGGCGATTTACATCGGCACGATGAGCCACCAGCACTTCTACCACGACTTCGTCGTCTGGCTGCGCCAGATGTGCGGGCTGCAGCCCCTGCTCAAAGTCCCCGAAAACGTTGAAGTCAGCATGCGCGAGAAGGAAGGCACGCGGGTTTATTTCCTGCTCAATCATCAAAATTCACCCGTCCGCATCCAGTTTTACAAGCCGATGCACGATTACCTCACCGGGAACACCTTCTCCGGCAATTACGACCTCCCACCGCACGGCGTGCTCGTGCTTGACGAACATCCCGAAGCCAAAACGTCCGGCGCGCCTGCCTGATTTTACGACTGAATTGCTCCGTCGCCTGCTGGAACCAGCCCACGCTACGAACAAAATTGGCAAAGGTTTGACATTTTTTGGCGACGACTGTTGCGATTTCTCAGTGAAAATCGGAAATTTTCCGATCAAAGACTCCCCTCGCCGCTCAGAGCTTCAGGAAGAATTTGTATGGCCGCACATTTAGCGCCTTTGCAAGCTTCAGGAGGATTTCCACAGTTGCAGAACACTCACCCCGCTCAATTCGGCCCACATAATTGGGATGAATATCGGCCTGCTCGGCAAGAGCTTCCTGACTAAGCCCGGCCTTTTTCCGATATTTCAAAACTGCCCCGCCGATAATTTCGCGATGACTTCTTTTGAGCACTCAATCTCACGGAAGCAAAAAGAGCAGAAAAACACCACACACGCTCCGTGTAGGCTCCTATTTTTTCTTCTTGACTCTCTCCTAACGATTTGCTTTTTAGCTTTAGCTGCGATTCCGCCTCAGAAATTTTTTTGAGGCTGGGGGAAAGCCAGGAAACAAGATGAATGCAAAGCACGCGGTATCGGCGGGGGCAGTGCTGGTTTGGGCTGCGGCAACTTTCTTCGGTTCAATTTTCGGTTCATTTGCGCAAACGCAAGACACTTCCAGTGGCAGCAGCCCGCCCGACGGCCAAGATAGTGTGGTGCAGGTTGTGGCCGATTCGCATGGATTGCCGTTAGTGCCGTTTGATCAACTGCCGCGAGCGGGCACGTGGTGGGTCGTAGGCACGAACGGATTAGTTCCAGTGCCCTATCCTTGTCCGCCAAATGACCCGAACGCGGTTTTTTACGCCCTTGGCCCGGATGGAGTTTTCCTGGCCGACGCGAGTGGTGGTACTGTGCCGCAGCCGACTGGACGGCAAGCCATGCTTGGCGTAAGCACTTCCACTCTTGTTCAGGCACAGGCCGACAGCTTGTTGAATTTGATCGTGCAACAACAGACTGTACAGATAAACGCGATGATGAGTGCGTCCAGTGCAATGAGTCCGATGGACGCGCCATTTCCAGGCGGTGGAGGCGATGGCGGGGGAACGAACACATATTTCGGTTCAAACTTCACACCCGTTAATTATGGCACAAATCTCTGGATTCGGAATGACGGGATGGCGTCGGGCAATGTAGTGGGCATCGTCTCAAATTCTACTGCTGACGTCCTCTATGAGATACAATCGCTGACAAATTTGAGTCAAAATAACTGGAATTCTGAAGGCTTTATTTCCGGCTCGGAACTGACGAACTGGACGGCGCTGAGTGTGGGGGCAAATGGCCGCGCACAACTCTACCTGCGAATCCGCAGTTGGGCCGACAGCACGGGCACGGGTATCCCGGATTGGTGGTGGCTGCAATTCTTCGGACAAATCACCAATGTTGATGCGTACGCGCCGGACCCGGCGGGAGATGGTTATGACAATCTTCAGAAGTTCACCATGGGATTAAATCCCTTCGCCTTCATCACGCCCCCGACTCCCACTGGATTGTACGCTTACACGGATTCAACGGGAACGAATGTCTTGATCTCTTGGAACCCATCACCGGGGCTGG
>JBEKMU010000047.1:0-19616 GCA_049523555.1 Verrucomicrobiota bacterium | reverse complement strand
CATGCAACTCGCCGTGGGCAAAAAAATCCCCGCCGCGAAACCGGCGTTTGAAAATGGTTAAACAAGTGATTGGTTAAATGAGCGCAATGAAGTGAAAACACTCGACCTGTTTGACTCATTTAACCTATTTAACCGGTTACCAGTTGAATGAAAAAAGAGCTCGGCATTTTTGTTTTGTTGATTGTCCTGTGCGCGGTCACTGCGTTTGAAAACGCGCGGTTTCTCTCGCCGGAGAACCTGGCCAACATGGCCAATATCATCGGGTTGTTCGGGATTTTCAGCCTCGGCGCCGGCCTCGTCATCATCACCAGCGGCATTGACCTGTCCGTCGGCTCGATGATCGCTATTATCGGGGTGTTGCTCGTGATGGCGTTGACCGAATGGCACTGGGCGTGGCCGTTGGCGGTGCTGTTCGTGGTCGTCGTGGCAATGGTGCTGGGCTGGACGCACGGCATGCTCGTCACGCGCTTCGGCATGCAACCGTTCATTGTCACGCTTTGCGCGCTGCTGCTTTACCGCGGTCTGGCGCGCTACATCGCGCACGACTCGACGAAAGGTTTTGGCAACGCGGCGGGTTTTGAGACGCTTCGCGGGCTCGCCAGTGGGAACTGGCATGGGCTGCCCATGCCGTTTGTGTTGCTCATCATCATCGCCGTCATCCTGTGGATTGTGCTGCATCGTTCGGTTTACGGCCGTTATCTGCTCGCGGTCGGGCGAAATGAGGAAGCGGCGCGCTTTTCCGGGATCAACACCCGCCTCGTCATTGCCAGCAGCTACGTGGTGGCGGCCCTGTTGACCTCGATCTCGGCAATCCTGTTTGCGTTTTATACCAACTCCGTCTCGCCTTCGACCCACGGCAATTTCTACGAACTTTATGGCATCGCGGCGGCAGTGCTCGGCGGCTGCAGCCTGCGCGGCGGTGAAGGCTCGGTCATCGGTATCCTTATCGGGGCGGCTTTGCTGCAGGTGCTGCAAACTCTGGTGAATCTGTTGGGTATTGACAGCTCGCTCAACTACGCCGTCATGGGCGCGGTCGTGCTCATTGGCGTGCTGGCCGACCAGATTTTCAAAAGCCGCGCGGCGAAAAAAGTCGCGCGTTGATCCGGATGAAAAAAATCACGCTCGCCTGGGTCCTCTGGTTTTCGGCGTTGGGTGTTCTGGATGCCCAAATTCTCTCGCCGGACACCAACCTCACTGTGCGTGAGGAACAAATCATCGCTGCCGCAAAACCCGATGCCGCGCCGCATTTCAATGGCGCAATGGTCGTCGGCATCCACCCCGGCACGCCGTTCATTTATTCTTTGGCCGTGACCGGTGAACGCCCCATCACCTTTTCAGTCAAGAAGCTGCCGCGCGGATTGGAACTGGATGCCCACACCGGCATCATTACCGGTTCACTTGCCGTTGCCGGCGAATATAAATTTAAAGTCAGCGCCAAAAATTCCGCCGGCAAGGCCGGGGCGGAAATCAAAATCATTTGCGGCGAGACCCTGGCGCTCACGCCGCCGATGGGCTGGAACAGTTACAATGCCTTTGGCGATTCCGTGCGTGAATCCGAGGTCCTCTCCAACGCGATGTGGCTCAAGGAACATCTCCAACCGCTCGGCTGGGACACGGTCGTGATTGATGCCCGCTGGTATGATCCGCTCGCAGACGGCATTCGCGTCCAGAATCCGGCCGGTGTGATGATTGACGAATATGGCCGGTGCATTCCCGCGCCGAACCGTTTTCCATCCGCCACGAACGATGCGGGCTTCAAGCCGCTGGCCGATAAAATTCATGCGATGGGATTGAAGTTTGGCATCCACATCATGCGCGGCATACCGCGGAAAGCGCTCGCAGCCGACCTGCCCATCGCCGGTTCAAATTTTCACGCGGCGGATGCCGCGCGGCCGGAAGGCGACATCAACCGCACCTGCCCTTGGAACCGCGACATGTTCGGTGTGGACGCCACGACCGCCGCCGGCAGGGCGTGGTATGACAGCATCGCAAAACAATACGCCGCCTGGGACGTGGACTACATCAAGTGCGACGACATCGCATACTTGAAACGCGGCACATATTATCCTCCGGAAGAAATCGAGGCGGTCTCGACCGCGTTGAGAAATTCCGGGCGTTCGATTGTCTTAAGCCTTTCGCCCGGGCCCGCGCCTGTAAAACGCGCGCCGCATCTGGCGGAGTTCGCCAATCTCTGGCGCATCTCCGACGATTTTTGGGACAAATGGTATTCGTTGAACCGCAATTTCAATTTATTCGCGCAATGGCAGTCGAACGCCGTGCCTGGTCATTGGCCGGACGGCGACATGATTCCGTTCGGCCACATCTGCCAGCGCAACTGCGATGTGCATCCCGACCGCTGGACGCGCTTCACCCGCGACGAGCAGCTCACGCTCATGTCGCTGTGGGCGCTCATGCCGTCGCCGCTCATGCTGGGCATGAACCTGCCGGACAACGACGCTTGGACGACTGCCATTTTGTCGAATCCTGAAGTGCTCGCGGTGAATCAGGATTCGCTCGGCCAACAAGCGCGGCGGATTACCGGCACGGCGCAAATTGCTGAAACGTGGATGAAACCGCTGGCGGACGGTTCGTCGGCCGTCGGATTTTTCAATCGTACCGACCAGCCGGTGAAAGTGGATCTTTCGTGGCGCAATCTCGGATTTCGTTCCGCGCCGAAAGTCCGCGACTTGTGGCTGCGAAAGGATTTGGGGCGACAGGAAGTATTTGTCGTCGAACTTCCACCGCACGGCTGTGCTTTGCTGCGGGTGAAGTAAAAGCTCTCTCACGCGGATTCTTTCAATGCAAAGACATAAAGATGCAGAACCGCGGAAATCGCAGACCACAGCCCCCAAATCCAAGATCCTGAATCCGAGAGCCGAGATGCCAGATGCCAGACCCGAAACAAGGTAGGGTTGTACCACCGGGGCGACGGTGCAGGTTCAAAACATAGGTACCCATGTATTGACCCACCAGTGTTACCGATGTTCTGACTGCGCCCGACCTTGATTCGATATTCAGCGTTCGATGTTGGACGTTCAATGTTCGTCTTTTGGCTTCTTACTTCTTCGCTCCGCCCCAAATCCGTCGCGTAATTTCTTTGTAAAGAAGAGCTTTTTTTGCCTGCATCTTTTGCTTCACCCCTTGATGCCGTCATGTTAGATTCCCCGCCAATTCGATGTACAACGCGCCCTGACCCGACCATGAAAAAATCGCGAACGACCGCGCGCCCGAAAGCGCCGAAGAAAAAAACACGAACGATCGCACGCTCAAAAGCGCCGAGGAAAATAACCCGAACGACCGCACCTGCCAAGCCGCCGCCGAAAAAAATTCTTCTGGTGGATGATGACGCGGTGATCCTGGCAGTCTACGGCAAAAGGCTGGCTCAATACGGTTTCGCCGTTACCACCGCCGCGGATGGTTTGAAGGCGCTGGATGCATTGCGGGCCGACCAGCCCGACCTCGTGGTGTTGGATATGATAATGCCGAAACTTTCGGGGGTGGAAGTGCTGAAATTCATCCGCTCGCAACCGAACTTGAGCCTCATACCGGTTGCCATCTTCACCAATGCCTTCCTGGATGAGCTGGCACAGGCCGCCATCGAGATCGGCGTCCAGCGAACCGTCATCAAGGCCGAATGCACCCCCGCCAAACTGATCGCCATCGCGAACGAGCTGCTGGCCGGGGACACGAGTGCCGCTGTGAAATTTCCATCTGCCCCGGCACCCAGTGACTTGAGGCAGGCGGAGCGCGCACTGGAAGCCGCCGAATTGATCTCCAGCGACAAGGCCCGCCTCGATTTTCTGAGGGACGCGCCTGCCACAGTGGCTGCCTTGCGCGAGCTCTATCAGGCATTCAGAAAAAGCCCGGACCTGACTGCGCGCGCGACGCGGCTCGATGCCTTTTATCGCAAGGTGCACGACGTCACCGCCCTCGCCGGCCTGGCCCGTTTCGATCACATCGCGCTGCTCGGCGGCGTATTCGAAGCCTTGTTGTTCGAACTCGAGCGAACACCAGACCTCATCACTCCGTCCAACCTGCGCACGATCGCCATGACCTTGGATTATCTGGGAGTCCTTTTTGCCACGGCGCGCGATACATCGGTCGACGAACCGTTGGTGTGCCAGGTCCTGGTGGTGGATGACGACGCAGTTACAAACCGCGCTGCCATCTTCGCGCTCCGCCGGGCACGTCTCGAGACTCGCGCCGTGGAAAATCCACTGGTTGCGTTGAGGCTGCTTGCGGAAGCCCATTACGACCTGGTTCTGCTCGACATCGAAATGCCGGAAATGAGCGGCTTTGAGTTTTGCCAGAAGCTGCGCGCCCTTCCCGGTTATCAGAAAACGCCGGTCATCTACGTCACCATCCACAGCGATTTTGAAAGCCGCGCCAAGGGCGTTTTGAGCGGCGGCGACGATCTCATTGCCAAGCCTTTCCTGCCGATCGAACTGGCCGTTAAAGCGGTGATGAACCTGATTAAAAGTCGTCTGCCGGCGCCAGTATCCACGGCGAACCTGTAATTCACATCGTGGAGATGCAAAACCGCAACTTGTCGTGCCGAAACAAAGCGAAGGCGGCTCAACCTTTTTCGACCACGAATGGACACGAATGAATGCGAATTAAAGTCGGGCGCAGTCTCCGTACCGCGCCGTCAAAACGCTCAACTGCCTGCGTCGCTTGCGCCTTTTTACGGTCGAATTCCACGATTCTAGAACTAACCCTTTTCACAAAAAAGCACGATGCTATTGACTGACTCTTTTACATCCGCCAGCCTTGATGCCGGTTGGCAATGGCGATTTGTTCGATATGAAAGACAATAACCATGATACCAAAAACCTGCTGCTTGGGGGGGATTGTTGGCATTGTCGGCAGTGGCGGTGCTCTTGAGTGCCTTGACCCTGCGCGGTCAGGACAAACCCGAAGCTTCTGCGTCCGTTGCGGCCAAATCTTCACCGACTGATATGAGTGACAAAATCGTCAAGGATTTCGACGCGCTGGTGGACAAGGCGCTGCTGGCCATGAAAAAACGCGCGGAAGAACTCAACATAAAAGGCGTTGCCGTGGTGGCCTACAGCGAAGGCGACACCGTCAAATCCTGGTCGTCCAAAATGGTGGTGGTGGAACATCTGACCGCCGGGCCATCCCAGAAAAGTCCGGCCGGGGAGAACATGCTCGCCATCGCCTATACCAAGGCCGCGGAAATGGCAGCCACACAAAAGAACAGTGGCAGCCATGTACGTCCCCTCCTCAAAGGCGAGAACGGCTGGAAGGGCGGCGTGGTGACCCGGGGGAAAACCGGACTGTTAATCGCCGCCTTCAGTGGAGGCCCATCCGAAGACGATGTAAAAGTCTCACGGGCCGGTCTTGAGGTACTGGCAACCGCCCTGTAGTCCCGTTGATAAGCAGGTTGTCGCGCCGAAACGAAGTGAAGGCGGATTCTTTTCAACGCAAAGATTCAAAGCCGTGAAGATGCACGAAACTTTTGCGCCGCTTGCGTCTTTTTTGCGGCCAAACTCTCTGACAATTCGTGACTGGGACGTCCGCGGCAAAACGAGTTGTGTGGTTTCGCAATTGAATCGCATTCATACCCCTTGTCGGCCAATTTGCCACGTCGAAGCTTTGCGAAGTCGGGAGTGCTTATGGATGAAAGCGTGAGGCAGTCATGAGCGATGTCAATTCCAGAAAGTGAATCAGGATTACGATGAGGATTAAGATTGGGAAATTTCAAACTGGCGGAGAGAGGGGGATTCGAACTCCCTATCACCGCTTGACTGTTCAGCGTGACAGAGTGCGACAACCGGAGTCAAGCTGCGACTTTCGCTAATGTTTTCAAGGCTATTATCAGTTTTCATCTCCCCATTTTCATGGACAGGTTGTGACACCGTTTGACCGCTCGCGTCTAAATTTCGGGAGTCTATTCGGGAGTCAGTCCGCCCACCAAAACTCGGCAATGTGTCCATGACTTCGCGCAACGGTAATTGACCAACATCCGTGTAGGTTTTCATCGTCAGCCGCATGTCGCTGTGCCGCGCCAGTTCCATCGCCAGCCGGGGATGCACTTTCATGGTCGAAAGCCGGGTGATAAACGTTGTCCGCAATGCGTGATAATCCATGCGGCGTCCGCGCTCGTCCAGAAAAGGGATGGCCGCCTTTTCCAAATCCTGCCGGACTTCTTTCATTTTCGGCACTCCATTGACCAGCACCAAATCATCCTCCTTGCAGTCCGCCGGTTTCTGTTGTTGCAGCGCCTTGACCAATTCTTGATGCAATGGCAATGCCTGTTCCTTCCGGTTTTTGTTCACGGCAGCATGAACGCGCAGCAATCCGCCGGATTCGCCAAGCACCAGATTCGACCAGCGCAGCGTTTTGACTTCATTGCGCCGCAAACCCGCATACAAGGGCAGCATATAGGCCAGTTGATTCTTGCCAGCCACTTTGAGCAATTCAACCACTTCCATGTCAGACAGTGCCCGCCGTTGAACTCGTTCCTTGCCGCGCGTGTCCGTTCGTTCCACCAGTTCAAAGGGATTCACGCTGACACGGCTTTGCTTGCGCAACCATGTCCAAAAGGCCGAGAGTGTGGCCAGATATTCATTCAGCGTCTTGGGTGCTTTGTGGGCTTGCTCCTTGCGCCACGTTTGAAATGAAGCGGGTGTCACGTCGGCCAATCTCGTCCAGCGACATTCCCGCACCAACCGGCGCAGCCGCTTGTCCACATGGCGCAGGTGGTCTCCCGACCGCCCCAGGACGGTCAGTTCCTTGACATATTCCGAAACCAGATCGAGCAACGGACTTTGCGCCGCCTCCCGTTCCACTCTTGCCGGAATCAATCCTGCCGATTCGTGTTCCAATTCCTGAATCAGCTTGTTGAGCTTTTGTTGGGCGACCTGCTTGTCGGACACTTGCAAGGCGATGTCCCGCACCTTGCCGTCACCGGCGAGTTTGACGCGCGCGCGGTATAACCGGGCGGTAACGCGCTTGCCATTCTGCCGTCGTTTTGGTTTGTAGATTCTGGCTTCCATAGTTCATGCTCCTTTCAATTTTGATTGACGTAACTTTTCAAAATGCGCGTTCACCTGGCTTTGCAGCATTCCCACAACACGGCCAACGTGCTGTAACGGCGGCAATTCGCCTTTTTCTGCCCCGCGCCGAATCGTGCGGCTGCAAACGCTGAAAATCCCCTCCAATTCCGGCAACCGTATCAGACGGTCGTTAAATTGATGCTCGACTGGCATAAAACATCATTTCTCCTCCTTCAATTTCCAAGTCTTGTTTTCCTTGTCCCACTCCATCCCCTTTCGCAGCCGTCGCCGCAACGCAGCGGCTTTTTCAGGCGATGTCATAGCCGCTTGCAATTCCTTCGCCATATAAATCCAGTCCTGTTGCAGGTTTTCCTTGTTGACGCCGTAATCCCGATATTTCACCTTCCGCCTGCCCTTGTCCTTGGGGTCTTGGTTCACAAATTCCTCGGCTTCCTTTTCTTCTTTCGCACTGGCTGGCTCATCTTCAGTGACTTTCCGTAATATGCTTTCCCGCAACAGGCGGGTGCTTTCGAGGAAAGGTGTCTCGTTCGGGTCGTCCACAAATCCAACTTTCCGTTTCATGTCCTCTGCCCACGCCTTGCATTCGCTGACGGACACGAGAATAAAGGGACGTTCTTTGGCCATGCGTTTCGCACCGAATAGCCGTGTTTCCTCATGGATGACGTAGAAGAAAAAGGCCGTCAATTTGCCTTCCTTGATGCGTTTATGGACGCCAGCCCGCGACACGGGCACAAACATGATGACGCCGCCACTCGAAAGCCCCACGTCTCCTTTGTAATACTCGGCCAGGGTTTCAAACCATTCGCCGCATTCCTTGAACGTTCCTTCCCGCCGGTAGGCGCGGGTGCCTGGCGTCGGCTCGCCGACAATGGGCAGCAGCTCTTTTGGCACTTCGATGAATGGAAACTGAATGAATGGCATACAACCCATAGTAACACTATGAATACTGTTGTCAACCATAAATTGAAAGATATTTTGCAAGTCTCAGGGACGGAAAACCCGCCAGCGGCTTGGCAAGTCGTAACGGCACAAAAACGCCGGGACTCAACAATGCGATTGCTTGGGGGTCGTGTCCGGGGCAAGCAATCGCGGTGCGCCGCGCGGCGCAAGAGCGCAGAAGCAAACAAACTTGGCCAGTGACGCCCGATAGCACGGCGCGCGGGAAAGGTTCAGTCGGTCATTCGACGAAGCCAGCAGCGCCACCCTAAAAAGCTGTCTTCCTTTTTCGCAGGAACGGGCGCGTTAAACAATTCAACGGGCAATCAACCCGCCACACCGCCTCTCACCGTCCGATTACAATAATCAAAATTATGCAGATTTTACTGCTTGGGCGGAAGTTGCCCACGCGAAAGTTTCACGCGATACTGCGGCCAGAGGGCTTTGATTTTTCCGCGCAAGTCCTTCGGAAATAAATTTTCCAATTTGGTGTCCAGCACATCAGCCAACACAAACAACTCCAAGTCGGGGACACGACGTTCTCCATTTTCCAGTCGGGAAAGAGAGCCTTGACTGGTATCCCAGCCTGCCAGTTGCAGTTTCACCGCAAGCTGATTCTGATTCCAGCCTTTCTGTTCGCGGAGTTTGCGAACTTGAGAGCCGATCACATTCAATGGTATGGCTGACTTTTTTTTGATGCGCGGAGCGTATCAGCGGGCAAATTTGGTTTTTCGTCTTTACTGCATATTTGTCCTTGCGTTGTTATTCACTTTTGAGGAACATCCTGTCAAAGCAATGGGAATCCGGCGGGTTATGAGCAGCAAAGCAAAAATTCTGGTCGTGGATGACGAAATACCTGTGGCCACAATGATAGCGTTTTTATTAACGCGAGTCGGCTGCGAAGTGAAAACAGCTTTGAATGCCGAGAGAGCCTTGCGGTTGGCTCAAACTGAGAGGTTTGATTTAATCACCATTGATGTTGAGATGCCGGGCACCAGCGGCTTTGAACTGCTCAAACGCCTGAAACAAATTCCGCATTTCAACGACACGCCGATGGTCTTCGTTTCCGGTCAGGCCACGATTGAGAACCAGCAATATGCCCTCGGTGAACTTGGCGCGGTGGATTTCATTGAGAAACCGTTTGACGCATTGGAATTTGTGCCGCGACTGCTTTCACACGTCAAAGTCAAAAGTGATTCGGTTGCCATGATGGGCAGCACAGTGACATGAAAAAATTTGCCGCATCTTCCTGCAACCGCGCCCGCTGCAAATGGCTTTCGGGTTTGGACAGAAGCATTGTCTCATCCTGCCGGAAAGCCGGGCAACCATCACGAAGAACGCGGAATCTGGCCGCGCGAGAGCTTGACTCGGTATTGCGGATAAAGGTCTTTGAGTTTCCCGCCGATGCCGCGCGGAAACAAATTGTCCATTTTCGTGCCGAGCACGCGGGCGAGGATAAACAGTTCGAGATCGGGAACGCGCCGTTGCATATTTTCAAGGCTCGTCACCGATTCCCGGCTGGTGTCCCAACCGAACAATTGCAGCTTGACGGCAAAGTCGTTTTGCGTCCACCCCCTTTGCCGCCGGATTTTCCGCACCTGTGGGCCGACGATGTTCAATTGTGCAGGCTGTTTTTTGATGCTGGCACGTTAGCAACCAGACACGGGCAATCGTGGAGGCTTTACCTGACATCATGTGAACAACTTTCGCTTGCGGGCGGAATCGTAAAACGTTAAACCACTCATCGAAATTGATACTCAATCCAACAAAACTTATGAAAGCAATCAGCGAAGGAAATGGGTCGTTTTGGAAGCTTGTCGTCACGTTGACCAGCGCAATCATGGTCGCGGGCTGTTTCTTTTGGGCGGCCAGCACTTTTGCGCAGACGTTATCAGTCCAGTCTGATGCCACCCAGCCCGCTCAACCGGATTCCATCGTCCAGCTTACGGCAGATGCCCAGGGGCTGCCGTTGTTATCGCCGGATGCTGTGCCTGCCAGCGGCACCTTTTGGCTGGTAATGCCGGGCATTGACGGTGGCGTCACCGCGCCGATGCCATGCCCGCCCAAAGATGCCAGCTTTCCGATTTATCAAATAGCCAATGGACAATTTCTTGTAGATGCCACGGAAGGACAGGTGGCGGTGAGTCCGCAGTTTGCAGGGCAGCGAATTGCAGCCAGCACGGTAACAGACGCCTTGGAGCAAGAAGCCAGTTCGGTGGTAAATCTGATTACGCGCATTCAGACATCGGAGGCAGACCAGCAAACGCGGGCGACCATGCAGGCAATGGGCATGGACGTTCCTTCTCCCGGCGATGGCGGAACAAATTCATTCACGCCTGACGGGGCGGGCTACATTGCCACGGATTACGGAACAAATTTATGGATTGCCCAAGTGACTATGTTATCCGGCAATCTCAATGGCATCGGGACGAACACACAGGCAGGCATTCAATATGATATAATGTCTCGCACAAACCTGATGCAAACGGACTGGCAGTATGAGAGTAGCATATACGGTTCGGGAACCACCAATTGGACGCCTTTAACCGTGTCGCAGAACGGACGGCCAATTCTGTTCCTGCGGCTTCGTTCGGATGCGGACGACGGGAGCGGTTTGCCCTTGTGGTGGCAACTTCAGTATTTCGGCGTGACCGGAGTTGACCCCTACGGGAATCCGGCGGGCGACGGGTGGAGCAACATTCAGAAGTTCCAGAATGGAATGAATCCTAACGTGTTCTACACGCCAGCCGCACCGCAAGGATTAACGGCCACTTACAATGCCAGCACTGGCACAGCGAATATCAGTTGGCTCCCTTCAGCCGGCGCCGTCACCGGCTATATTTTGACCACGCCCGGCGGCACGGTTAATCTTTCCGCCGCCAATACCAGCTATGCCGACCATGATCCGAACCTGGGTCTAGCTTTGACCTATCCTTTTGACTACGGCTACCCTTCATTTGGGTTGGTCGCCAGCTATACTGGCGGCAACTCGGCCAGCGCCAGCGTAAATCTGGCGGGCAATAATTTGTTTTTCGGTAATCCCAATATCCAACTCGTTCAGGGCGCACAAGGCTCGAATTTCCTTGCTGTGTCCGCTTTGCCGCCCGGCACGGCGGCCATCCGGTTGATACGCGAGGATGAATATGCCGAATCTTGGTATGACGATATATCCTTCAACGCTTCCAACAATGTTCCCGTTTCCAGTTTTACCAACGGATTGGGTTACGTTCCACCGGGACTGATCACCGCGCCGATGGATGCCTATGGTAATACGACCTATTTTTGGTGGGCGCAGACGGTCAATGCCAATGGCGGAGCGAACAGTCCGATTGTCAATTTGGGGCAGACTTCCGGCACCAATGCCATTACTTACGGCATTGATGCGATAAATCCACTGTATGCCGATGGACGGGTGCAGATGAAGGAGGACCTGATTTTCCAGTTGCGCGCGGCCATGATGGATTTTCCTTTTGGCTATTATGTGGGCAACGACTATTACAATTTGTTTGAATTCACTTACCCGGCCACCTACGCCTATTCGGGCTTTTACCAGACCTTCGACCAATATGGTCATCCACAAGCTGTGGGAACCTTTGATCCTTTTCTGCCGTTCGAGAACAACTATTTTTATCGAAACTTTGTGTTCAACCTGTCGGACGTAAATCAAGGGTTTCCGACGACGGGCATTTGGGGAGGCGATACGCCATATCTCGCGATTTCAAATTCATCGGTGGCGTATCAGTTCCAGCCTCCCACCGCCAACGGAACCACCATTCCATCGTTGCTGTCAACGAATGATGCACGTTGGTTGGGCACGGGCGACTATATTTACGGCTCTACATGGATATACAGTCCCATTGAGGAGATTGGCATGAGTGAGGATGGCAGCGGTTATTATCATTTGAGCGGCCGCAATTATTTTGGGCTGCCGTTCCAATCGGTGAAGATTGCCTATCCCTCGGGATCGGGCACGGCGACCACGACGCTCAATGCCGGAGGCAGCACGGCGCAGGGCGGTTATTTTTATGCGGAAACTGCCCAGCCGAAATTCCAAATCGTGGGCTATGATTTTTGGAATGGCGTTTGGATAAATCCCACTCCGCCGCCATTGCCGGGCACCACCGGATTTGCCCTGACCAACACAGGTGATCTTCTGATTGTTCCGGTGGGAGGAGGCGTTTCCATCGCCGGTTATGCAAAACTGGCGGTCACTAATGGTTACAGCGGCGTGTATGGCTATTTGGGTCAATACTTCGACAAGGCCTATTCGATGACCAACGGTGTGGCGACCACCAACACGACTGGCGTTCTCTCGCCTTATGGCCAGTTCTTGGCAACTTACCCCGGCCCGGCGGCGTTGATGACGATGCCCGACCCGGACACGGGCGCACGCGGCACTTGTGCGGTTTATTGCGTTTCACTTGCTCTGGACGCCAATCATGATGGCAACATGGATTTGTCTTGGAGCGGGCCGGATGCAACCTCGGAAAGTTCCCCGTATGTTTATTGGGCCAATAACAATTATGATCGGTTCACGCTGGATGACGACGACGGGATTTATTACGATGATGACGTGTTGAATACTAGCCAGGCTGCGACTTGTCCTTACACGCCCAACACGCCGACACCGGACTGCAATTACCGGGATGGAGCAGGCAACCGTGTTATTCCCTGTGCGCGCGATTTGCAGGACTTTTTCCGGTTATGGATTTGTGGTATTACCACCAACCTGTTGAACGCTTTGCCCCCAAATAGCACGGTGACATTAAGTTGGCAGCCTATTTATACGCGCTCATTTCAAACTTTGCCTTTGCCCACTATTGACCTGTTTACCGCTGCCGACCCGGACGGCGGCATCGGCTACTTGACCAACAGCACGACTGCCGATGAGCAGATTGATTCAGCATATTGCCCTTACATTGGACGGCTTGGGCCGAGTAGCAGCATCCAGTTGAACGCCATTCAATTTGCCAATGGCTGGGCGGGCAATCACTTCATCATGTGCGGTGTGAGCAACGGCACGGGTGGATTGAATCTCACCATCCAGGACGGCAGCGGCAACGTGCTGGCGCAGAGCACGACCTATCTTCAAATCGTGGACATCAAGCAGATGTATGAACGCTGGACGATTGGCGATGTGGCAAACGCCACGCCCAAAACGAATGCTGTTCCCGCCACGGAGGACTTGCCGCCGTTCACGTCGGCGTTTCAATACACGCAGCCGACGGACACGAACACGCCCTACATTCTTTATGTCCACGGCTGGAACATGGATCGTTATGACAAGGACCGCTTTGCCGAGACTGCGTTCAAACGGCTTTACTGGCAGGGTTATCACGGGCGGTTCGGCGTGTTCCGCTGGCCGACCGACTACGATTTTAACGCCACGCTCATGGACGCGCTTTTCCAACCGCACAACTACGACGGCAGCGAATACACGGCTTGGCAGTCAGCGCAAGGCTTGGTGAACAAGTTGAAAGACTTGAACGCGGAATACCCCGGTCATGTTTACGTGCTGGCGCACAGCATGGGCAACATCGTGACCGGCGAGGCGTTGCGGCAGGCGGCGCAACAAGGGCTGGGGCAACTCGTGAATACTTATGTGGCGAGCCAGGCAGCGATACCAGCGCACGTCTATGACGCGACTGTGACTTCGCCCTATTTGATTGACTACACGCATAAAAATCCGAGTTATCCATTTAGTGCGCCGGGTGCTCCTAAAACGCCGAATATTTATGGAAACCGGCTGACGAACAACATTGCCGCTGTGGGGCACAGAATTAGTTTTTACAACGTCAACGATTACGCGCTTTCGCCTGATGCGTGGTGCTTTGACCAAGAACTCAAACCGGACACTTTCATTGGCAGTGGATATTACTTCTATGCGGGCAGCACCAATGATCCAGCGCCGTGGAATAATTTTGAGTATGTTCTTAACGTTGGAAACCCGCTGATGCTCGACATCGTAAACAATCTAAACGACCGCTACGAAGCTTTGGCTTACGCAGCTAACCCGTATTCGAGGGCTTTGGGTTCCACCCCGAATGTCCTCAACATCTCTCAAAACCTTGATTTAACCACGGTATGGCTGACGGACACATCCGGCCACAATTACGCTGACCACTTCTGGCACAGCGCCGAGTTTCGTGGCGATTATTGGCAAGAACGAGGCTACTGGCATACGTTATTGTTTTCCTCGACGTATGGCTTCAACATCAGCAATCCATGAAAACACGCCGTTCGGTTTTTTGGTTCGTCATTGTCGTGGCGGCGCTGATTGCGCTAGTGCTGTGGCTTGGGAAAAAGCAGCCGGTGCAAACGCAGCCGACCGCAGCGGTTGAAACCAATGCTGCGCCGCCAGCGGCCACGGCAACGAGTGCGCCGGTGAGCGCGCCAGTTCATTCAAATGCGACGCCCGCCGCGCAAGCCGTTCCCCGCGCACCCGTTCCGACGCCGCCCCTGAAAACCAAAGAGCAGCAGATGCGCGAGGGGCTTGCCGAATTAAATGACGAGGATGTTGTGTTGTATGGGCGGGTGATAGACCAGTTTGGCTCACCCGTCGCAGGTGCGGCGGTCAAGGGCAGTATCCAGGTCAACAACGGCACACGTGTTGGAAGTGATAAAATCTCGCTCGTCACCGATGGTAATGGTTTTTTTACCGTTAGCGGCTACAAGGGGAAGGCGCTTGGCATCTATGTTAGCAAGACGGGCTATGTGATGGCGACGACGAACACTTATTTTGTTTATTCGCTGCTTTGGCCGGAGTCGCAAAGATATGTTCCCGATGTTGGAAATCCGACGGTCATCAAAATGTGGAAATTGCAAGGTGCAGAGCCGCTGGTGAGCATTGATAAGACCTACAAGCTGCGTTACACTGGTGTGCCGATGAACTTCGACTTGGTGACAGGCGAGATTGTTCCCGCTGGCGGCGACCTGAAAATCACGGTGAACCGTTCGTTGGGCGAAGTATCGGAACATAATCCCCAGGACTGGAGCGTGCAGGTGGAGGCGGTGGATGGCGGCTTGATAGAAACGACCGTGGCGGAGTCACGGGTGACATACGCAGCGCCGGAAGACGGCTACCAGCCGAGTGCCGCGTTTGAAATGTCAACGACGACGCAAAGTTGGCACGCGGCGGTTGACCAGATGTTTTTCTTTGAGAGCCGGAACGGAAAGGCTTTTAGCAAAGTCCGGCTCATCTTGGGCATCAACGAGACGCCGGATGGGTTTATGGACATCACGTTCAGCGGCGTTGCCAACACAAACGGTTCCCGAAATTGGGAAGCAACAGCACCGCAGTAAATCTATGAACATCTCACCGGGTGAGGCCAAAGTTTTATCGTTTTTGACTTTCAGCGGACTGACGTTGCTCGTGCAAGTGGGCATCTTAGTTTTTGCCTTCGTAGCCGCATGGCGGCTCAAGCTAAAAGGGATTTGGATGCTGGCAGCAGCGGAGATTGTTAGCTTCTTTCAAACATTCATGTTTTTCCTAATCTCATCGCCGTTCAACCTGGTTGACCACGACACGGCGACGAAATACATGCACTTTGGGAGCGGCTACCTTTCCTTCGCAACGATGATTATTGCTCTCGTCGGCTGGTGCATCTTGGCTTTCAGTCGAAAGAAATGAACCCCAAACTTGCCGTTGCGGTGCGAATCGGCTCGGCGCTGGTGGCAACCTTTGTAGCGTGTGTGTTGCTGCCGTTGCTTGCGCCAGGCAACCAGAAACACGCGCCGGCGTTCGTCATGATCAGCGCCGTTGCCGCGACTTGCGCCGGGTGGATTCATGTTGGCCTGAAAGCGCGCGTAGTCGGGTTGATCCACGGGACGTTGATGTTGCTGGTTGGCGGTTATTTGCTGGCGGTCGGGATGCCGTTCTTTTTGAATTCCCCCAGCTTGGCCGACAACGCGGCGGCGGGAGTCATTGCGGCGGCCAATCTGGTTTTGGTGGTGTTCGGCGCGTTGACGCTGGCAAGCGGAATCGGCGTCATTTTATCGTCCGTCGAAGGCGGAAAACCGTGAAAACAAGAACTGTTTTGGCCATCGGCTTTTTTGGGGGAGATGTCATCGGCGGAGGCGCAACATTCCTTTCGGTGGCACCGGCAGTCACTGCCGTTCTGATGAAACCGCTTGAATGGCTTGCCTCAAATTTTTCTTCGCCGTATCCGTCTGAAAGTCCGGCCAACCTGCTCATTGCCATTCCGCTCATGTTCATCTACTGGGGTTGTCTTGGTGCGTTTGTCGGATTGCTGCTGCGTGCTGTCGTTCGCTTGTTCGTGCAACCAAGAGAGCGCGATGAAGGGAAACCGCAATGAAGCGTTCAACCTGAATTTTCGCAGTGGAAGCTTTACCCTTAAAGGGACAAGGGTTCTGTGCTTCGCCCCTGTTGCGCGAAATGTTTCGTCTGGTGCTAACCCCCGTTGATACCCTGTTGCTTTGTCAGGTGCCAACCACGTTTGCTAACCATTTTGCCAACTTTGCTGCGAACCGTCCACGGCCAGACCATGACCACGGCCAATGACACGACCGCGAACAATCCATACCGGATAGTTGCCATACGTTAAGGCCGGGCGACAAATAGCGATGAAGTGAAGCATCGCGAAAATGGTTTGGCGGATAGACACCATCTCCTAACGAAATCGTTTGGAAAAAACGCGGCTCGAAACCGAGCGGCAAAAAGCGACAAAAGGCGGCAACGAATTTGCCGCAATTTGTCGCTTCAACTTGTCACTTTTTGCCGCCTTTTGTCGCTAGACGCAGATTCATTTTAAGTGAGCAATTTGCCCATTTTAGCCAAGGCACGCGTGACCCCTTATTTTAAGGGGGATTTTGCGGCTCGCCAAAATCTCGCCGAGTGTTGCGCGAAATGCTTCGCTGGTGCTAACCACATTGTTGCGTCAGGTGTTAACCCTGTTATTTCACCGTGTTGCTAACCGCGTTGCGAACTTTGTTGCTTCGGATGTTGCTTCGCGTGTTGCCAACCAGCTTGCGAATGTTCGCGCTTTCAATTTCCGACTCCGCGTGAATCGCCTTTCCATTGTATGGCTCGCTGCGCGTCATCAAGGACACTACGAAAAACGGCTCAAACATAACTCGCCGTGTTTCGTTCCTCCTTGACGATGCTCGCTTCGCCAAAGACCGGATGGCGATTAAGGCTTCACGCGGGAAGTGTCACGGTCATTGGTCGAAACACCAGTGAATCAAACCGGCAATTCGCCGGATTGGATAAACGCGCCGCGAGCTGCGTAAGCGGCGGTCATGGTTTTGAGACGCTTTGTGATTTCAGGAAGGCATCGAGTTCTGCCTTTTCTTCGGGACTCATCATTTTCACGTTGGCAATGCGCGGTCCGCGTGACGTGTAGGACGAATTGTCTTTCGATGGCGGGGGAACATTGCTCGCCGGCGCTGGCGTAACAGGCATGGCCTTCACATCCGCGGCAGACACATTTTGAGGCACGGTAGGGTTGGCAACGTTTGGCACAGGTTTCGCCCGTTTCCGCCGTTTGCGGGATTTTCCGCCGTCCAGGACAATACGGCCGTATTCAGCCACACGCGCCCGGCTGGTCTTTACCCCATGCTGTTGCAACAAGTCAGTAATGGTCGCATAGGAAAATTTCCGCCTGCGCATATCCACGATTGAATCATGGACGAGTTTCAAACCGTTGAACGGGACGCGATGCGGAACTGGCCGGAACTCTTGAACCGCTTTGCGGAGCGATTCGAGATCGGGCGTTGGTGTGTTTGGTGTATTCATAATTTTTGAATGTCATGGTTGAGATTTAAGGCGAGTCGTCTCGCCGGTTTCCGGCGCAGACATGGCGCGTTCGCATCCGGCGCAGGGCAAGTTGTCTTGAGTGTTGTCTCGACGGACAGTCGGCGGCATTGCCGTTGCCATTGCCCGGCCATTGCCGGGAAGTTGCGCGGACATGACGAGAGATATTTCGCCTGTTGTCTTGCCGGATGTTTCGCGGCTATCGCGCGACCGTCTCGCGGGACTCCGCGCGGACAGCGGCGAGAAATTGGCGAGCCGTAAAAACCTTGTTTTGACAAGGGGTAAGGCTTGCGATGCCTAAAATTCAAATTCAGTGACGTGCTCTTGCACTGCTCTTTGAAAATCGTTGCACTGGATTTTCCGGCTTCGTGAGCAGAACCGCGCAATTTGGCGGTGCAATTCGTGACGCTGATTTGAAGTGCGCTTGCGCCTGCCTTTTGGTGGACACATTGGCCACGGTCGAATTGTTGCGGGTGAAAAGTTGTCATGGTTTTAGTCCATCGTTTCGTCGTCACCGTTCCACGTCTGGTCAATCTCGATGCCGATGATTGGCGGCGGGGATTGCGGCGGCGGTTGCATCGTGAAGATGATGCCGGGAACGACCGTGGCACCATTTCCATTCATCCGTTTCCGCAAGCCGCCGCTCAATATCCAAGCAATCACCGCCAAGGACAGCCAGACAAAGCCTAGGTAAAGATAAACGCCGTAGTTTTCAATCAGGGCGTCCAGCGCGTTGAAAATGGGATTGAGCAATTCAGCGGGATTCAAGTTCATGGTTGTCCTCCGTTTTCAGTTCGTCAGTCTCACGCCCAAATCGCAGCCGGGGCGGTTGCCAGCCCCGCCAGCACGTTTTTCCAAAGCGGCGATCTCCGAAGCGCAGCCCGCCCGAATCCCCGGCCTGCAAGCGCGTTAAATTCGATTGCGCCGCGCTCATGTGCCATGTCAGGTTGAAGCTCATGGCAAAAAAATCATTCCGCCGATTTGATGATGGCGAGGATTGCGGCCTTGAGTGGAGTCGGAAGTTTTTCCCAAGCGGTGACAATTCGCGCCAAGTCAGGACAAGACGGGATTGGATTTCGGGAGTCTATTCGGGAGTCTGCATGAGAATCCACTTGTGAAATATGGCGGAGAGAGGGGGATTCGAACCCCCGATACGGCTTTTGACCGTATAACGGTTTAGCAAACCGCCGCCTTCAGCCACTCGGCCATCTCTCCGCTATTGATTATAAAGCACTTAGAATGGCTTCAATAGTGTGGGATTAACAATTTAATACTGATTTTGGATACTGCCAGCATGAAAGGCAAAAAGGCAGCACTCAATCTGCCGACTCTGAAAAAGAGTGGCCAAAAACACCGTTCTCAAACCTAGCCCGTTACGTTCCATCGGGTAAGTATTTTGCACGGCTGCGCGTTGCTGGCAAGCTCATTCGCAGGAGCCTTAAAACGGACGTTCTTTCAGTCGCCAAGTTGCGTTTGGCCGACTTGGAAAAGAGCGAGCGCGAGGCGGCAGAGTCCAGAGAGCAGGCATTCAACGGGCGCATGACGTTTGGTGACTGCGTGGAAATTTTCACGGCACAAACAGAGGCCAGCACGTTGTTGAAAACTTCGGTCAAAAAGTATCGCAAAGAGGCGCTGGAAAGCATCGTCAAGTCAGCCGCTCAATGAGCCTGAATATTCAACGGTTTTGCCGGCCTAGGCACATAACATTTGCGATAAGCTCACGACGACCATTTTGAAAAACGTGGTGGGGAAACGCAGGCGGGTTTCTCAAAGAATGCTGGACGGAAACTGGCTGGCAGAATAAAGTCGCAAGCGTGAAACAAGACAGATCACAACTTTGTTGGCTGATAAGCCGGTAATGTGTCCGG
>JBEKMU010000046.1:0-19773 GCA_049523555.1 Verrucomicrobiota bacterium | reverse complement strand
TTGTCCCGCAGGGATAGGGCGATGTATTGTTGGTCGTGGTGGAAACCGTATCGCCAAAAATGTAAAGCGATGTAAATGCGGCTTGTGCTGAACAAACGGCAAGTCCGAACAGCAATACACCCAACGTAAATCGAATGAGCCTATTCACATTTTTCCCAGTTTACTTCCAGCCGGACCAAAGTAAAGACAGCATCCAGCGGACAGAGAAGAATACGGCGGGACCGCAGAGTTCTTTCCCGGAATAAATGGATATTTGCTGGCGCAACGCAAAACGGCAGGTAACCTGCTGGCCCAAGCGCGGTACCGATGCGTACCTGCGGTGTTTGTCCAAGTGTTTGAACCGATGAATCGCTGATTATGAACCGGCGCAATATATTCAGGTTGCTCGCGATAATGCTTTCAGGCGTTTCGGCCTTGAAAGTTTCAGCGAATGGCTTTCGGCTGGCGAGCCAGGACGGCTTTGCGACCGCGCGCGGCGAGGCGTTTGTGGCCACCGCGGACAATCCATCTGCCATTTACTACAACCCGGCGGGCATCACCCAGCTTGAGGGCAATAATCTTCGTTCCGGCATTTATGGAATCTATCTCAACCCGAGCTATATGCCTACGAATGGTGCTCCCAATAGCGGCAACACTTATCACATCGAGAACAAGCTCGCCGCGGTTCCCCAGTTCTTCTACGCCTGCACCCCAAAGGATTGGCCGTTAAGCTTTGGATTGGGGATTTACTCGCCTTATGGCATGAGCGTGAGTTGGCCGGATGGCACAGGGTTCCGCGCAGTCGCCATGAGCGGCTCACTCACGTACATCAGAATCAATCCCGTGGTCGCGCTGAAACTGGCGCACAATCTGTCCATCGGCGCCGGTGTGATGGCGGACTATGGGAACATGGATTTGGAACAAGGTATGATCCGCGACCCATCGCCTCCCAACTTCTTCCGCTTCAAGGGTGACGGTTGGGGCGTGGGTTACAATCTGGGTCTGCTCTGGCAACCGATTGAACAAGTCTCAATTGGCGCAACCTTCCGCAGTTCGACGACCATTACTCTGGCCGGCCAAACCGAGGCCGAGAGGCTTTCAGAACTGCACCTCACGTACGAATCCGCGCAAGCAGACTTTACGTTCCCCCTGACCGCGGTTTTTGGCATTTCCTACCGGCCCACGCCGAAATGGAACCTGGAGTTTGATGCGGATTACACGGACTGGAGCAGCCTCGGGACGATAACCATCCACCAAGCGCCGGAACGTTCGCTGCCGAACCCTCCGACTTTGATACTCAATTGGCAGGCGAGCTGGATGTACGAATTTGGCGTAACGCGGTATTTTGACGACGGCTGGCACGCGAGCGCCGGCTTCGTTTTCAACGAGAACTCGGTTCCGAATACCTATTATACTCCGCTGGCGGCGGACTTGGACCGGTATTTCTTCAGCGTCGGAGCCGGACACAAAGGCAAGCGTTTCGACTTCTACATCGCCTATCAATTTGGATACGGCCCGACGCACACGGTTACCGGCAGCCAACCATCGACAATCGGAGGACAAATAGCCGGACAGACAGCCAACGGGAATTATGATTTCATCAGCCACGCCGTGCTGGTGACGGTGGGGCTGCATTTTTAATTCGCCCGGCGGCGCAGGAGATTGCGCTGCGGCCCGGAAAGACACGGCGCGTTGTCCTACGCTGCAATCAGATCGAACTTCCGCAGCATGTCCGTGAGCAGGGCATTGAATTCCGCCGGTCGCTCGAGCATGAGCCAGTGGCCCACGCCTTCCATGACGCGATAATCGGTTTGCGGCGAGAGCGAGCGGACATGATTTTCGCAGTCGGCGTCCCACATCGAGCCTTTGGCGTTGATGACCAGCAGGGGCACGTCCACTTTTTTCAGGTCCCAATCCGGCTGGTCCGGGCCGAGCATTCCCTCCATCGCGGCGAGGATCACGCTTTGCGGCGTGGCGAGCATTTCGGACAAAACCCGGTCGCGCAAGGCTTCAGTGCCGGGAACAGGAAACATCGCGCCGAAAAACCGCCGGGTGTGCTCGCGATATTCCGGCGTGCGAAACTGCGCGATGAATCTTTCGGCCTCTGCGGGCGCCACCCGGGGCCGGCGCAGGAATCCGTCCACCACCACCAGCGCGGCGGCTTTCTCCGGCGCCTGTTTGTAAACGCAGTAAATGACAGGCCCGCCCATGCTGTGGCCGATGAGCGTGGCTTTGTCCACCCGGGCGTCGCGCATCACCGCGAGAACGGCGCCGGCGAAATAATCCATGGTGCAAGCCGCGGGCTGCTTGTCGCTTTGGCCGTGGCCGGGGAGGTCAATGAACACCAACCGCGCCTGGTCCGCGAGCGCAGGGACCTGTTCGCGCCAGAAACCGAGGTTGCCCGCCCAGCAATGGACGAAAACCAGCGTGTGCTTTCCCCCGCCCACGGTGACGTAGTGTATTTTATTCGCGCCAAAAGGGACGGAATGCGATTTGCCGCCGGCCAGCGTTCCGGCTTTCGGCGGAGCGGCGCGACCAGTGAAGGCAGGCAGAACCGCGGCATTGGGGGCGAAGCCGGTTGTTTTCATCATAACCAGAGCGTCCTTATCGTGGTTGACCGGGCGATGCTAGGCATATCCAAAAATGTCCGCAACGGTTGATTGGGCAGTTTGGGGCCGGCAACCGCGAACGCGCCGGATGTTCATCCCCGTTCCCGACACCCAATGCAACCGCTGCCTTTTCGTGCACGTTTCAAAAAGCATCATCATTTATTTCGATACGATGCCTGTCTCGTAACAAGACAAGCATCCGTTTTGCCGGTTTCGATCCAATCAGCCACGCCGGACCTTACCGGCGAGCGGCGACAGGTCGGACGAAGCAATGGCAGTGCCAGTTACCACCGCAGAGAATCTGCTTTGTTTTGGCGTGAAAAATGGTCTATTCATCTCCTCTGGAATGAATCAGGTCGCCAACAACAACGGGAACGGAGAGAACGAACAGCAGCTTCGCCAGCTCAAAAAAATCGTGCAGAGCGAAACCGCTTCGAGTCCCTCCGGCGTCAAGGAAAGTCTGGTAGCGTTCCAGACCGCCGAAGGACTGGTGTTGCGCGGCATGCCCACGCGCGTGACGCGGCACGCGGCGGTGTTCGAACTTTATAATCCGAACGTGGTGCCACGGTTTTCCGAGGTGCTGAGTGAATTCAAAATCGTTCTCCGGGATCGGACAATTTATTCGGGCCGCGCCGTCGTCCGTAACGTGGTGGATGCGGGTCTGAACGTTGTTTGCGAAGCGACATTGAATGAAGCCCACTGGACGGATGTTGACCTCGGCTTGTTGTCACAACGTGACGGGCGGCTCACGGAGGAGTTCAAGACGTTCCTCGAAGAATGGCAAAAGCTTTACAAGGTGCTCCCGGAATTCAAAATTGTCATTGCCGATATGCAGACCTTTCTTGCCGACCTGCAAATCTGGTTGGAGCAAATCGAACTCGGCATTCGCTCCTCGCCGGCAAATGATCGTTTGGGGATGGAACAGCAAATTGCCCGACAACTGGGACAATCCATTGTGCCGGCGTTCGATGCCTTGCACGAGCGGCTGGAAGCACTTTCCGAACAAATTGATGAAGATTTGAGGCCGGTTCACCGGAGTTTTTCCAAAAGACAACTGCATCCTTTGATGCTTTGCTCACCCTTTGCGTATCGCGCGTATCATAAGCCGCTCGGTTATGCCGGTGATTATGAAATGGTAAACATGATCGTACGCGATCCGTATGAAGGGGCTTCCCTCTTCGCCAAAATGGTTAATTTATGGTTTCTCAGTCAGTGGCCATCCCAGGCGCATCGCAATCGGCTTGCGTATCTAACGGATCGTTTACAAGCTGAAACCCTGCGCGTAACGGGAACAGGCCGGGGCAGGGCGCGCATTTTTAACTTTGCCTGTGGCCCCGCCGTCGAGGTGCAACGCTTCCTGCGCGATTCCCCGTTAAGCGACCAGGCCGAGTTGACGCTCACGGATTTCAACCGGGAAACCATCGAACACGCCAACAAAGCGATGGATGACATCAAAAGGCAGTCTGGACGCAAAACCTCCCTCCAGTTCCAGAAAAAATCCGTCCACCAAATACTCAAGGAGTGGCAAAAGCCCGTTGTGCAGGGCGACGACCGGAAACAGGAGTATGATTTTATTTATTGCACGGGACTGTTTGATTATCTATCCGACCACACGTGTGGGCAGTTGATGAACATTTTTTACGACCGGCTGGCGCCGGGCGGCCTGCTGGTCGTCACGAATGTGGACGATTACAAACCGTTTCGCCATATGCTGGAGTTTGTTCTCGATTGGCATTTGATTTATCGGGATGCCAAAAAGAGCGCCACGCTTGTGCCGGAACGCGTGCCCACAGACGCGAGGCGCGTGGTGAAAGATGCCACCGGAGTTAATGTGTTTGTCGAAGTGAGAAAACCGAGCCATGCCTAACACCGTCCTCGACAGCCGGGAAATTCGACAGGCGTTCGCAGAATACGATCGCGAGGCGACGGTCAACAACTTCAAGGTCGCCTGCGTGATCGGCATGTTGTTGATGCCCGCAGGCATTATCCTGGACAAATACGTCTACCCGGACAAACTTGGCTTATTCATTCAACTTCGCCTCTCGTGTTCAGCGCTGATCGCCATTTTCTTCGGCATTCTCCTGACTCCTTTCGGCCGACTACGTTATCGGACCCTCGGCGTGACGCTCTTCATGATTCCCGCATCGTTTATTGCCTGGATGATCTACGCCACGGAAGGGGCGGCTTCTCCTTATTACGCGGGCTTGAACCTTGTGCTTCTGGTTCTGGCCTTCGTGCTGCATTGGACATTCTGGGAAAGTCTTATTGCAGCTTCGTTGGTAATTGTTCTTTACGTTGCGGCTTCTCTCGCCCATGGCTCCATTCCCGCAACCACCGTTGGCGAATTCGCCAACAACCTCTATTTTTTGGCGCTGACCGGAATCATCGTCGTCACCGGCAGTTATTTCCACAGCTTATCACGGTTCCGCGAATTTGCCTTCCGCTACGAACTGGACAAAAACCGCGCGGCGCTCGAAGAGAGCAATCGCAAGCTCCTCGAACTCGACCAGATCAAGAGCCGCTTTTTCGCCAACATCAGCCACGAGTTGCGCACGCCGCTCACATTGCTGCTCGCACCGCTGGAATCGCTGCTACAGCACTTCAGCCGCGCGTTCGACGAGGACACGCGCAATCTGCTCGACACGATGCACGCCAACGGCATGAGATTGCTCAAGCTCATCAACGATTTGCTCGCTCTCGTCCGTCTCGAATCCGGCCGCATGGAAATCAAACACGAGCCGCTCGAAGTCGCGGAATTCGCCAAAGGCCTCGCCAGCGCCGCGCGGCAGGTGGCCGACGACAAGCGCATCAAGCTCGAAACGTTTGTGGATCCGGCGCTGGGCACGGTGTTGGCCGACCGTGACAAGCTGGAAAAAATCGTGCTGAACCTCATGTTCAACGCGCTCAAGTTCACGCCCGCCGGCGGGCGCGTGTCGTTGCGCGCCGAAAAACAGGGTGAAGAATTCGTTTTGATTGTAAGCGACACCGGCATGGGCATCGCCGCGAAAAATCTGCCGTTTATATTCGACCGCTTCTGGCAGGCCGACGGTTCATCCAAGCGCAAATATCAGGGCGTCGGCATCGGCTTGGCACTGGTGAAGGAACTGGTCGAAATCCAAAACGGCAAGGTGGGCGTGGAAAGCCAGGAAGGCAAGGGCACAACTTTCACGGTACGGTTGCCTTATGAAAAAGCCGAGGTGATGGAGAAGGAGCAAAAGCCGGAAGCGGACGAAAAAATTTCAACCGAAATGGAAATCAGCGGAACCGTCACTTCCGAGGAATGGCTGGCAAATTTGTACCGGCGCGCGGAGTTGTTCCCGGCGTTGACGCCACTGCAAGAGGCCGTCAAGCCGGTCGAGTTCACGGGCAACGGCAGACGCGCCACGCTGCTGGTGGCTGACGACGAGCCGGACATGCTGCGTTTTTTGAAATCGCAGTTGGCCGCGCAATACGAGGTGATTGAAGCGGTGGACGGACAACAGGCGGTGGAGAAGGCAAGCCAGTTTTTGCCGGACATCATTCTGCTGGACATGATGATGCCGGAGAAGGACGGTTTGCAGGCCTGCCGCGAAATCCGCGCGCACACGCCCACGCAAAACATTCCGGTCATCCTGCTTACTGCGCGCGCCGACGAGGAAACCAAATTGACCGCGCTGGGAGTCGGCGCGAGCGATTTTCTGGCGAAACCGTTTTCGACGACGGAGTTGCACGTGCGCATCAAAAACCTTGTCGAGTCGCACGGGTACCAGCGCAAGTTGTCCAGGCAAAACCAGGCGCTCGAATCCACCATCGAACAGCTCAAGGACACCGAGTCGCAGTTGGTGCAGACCGAGAAGCTCGCGTCGCTGGGGCGCATGAGCGCGGGCATCATTCACGAAATCAACAATCCGCTGAATTTTGCCACAACCGGCCTGTTCGCCTTGCGCCACAAAAGCAAATTGCTCGCCCCGGAACAGCGCGGCGAATACGAGGAAATTCTCAGGGACGTTGAAGAAGGCATCAAGCGCGTGCGCAACATCGTGTCCGACCTCCGCACGTTCACGCATCCCGACACCGAACAACGCGATCAGGTCAAGGTGGCCGAAGTGGTTGGCGCGGCGTTGCGGTTTTTGAGCGGCGAATGGCGCGACCGGGTGCGGATTGAGTCCAAACTGGCCGAACACCAGACAGTTTGGGCCAATCGCAACAAAATGGTTCACATCCTGGTGAATCTGTTGCAAAATTCACTGGACGCGTTGCGGCACAAAAAATTTGCCGGCGAGCAACCGACCATCTGGATCGAAAGCCGCGTGGAAAACGAGCGCAGCCTCATTGTGATTCGCGACAACGGCACGGGCATTGACGCAGAGCACCTGGACAAGATTTTTGATCCGTTTTTCACGACGAAGGAAGTGGGTGAAGGCATGGGATTGGGCTTGAGCATTTGCTATCGCATTGTTCGGGAATACGACGGGCGCATTTCCGTCAGGACCGAACGCGGCAAGTATTGCGAGTTCACGCTCGAATTTCCCGTGAAGAGCCAGCCCGCAGTTTCACCGGAGCGACGTCATGGAGAATTTGTACAACTATAAACGATTTGCGATCCTCTACGTGGACGACGAGGAAAAATCGCTGGCCAATTTTTCCCGCGCGTTCGGGGATCAATTTCACATCTTCACGGCGTCCAACGCGCAGGATGGCCTGAAGCTGCTCGAACAGCACGCCGATGAAATCGGCGTGTTGATGACCGACCAGCGGATGCCCGGCGAAAAAGGCGTGTGGCTTTTGGAACGCGCGCGCAAGCTCCGACCGCACATGATTCGCATACTGGTCACCGCTTACGCGGACATGGACGCCGCCATTGACGCTGTCAACAGCGGCGCGATTTACAAATACGTCACCAAGCCGTGGGACCCGCCGCAACTTGAACAAACGCTCATGCGCGGCTTGGAATTCTTCATGGTGCGGCTCGAGCGCGACCAGTTGCTCCGGGAAAAAATGTCGGTGATCCGCAACATGATGATTGCCGACCGGATTGTGAGCCTGGGCCTGCTGGCTGCGGGTCTCAGCCATCATATCCGCAATTCGCTCGTGGCGGTGAAGACGTTTCTCGATCTTGCCCCGGCGAAAATGGCCGAGGAAAGATCGGCGGTGAATGGGCTGCGCAATCCCGATTTTTGGAAGGAATATCACCAGAACGTCCAGTCACAGATCGAAAAAATCAACGGGTTGCTCAAGGATTTGGGGACGGCATCCGGAACGCCGTCGTTTCATTTCACCGACAAGGTGTTTTTGCACGAAGCCATCGGCGCAGCCCTCAAATCGTTTGAGGATCAATTCGCCGCGCGGCGCATCCAGGTGGACAACCAGGTTCCTGATTCGCTGCCGGCGCTCCAGGCGGACAAGCCGAAGTTTTACCGGCTGTTCGAGCTTTTGCTGAAAGACGAACTGGCTAGCCTGCCGGCGGGCAGCCGCGTCACACTGACGGCGGAATTGCAAAAAGACGACGCCAAGCCGGAGATCCTTGTTCGAATCAGCGACAACGGGCCGGGCCTGACACAGGAGGCGTTGCGCGTCGTGTTTGATCCGTTCGTCGTGCGCGGTGACACGCCGTCTGAATACGGCATTCACCTCATGGCGTGTTTCTTTATTATTTATCACCACGGCGGGAAAATTGACGCCAAAAGCCAGCCCGGTCGCGGCACCACCTTCACGATTTGCCTGCCGCTCAATCCCGAACGCGCCGCGCCGCCGCCCAGCGAACAGGAATTCCTCCAGAAGGTCCTGCTCAATGAGGAATTGTGGGAAAAATTGACTTCGTCTGAATAAGATGGAGCGGGTCTTCTTATAAGTTGCTGATTTTCAGCTTTCTTTAGCCTTTTTCAGCCAATTTTTGTCACAAGCCTCCGGCCAATAATGAATTGACCTGAAGCCAAAAGCAGTGGATAATCCGGCGGTAGTGACGCCAACCGAGAACAGGTTTGGTCCATTCGGAACGGTAACGCGATGAAAACGCTTTTGGTTTTGGCCGCTCATCCGGATTTCGCCGAAACGATTCGCGCGGGTCTGAACCCTGAGCAATATCGCGTTGTCCATCGCGCCGACGCACAGGAAGCCGAGCCGCTGCTGGCTCATGGCCTGGCCAGCGCGTGCATTCTCGATCTTGAACTGCTCGGCGTGCAGGGCATTTGGGCCATTGAAAAACTTCGCCGGCACGATGCCAAATGCCCGGTCATCGCCTACACCGCCGCCCAAAAGTCCGAATGGGAAGAGGAAGCCTACCTGCACGGGGTGACGCACGTTCTGACCAAGCCCGTCCGCATCCGGCTCCTGAGCGCGCTGCTTGACCGTTTATGGGCAGTGCCGCAACGCGCCATTCAAACGCCGCCGCCCGCGCCCATGCCGCCGCCTCTTCCCCGGATGGTGGAACCAGTTTCGCCGCGGTTTGCCGGCGCGTCGCCAACTCTCGGCGTGCTGCGCGATTTTTCGTCCATCCTCATGCATTCGCTCAACGCCGAGTTGATGCTCAGGCAATTCCTGATTTTCCTGCGCGAAACCCTCAGCGTCAACCGCGCCGCGATTTTCCTGAACCGTCCCCATTCACCGCTCGTTGAACCGCCTTCGGCGGAGGGAAGCCGCCGCTTGCGCGCCGTGTCCGCCATCGGCATTGCGCCGGGGTTGCTCGAACATTTTGAACTGTCACCCGATTCCGGCATCGGCGCCCAACTGGCGAGCTTGGGCCGGATTCTGCGCCGCAACAGCGACGAGGCGCGCGCGGATGCCGGGACCCAGAAGGAATTTGAACTGCTCGGCGCGCAAATCGCCGTGCCGATCCTCGACCGCGAAACCATTGTCGGCGTTGCCGTTTTTGACGGCCGCATCACCGGCGAGCCGCTCGCCAATGACGAATTGGAACTGATTTTCCATTTGCTCGGACAGGTCGGGCTGGCGCTCCGCAACATCTGGTTGTACGACCAGCTTGCCGGCAACCACGAGATGATGACCGACGTGCTGCGCGAACTGGGCAGCGCGTGCATCGTTGTGGGACGCGACTTGAAAGTGCTCCATGCCAACAAGGCCGCGCGCCGGCATTTCGGGCGGAAAAACCAGCGCAGCGGCGAACTGGAATTCACCGATTTGCCGCAATCGCTTGGCGCGAAAATATATCAGGTCTTGCGCACCAGCGCAGCCATCGGCCCGTTCAAATTCGAGCCGGAAAATTCGCCCGGCACGGTTTACAGCGTCAGCGTCGTTCCATTCCAGCGGCAGGATTCCGCCACGCCCGTCTCCGCGCTGTTGATGGCCGAAGACCTCACGCAGAGCGAACAGTTGCGGCGGTTGGAAATCGAAGCGGCCAATCTTCGCCTGGTCAAATCCATGGCCGACCGCCTCGCGCACGAAATCGGCAATGCCATGGTGCCGCTCTCCACGCACCAGCAGTTGCTCGCCGAAAAATACCGGGACGCCGAGTTCCGCAAGTCGCTCGACCATGCGTTGACCGATGGTGTCAGGCGCGTCACGCGGCTTATCAATCAAATGCGTTTTCTCGCGCGCGACGGACAGGTTGAACCGCAAGCCTTCCCGGTCGAGCCGCTGATTCAGGAAGCCTATCAGGAAGCGCGCCAGCATCAGCCGGTCGAGACCGCGCAGTTGCATTGCGAAAGCAGGGGCAAACCCGCCGTCGTCACCGGCGACCGCGCGGCATTGAAGCACGCCCTCGCCGAGGTCATGCTCAACGCCCTTCAGGCCAACCCCAAGGAGCCGAAGATTGATGTCAAGTTGCACACCGAAGGCGACAACAGCCATCAGGACCTGCAAATTGAAGTGCAGGACAACGGCTCCGGCTTTACCACTGAAGCCGCCAAACAGGCGCCCTCACCGTTCTTCACCACGCGCAATGTTGGACTTGGACTTGGTTTGACCGTCAGCCGGAAAATTATCGAAACCCATCACGGCAAACTGGAAATCGTTCCGCCGCAATCCGGCAAATCCGGCGTCGTTCGCATTTCGCTGCCGGTTGACGTTGGGGCTGCGACCGCGGGATAGGCCATTCAGCGGCTTTGCGCTTGTCACCGCGGGTGGCGGGTTCTAAAGTGCGGGAAGAGCAGCGGTTATTTTGACATGATTGAGCTGATTCAATTTCCTTGGAGCCCGTATTGCATTGTCCAGCGCTGCATCCTGGAATTTGCCGGAGCCCGATTCAAAATCATCAACATCCCAAATCAAAACCGTTCCCTCGTCTGGAAATTGACGAAGCAACGTTACTACAGCGTGCCGATCATCCGGGACGGGAAGACGGTCGTGTTTGAACTCAACGACGATTCGCAGGTCATCGCCAAATATCTCGACGCCAAATTCCGACTCGGCCTGTTCCCGTTCGAACTCGAAGGCGTCCAATCCATTCTCTGGCGCTTCATCGAGAATGAAATTGAAGGGGCGACGTTCCGGCTCAACGACATTTACTGGCGGGAAAACGTGCCGCTGGCAGAGCGACTCGGTTTTCTGCGATTCAAGGAGCGCAAATTCGGTCGCGGCTGCATTGACCAGTGGCGCAAACAGCAGGGCGAGTGGCTGAAGCAGCTGGAGCAAGGTTTGGTGCCGTTCGAGGAAATGGCGGCGCACCATCCATTTTTGCTGGGGGATCGCCCGCACTTCGTGGATTTCGATTTGTTCGGGATGCTTGAAAATTTTCTTTACTCCGGCCATTTCGAACTGCCGGCGGCGCATGACCATCTCCAGGACTGGCATCGGCGGATGAGCAAATTAAAAAGGAAAAAGACAAAATGAAAAAAGGCGGCCCCCCGGCAACCAGCTTTCTCCTTTCCGCCCTTTTCATTTTTTATTTTGAATTGTGAAGAACTACATCATTGACACCAATGTTCTCCTGCATGATCCGCATTCTCTGTTGAGCTTTGAGGACAATCATGTCCTGATTCCCATCGAAGTCATCGAGGAAATTGACCGCTTCAAGCGCGAGTCCACCGAACTCGGCCAGAACGCGCGCACTGTATCGCGGATGCTCGACGGCTTTCGCGGCGACGGCAGCCTGAGCGAAGGCGTGAAACTGCCCAACGGCGGCAAATTAAAAATCGCGTTTCAAAAAAACGGGCACGTCAACGGCGACAGTCACGTCAATGGCAACACCGTGGACAACCGGATTCTTTCGCTCGCCGCCGCCATTCAAAAATCGCAGCCGAAAAATCCGACCATCCTCGTCAGCAAGGACATCAATCTCCGCATCAAGGCCGACGCGCTCGGTTTGCAGGCCGAGGATTACGAAACCGACCGCGTGTCCATCACCGACCTTTACACCGGCATGATGGAAATGTCCGTCGGCACGGACAAAATGGCCGCGTTCCGCGCCAAAGGTGAACTCGCACTCAGCAGCGGCAGAAAATATTTTCCGAACGAATACTGCACGCTCACCGATGAAACAAATCCCAAGCGGACCGCGCTCACCAAGGTGGATGTTACCGGCCAAAAGCTGGTGCCCATCATTGACAGCCGCGAAGGTGTTTGGGGCATCAAACCGCGCAATCGCGAGCAGCACTTCGCCTTCGACGCGCTATTGGATGACCGCATCAAACTCGTCACGCTCATGGGCAAGGCCGGCACGGGGAAAACCTTGCTGGCGATGGCCGCTGGATTGAAGCGCACCGTGCTTGACCGCGAATTCCGCCGGCTCGTCGTCGCGCGCCCGACCATTTCCATGGGCAAGGAACTCGGGTTTCTGCCCGGGTCACTTGAAGAAAAGCTCGCGCCGTGGATGCAGCCGATTCACGACGCGCTGGAAATGTTGAGCGACCTCAACATGGGCCACGACCATCGCCGCAGCGGTGACTTGATGCGCTCCGGCAGCATCGTCGTCGAGGCGTTGAGCTATATCCGCGGGCGCAGCATCGCCAACCAGTTCATGGTTATTGACGAGGCGCAAAACCTGACGCCGCTCGAAACCAAAACCATCATCACGCGCGTCGGCAGCGGCACGAAAATCGTTTTCACCGGCGACCCGTATCAAATTGACAATCCCTATGTGGACTCGTCCTCAAACGGATTCAACTACGTCGTCAGCCGCTTCCGCTCCGAAGCCGTCGCCGCACATATCGAATTGCAAAAGGGGGAAAGGTCCGAGCTTGCCGAGCTGGCGGCAAACATTTTGTAACCATGAACTTAGCCTTGGTGCCGGAGAAGGCCGACAGTGAATTTCGTGCGTCACCGGCAGACTCGTTTCCATTTTCCCAGTTGACAAATCGTCGTTGCCGTCGAAATTCTTGTAGAGCTGGATTGGGCGCTGCGGGCGTCTTCAGCGGGAAATTATGATCTCAAACGAGCGACCATCACCTTTTGGCGGGCGGCCTTACAGTCAGCCCAAACCACCAGTCAACGAAGACACACTCAAATCCGGACAGGTGCAGATTGAGCGCAAAACCTTCATCTTTACGCTCAAGGAAAATCCGCGTGGACGGTTCCTGCGCATCACCGAGGACGTCGGTGGACGACGCGACAACATCATCATCCCGGCCACCGGCCTGGAGGATTTCAAAAAGCTTCTGGAGGAAATGGTGAAGGCGGCGAACGAATTACCAGCGAAAAGCAGTTCGTAAAAGCTTCCTGACGTAGCCTCCTACAATTTAGGGGAAGAGGCTTTCTTCCTCGGTTTCACTTGCGGGGCGTCGCCCCAGAGACCTTCCAAGTCGTAACGTTCGCGGATGTCCGGTCGCATGGTATGGACAATCACGTCGAAGTAATCCAGCACCACCCACGCGGCATGCACCGTGCCGTCCACTGCGCGCGGGCGCACGCCGTGCTCCTCGCGCAACCGGTCGGTGATTTCATCCACGATGGCGCGCAGATGTGGTTCGCTCGTGCCGGACGCAATCACAAAATAATCCGTCACCGACGACAATTTGCGCACATCGAGGATGACGATGTTCTCCGCCTTTTTGTTGTCCGCGAATTCGCGGCAAAGCCGGGCAAGTTTTCTGGAATCCATAGTTGCCAGACGGGAATTTAACCGCGGATTACGCGGATGACACGGATAAATTTTGCAATGCAAATATCCTCCTCCTTGTGGTCGCGATCGAAATTATTCGAGGACGACGGAAGAGAACGGGGGGACGGTGAAATTTTCAAACGTAGAGTTTCGCCGTGCGAATCGCTTCCGCCACTGGCGGCGGCACGAACTGGTCAATCGGCAAACCCGCCTTCACCCGCGCGCGAATTTCCGACGACGACACGCCCAGCGGAAAACCCTTGAGCGTTCGTCCGCGAAATAGCGGCGGGAAATTTGCCGCTGTCCCGCCCGGCCGCGGAATCGCGACAAATTCCGCGAGTTTGGCCAATTCGCTGGCTGCGCGCCATTCGTTGAGTTTCGCCGCATTGTCCGCACCGAGGAGATAAAACAATTCGGCCCGGGGAAAACGCCGCGTGTAATCGCGCAAAGTTTCAACGGTGTAGGAAACCCCGCCACGCCGGATTTCCTGTTCGTCAATTTCGCAATTCGTTTTGCCTGCGAGCGCGAGCCGGAGCAATTGCAAACGGAGGGGTGCAGGTGCGGGTTTGCTTTCCGGCTTGAACGGTGATTGTGCCGCCGGAATGAAAAACAGCCGGTCTAAAACCAATGCTTCCATCGCTGCCTGCGCGACAAGCAGATGGCCGAGATGAACGGGGTCAAACGAGCCGCCAAATAAACCGAGTTTCATGTTTTCTCAACAACATCGCCGCACACCATTAAACCGTTGTTCCATAACTTCAACGTAAATCTGCTGCGCGTTCGCGGGATGACAGGTGCAAACCGCCTGCGCCTGCTGGCGTGCGCGTTCCAAGTGCGATTCGCCGGACCATTCCTTCGCCAGCGCGAGTGCCAGCGCCGCCGTGCCCGCGATGTGCAGCGGCCTGCCTTCGGCCACGGCATAATCCGGCAGCCAGACCGGTTCGGTCTCGTGCAACACCGCCGGCTTGCGCCGCATTAGCAGCAAAATCCACTCCCGCATACTCAGGAGAATGATGGCCGTGACGAGCGTCAGAAAAATTCCGGCAACGGTAGCGTCGAGGACGTTGTTGATTTGCAGCGCGCGATTTGCCCGCAATGCCTTTTGGGCGGCGTCAATTACCGTCGCATCGCCAGAGGCGTTTGCGCTGTCGAGCGCCTTTTGCAGGCCGGGCGTTTTTTCAGCCAGCGTTTGAGCTTGCGCCGAAAAACCGATTCGCGGATCGGAATTCCAGATTTTTTGCACGCCGGCAGTGAACGTCACTGCCACCAGCCAGACGAGCGGAATCAACGTGATGAGCACAAGTGCCGGTGAACGTAGGACAGGCGTCCCGCCTGTCTCTGACTTTGCTTGCGCGCCTTGAGTTTCACTTTCCAAGTTGGAGGCAGGCGGGACGCCTGCCCTACGCTGCAATTGCATTTTCAAAATGATCGTTGTGCCAAGACACAGCGCGATGGCGGCGAGCATCTGGTTGGCGATGCCGAACAGCGGCCAGAGCGAGTTGATGCCCCCCAGCGGGTCGCGCACGCCTTGAATCAGAAAATATCCCCATGCGCCGACCATCAATGTGGCGGCAACTGGCGTGGCGCGGTAATTTCTTGGGTCGCCAAGCGATTTCCAGGCGCGGCCGAGCACGCTTTGAATCAGATAGCGTCCTACGCGCGTGCCGGCATCAACCGTGGTCAGGATAAATAACGCCTCGAACATGATGGCAAAGTGGTACCACAGGTCGAGACCCCGGCCATTGACGGCTTTGGAAAAAATCTGCGCCATACCCACGGCCAGCGTTGCCGCGCCGCCGGTGCGCCCGAACAGCGTCTTCTCGCCGAGTTCGCTGGCCAGCGAATTCATGTGGTCGGTTGTCACCGGAAATCCGAGTGCGGTGACTTGAGCCACGGTCGTGGCGGGATCGCCTTTGACATTCATGCTGAAATAGACGCCGGGGTCCAGCGCGCAGGCGGCGATGAGCGCCATGATGGCGACAAATGATTCGCAGCACATCGCGCCGTAACCGATGTGCCGCGCATAGCCTTCCCGCGTAATCATTTTTGGGGTTGTGCCGCTGGCGATGAGTGAGTGAAAACCAGAAATCGCCCCGCACGCGATGGTGATAAAACAAAATGGGAAAACCTTGCCTGCGACAACGAGGCCGGAGCCATTGGTAAATTGCGTGAGCGCAGGCAGTTGGAGATTGGGCAACACGAGCAAAATACCGAAGGCGAGCGCGCAAATTGTCCCGAGTTTCATGAACGTGCTGAGGTAATCGCGCGGCGCGAGCAACAGCCACACCGGCAGGCTGCTGGAGATGACGCCGTAACCAATGATGATCCATGCGACAGTGATGTCGCGCAGGCCGAAGAACTGTGACCAATGCGGACTTTGGTAAACCAATTTGCCGCCCCACACCGCCAGCAGCAGCAACACGATGCCGAATGCCGACGCCTCCAAAACCTCGCCGATGCGCACAAAGCGCATGTAACAGCCCATCAGCAGCGCAATGGGGATGGTCGCACCGACGGTGAAAATGCCCCACGGACTTTCCGCGAGAACCTTCACCACGACGAGTGCGAGGACGGCGAGCATGATGATGAGGATCGCCAGAATCGCCAGCATCGCGATGAAACCTGCCGGCGAATTCAATTCCTCCTTGACCATTTGCGCGAGCGATTTGCCGTCGCGCCGCATCGAGCAGAGCAGAATCACAAAGTCCTGCACGGCGCCGCCGAGCACGGCGCCGATCAAAATCCAGAGTGTGCCGGGCAAGTAACCGAACTGCGCCGCGAGCACCGGCCCGACAAGCGGGCCTGGCCCGGCAATCGCCGCGAAATGGTGACCGAAGACGATCCATTTATTTGTCCGCACGAAATCGCGTCCGTCATCGTGGACTTCGCAAGGCGTGGCGCGACGGTCGTTGAGCGCGAGCACGCGCGCCGCGATCCACTTCGAGTAAAACCGGTAACCGATGGCGTAGGTGCAAACTGCCGCGATAAGAATGTGGGCGGAATTGATCGGCTCGCCGCGCCGGAACGCGAGCGTCACGTAAGCCCACGCGCCGGCCAGCGCGAGCAAAATCCAAAAAATGGTGGCGACAAATTTTTTCAGGTTCGTCATGCGGATGGGTTTTGTTTTAAGCAAATCGAGGCGCGCCCGACAGAAAAATCTGGAATGGGCGCAGCGATTTCGGTATTGCCAAGCGGACGCCGGATGATATCGCGCCTGAAAATCGGCCAATTGATTTTAGTGTTTGTGCTGGCAGCAGTGCCCTTTGCCGCCACGTTCGCGCTATATTATCCCGACGAACGCCATTACACCGACGGCGCGCTGATGATGCTGAAACACGGTGACTGGCTCGTGCCCAAAACCGCAGCGGGGAAGCCACGCTTTCAAAAACCGCCGCTGGCTTATTGGTCGGTTGCCGCGAGTTACACGACGTTCGGGGTTGGCGCGTTCACGTCGCGTCTGCCGTTTTTGCTGGCAAGTTGTGGAACGCTTTGGCTTACGTACCGGCTCGCGCGAAGGCTGACGGGGAATGCTGAAGCCGCGCTGCTGGCTGCGATTGTGTTGCTGTCGCATCCGCAATTTTTTCTCTGCTCCATTCGTTCCACTCCCGACGCGTTGCTGGATTTTTTTATCACGTTGAGCGCGTACGGTTTTTTGCGGCTGATCGTTTTTAAAGAATTCGCGGCCGGCGCCTTTTGGCTGGCTTATGGCGGCGCGGCCGGCGCGGCGTTGAGCAAAGGATTGCTCGGTGCGGGGATCGTGTTGTTCGCGTGGACATTTGCATTCTGGCAAGGACGCAATTGGCGTGCAGTCCAAAAAATCATTCACCTGCCGAGCCTTGCATCGGCGGTCATTTTGATCGGAGGCTGGTTCGGTTACATTTTTTGGAGACAAGGCGCGGCGGCAATAAATGTTTTCTTCAACGACCAGGTGACGGGTAATTTTCACGGCCACTGGTGGTCGCCCATTGGCCGTGCACCGCTGTTCGCGCTGGTTTTGATCTTCAATTTTTTACCATGGAGCGCGACGGTGGTGGAATGGCTCTTGCAAAAAAATACCGGAGCGGCTGGCAATGTGCCGCCGCTTGCGCAAAAATTCATTCTCGCGTGGACAGCACTGCTGATTGTCGGCTTCGCGCTTGGCGAAGTTGTTTCATTGCGTTATTTGCTGCCGGCAACGCCACTACTGGCCGTGTTGGTCGCCGACTGGCTGCGAAGCGCGGAAAGTGCGCGGCTGATTTTTTCCCTCCGTCGAATTTTGAAAATGGTTTTGGTGGCCTTGGCGCTGGCGGCCGCGGCGGCGCTTTTCGTTGGTTCGCAATGGCCGTTGCCGACGGTTCTGTTTGTGCTGATGTGCGGATTGTTTTTGTTTGGCATTGCCGTGCTCGGTTTGGGCGCACTGTGGCGCAAATCCTTTTCGGCGGCAGAGGCGCTGGGCCCGGCGATTTTGCTCGGCTGGGTGATTTTTTTCGCCGCCGCGATGCCGATCCTTTTACCCGATCGCGCCTGGCAAATCGCGGTGACACTGCGGCAGACTCAAACCGGTTCTTCCCAACCCGTGCTGCTAATCGGCGATGTGCAACTGGCGAGCCGCGTGCGTGTGCTGCTCGGCAAAAACTGGACCGTTACGCAGGTTAACAAAATGAATCCGGCCGTCGCGGCGGATTACACGCGCATTTTGATTTCGGAAAAAGAGGCGGGCGAATTTCTCAAACAAGGCTGGACAGTTCAAACAGCCGCGATCAATTTCGGCCCGCCGGCGCGTGGAGAATTGTGGGAAGCTTTTAAATCGAGGCGGCTGCCGGAAATGCTCGCACGCCACGCGCAAAAAATTTGTCTGGCGGCACGCGAATAGCTGGTTTCACACTCGGTTCAAGAGTTAGCGGCGGCCGATCTACCCTTTATTTTCCGCGCAATTTCCGCACATCCACCGCTTCCATGCCCGCGGCGCGAATGGCTTGCAAGCCGAGGTCGGTGTCTTCGTAGGCGCGGCAAAATTTCGGTTCCACCCCTATGCGCCGTGCGGCCTCGAGAAAAATGTCCGGCGCGGGTTTTTGGTTTTTCACCATTTCGCTCGTCACGATGGCGTCGAAGAGATGCCGGATTTTCAAATGGTCGAGCACCATGCCGATGATTCTTTGCGTGCCGCCGGACGCCACCGCCATGGGGATTTTGCCGTGATTTGCCTCCGCAATCTCCAGAACAGCATGGACCGGCTCGACCTGCGGCAACAGCGGCAGATATGCCTCCTCTTTTTCGTGCGCGACGGCGATATGGTCGAGCGAACGGCCTTGTTCTTTGGCGAGTAATTTCAAAATGTCGCGCGACGGCATGCCGCCGGAGGCGTAAAAGCGGTCTTCAGGAAAATGAAGGCTGTGCCGTTGCGTAACCATTTGCCACGCGCGCCAGTGCAACGGCATGGTGTCGGCCAGCGTGCCGTCGCAATCAAAAACGAGTCCTTTGATATGCGGCGGGAATTTCATAATTTCAGGGCGGCGAGCCTTTCCTCCAAATCATGTGCCATGAGCGGTTCGATGATGCCATCCAGTTCGCCTTCCATCACGGCGGACAGATTGTAAAGTGTCAGCTCGATGCGATGGTCAGTGACGCGGTTCTGGGGGAAATTGTAGGTACGGATGCGTTCATTGCGTTCACCGGTGCCGACCTGTGCCTTGCGTTGCGCGGCGTATTTCGCATTCTCCTCGGCGATTTTTCTGTCGAGGAGGCGCGAACGCAAAACTTTCATCGCCTTGGCCTTGTTCTTTTGCTGCGAACGCTCGTCGGCGCAACGCACAATCAAGCCACTTGGCTTGTGAAAAATTTGGACCGCGGAATCCGTCGTGTTCACGCCCTGGCCGCCGGGACCGGACGCTCGGCAAACGGTGATTTCCAGTTCCTCCGGCTTGATTTCGATGTCCACTTCCTGCGCTTCGGGCAGGACGGCGACGGTACAGGTGCTGGTATGAATGCGGCCCTGCGCCTCGGTCGCGGGCACGCGTTGGACGCGATGCACGCCGCTCTCGTATTTAAGCCGCTTGAAAACGTCCGTGCCGATCACGGAAAAAATGATTTCCTTGAAGCCGCCGAGGTCGGACGGGCTGGAATCCATTGTCTCGACCCTCCAGCCTTGCGCTTCGGCATAGCGCGTGAACATTCGGTAAAGGTCGGCGGAAAACAGGGCGGATTCCTGTCCACCGGCGCCGGCGCGGATTTCAA
>JBEKMU010000045.1:0-20144 GCA_049523555.1 Verrucomicrobiota bacterium | reverse complement strand
CGGGGGGGGGGGGGGGGGGGGGGGGGGGGGGGGGGGGGGGGGGGGGGGGGGGGGGGGGGGGGGGGGGGGGGGGGGGGGGGGGGGGTTGGGGGGGGGGGGGGGCGTTGGGGGGGGGGGGGGGGGGGGCGGTGGTGGTGAAGGTTCTGGTGGTTCTGGCAGTGGGAGCAATCCAAGCAGCCCCAATTCAGTTAACGACAACAGCAGTGTGGACAAGCCGTGGGAGTTGTATGTGCTGAGTTACAGGCAAAACAGTGACTTTTCCGAAGACTTGAGCTATTACGGTTACGACAACAATGGAGGAGTAGATTCGGGATGGGCCCAGTCTCAAAAGCATAATGATGGGCACTGGGAGGAGTGGGTGGGTGGGGGCGGTTCGTCTACGTACAATAGGGACGCTGCACAAGATTGGTTTGGGGTTGAACTCGCAGAGCACAACCAGTGCACGACTACGTTTACCTGGCTGGCGAGCGATTGGAGTTCTCCAGCGAACGGCACAGAAGACACATCGGGATCCTCCTGCGGCTCCGCGACTGACATCCCCTGCGGTCCACCGCTGTTGACTTGGGAACATTGTGATGTCAGTGACCACGTCAACACTGTTTCACCACCACATATAACGGAGGATGGGATGATGTCGAGTGGATGGGACAATCAGACCTACGCGCGGCAGGCGGTTGCGATTATCAAACTGCGCACGGGAGGCAAGGCGGTGCCCGGGCGGCAAAGCGTGTGGCGATTGATCGGTTCGGCCGTAAAGATAGCAAACAAACGGGAGGTGCCGCCGTATCCAGGCCGCATAGGCAATCTGGACCCTTCGCAGATACAAATTATGGGTCAGTCGTTGGGTGCCGATTGGGTTGCATGGAAGTCCTTGCCTGATGGTGTGGACGAGGACGCGACGGCGCGGGTGCCGGGTATGGATCATTATCCTTTTGGCGTCGGGCCGCAGAAATTCCATCCTTACATCTTTGCCGGCAGTAGTACGTCGAGTGGAAATCTCGACACCAACACGCCGGAGTTTTGCGTGGGGCAAACGGTGACGTTTGAGTTACAGGGGCTGCCGGATTTTGTGGATGTGGTCGGGCATTGGAACCTGCCAGGGAAGTTTGTGAACGATTTCTATTATCCGTGCGATACGTGTTCGCTCAATTATGGCGTCAATTTTGACCTGCTGACGATAACGGGAACCGAGAATTTGACAACAACTTGCTGGTATGTGAACAAACCGGGCGGAATGGTGAATGTGAATGCGAAACTGCATTTCGCCAACGGCCAGTACGTCAGCGTCGCGGCACGGGGAAATTTCACGGTTTATCGGCCGAAGTTCTCGGATTTCAGAAACCATGCTTCTTACGTTGGTTTTACTTGGGATGCCCCCACCCTACAGGCGCACATGAGGTGGGAGGTAACGGTTAATTCAATATATAGTGGCCAAGTCGGTGTCACACAAATACTCAACGCAGACCATGGTGTTTTAAGTACTGGCGGACAGGATTATTTGGACGGTAGTAGTGAACTCTACACTTCGCAACAATATCGGACAAACATCATATCGGACGGTGTTGTGTTGCTACAAGATGATCCAAAAGTAACTTGGTACGTTGGCTGCACGACGCTGTACGGAAACTACACCGATTACTTGCGATTCGCGCCCGACGGTGGTATCTGGGTGACTCTTGGCACGAACGGCTGGCATATGGATGGTTCCGCTTGTTGGGGGATTGGGCCAACGTACACTAACATCGCTCCAGCCAGTCCCATTACCGACAGTGACAAGTTTCCACTTTGGACAGGCGTTCGGCCTGGTTCTTGAAAAATTTATGAAAACGAAAACATGGTTTCCATTCGGTTTGGCTCTTGCGACCGTATTAAGCATCAAAGCACAAGAAGATACCCATCTCGCCGCTTATCTGCAGTTGTACGGAACCAATTTTCTTAACATCATGACGAATCCAATACCCATCACTGAATATATGGGGACGAATTTAACTTTTCGTCTTATCGGAGACGGAGGTTTCACAAATCAGTTCAGAGCAGATGAACAGATCGACTACTTGGTGATACCAATTATGCCTTCCGGTATGCCTGAAGTGCTTTATAGGACCTTTCCGCATGATCAAGCCTTTGATTTCCACCTCTTCGATGGGGCGGGGCGTGAAGTGCCAAAAACAAAGGCAGGGCTTGCCAACAGCCAGCCTGTCCATGCGCCAAAGTCTTTCACTGAGGGAACAGACCTAAAAGGACACGTCGCTCCGTTTGGTGAACAAGTTATGTTCCGCCCCAGTGAAATGTTTGTCATTACGAACAACGGCACCTATAAATTGGAAGTCCGCTTGCACATCTGGGCCATAGTCGGCTTTGGCCCGAAGACAAAAGACAAAATATGGCATTTTGATAGGGAATTAGGTACAAACGCATACTATGGCGTAGTTACGCTACAACCGGTGCGCGCAAAGGTAATTAAGGAATGACACGTTTCTTTCCACTTGGCGGCGATGCGGTGACATTGAGAGTGGTCACTTGGGGTTGGTCGGCCACAGACTGGTTCGGTTCACTTACTTCACCATCCGTAACCCCTCCTCCCGATCAACCTTCTGCTTCAGACGATTTTCCAAAATGGACTGGTATTTGTCCTGATAAAGAATAATTACAATACTATGAATACTATGACGCAGATATTCTTGACTATCGGTATAGTAATCTGCGGTTTTTCTGTGTGCAACAGCACAGCTCAACCGGTTGTGACCAATAACATCAATCGAGATTGGCAAATAGACACAAATTGCTTTTTTTCCGATATGGAGTTTGGTTATGAGACTTTTAGACCACCTGAACCCTGGCACGACGCAATACTACAGCCGCCAATTTGTTGCGTGTTCGCAGGCAACAGAACGACAAATGCGGTTTTGTTCCTGCAAATGCCTCCAACGAATCTTTTCAGCATCGAATTATTGGACTCCCACGGCAAACCCGTCGGAAAAACCCGAGAAGGTAAAATGTATGGCCTGTCCCTGACCCAAAAGTATATCGCAAACTGGCGTAACAAACAGAACTTACGTCCTGCGGGCATGTGGTATCTTATTTCGCCGAACGATACTAACGCCCACTGTACTGTTGGATTTTTCAGCCTGCGTTCGGCATTTCGAATCGAACAGCCTGGTGAATATACACTCCACTTGCGTTTGCGTCTGATAGAAGCCAGAAGCGATTCATCTGGCCAACTTTATTTCCCGATGGTGTGGCTGCCGGAAGTTACCGCCAAAGTTCAAATTCGGCCTGAGGACATTCCTAAGACAAATCCCGTGCCGAGTGGGCAATGAATTGTCTTGTTTTCACATCATTTGTCATCATTGTGAAGCCTGCCCCTATCGTTGCCTTGCGCACGTTTTCTTGAACAAAAAAGCGCTTCATGTTGTATGGGATGTTTTCAATTGTTCTGCCGACAAATCCGTCGGCTGCCCGCCGCTTCCCTCACACTTGGGGATTGTGACAAGTATCTGGATTGGCGCACGAGCGGCGGTTACGTGGCGAAGTTCACCGTTCGGGGCAAACCGCAAACGATGCAGACTCGCGGCGGCAAACGGGCGGTGGATTTGGAACTTGTCGTCTTGACCAACGCGCTGAGTTTGGCTGTCCGCCGGGGCGTCCTGAATTCAAATCCACTGGCTGGCCGGGGTCGTTACACCTGCGCTTCGGAAGTGAGACATTGCCGCGAAGTAGCGCCTTCGCCGGAAGGGTTGGCCAGAATTGAACGCTGGTTACGTGGCAGGAATGAACACGGGGTTGCCGATGTCGTTTGTTTTCTGGCTTATAGCGGACTGCGTATTGGTGAGGCGCTGGCGATGGAATGGGAAATGGTGAGTTTCGGAGATAAGATTCTGCATGTGACCCGCGAAAAGAAAGGGATCATGCCTTGGGTGCCAATTTTGAGCGAAATGGAGGCATTGCTGCGCGGTATGAGGAAACGGGCGACAAGTTATCTGCTATTCCCTTCGCCGTTTGAACCGGGGAAGCCTGCCGATTATTCCGCCATTCGCCGGCGCCTCGCCGCTGCCTGCCAAAAGCTGGAGCTTGGTCATGTGACGCCTCACGGCTTGCGCTCCTATTTCGTGACGCGGGGGCGGGAAAGTGGATTGAGTGACGCGGAAATTGCGATGCTGATTGGTGACAAAACCGGCCCGGCGATTATCGCTCACACTTACGGCGACGTGCGCCCCGATCACTTGCTCAAACAGGCGCAACGGATACGGTTGACCGCAACGCAGCCAAGTCCCGCAGCGGGCCAAGCCAGTAGTAACACGAGTAGTAACACGTCACCGGCTGTTACTACTGGTTTCGCTCGGTCTCGGTAGAACACGCGCAACGCATAAAGGGCTGAATTCCCAAGCGTTTGATGCACTTTCGCGCACTCCACAGAAACGCGGAGAAACAAGCCTTCGATTACTTCGGATCAGAAGGTTGCAGGTTCAAGTCCTGCCGGACGCGCCAGAAAATTTTCGTGCAGCCACCGCGCCATTGGCTACGATGAACCCGATGGCCGGCGCCTATGAACAACTGCTCGACGCGACGATTCAACATCTGGAGGATTTGAAATCGCGCGGCGTGCGCCACGTCGTCGTTTCACCGGAAACGCTCGCCGCACTGGCGCAGCCGCCAGCCCAGAAACCGCAAACCTCAAATGTCATAGCTCCTGCAACCAGAACTCCCGGCTCCGGCACGGCGCGGACGGAATCTCTGAAGCGCGCCGGGCCGGAGGCCGGCGCTCCGCCAACTCATTCCGCACCCCGCACTCCGCATTCCGCACTTCCGCAGCTTGTTGCCGAGCAGGAGACGTTACTCGCGCTGCCGGGCGAAACGGTTGTCAGCCAGAGTCCGCCGCTGGATCCGCAGGCGAAGGCCGCCGCATTCGCCGCCTTGCGTGAGCGCGCGCTGGCCTGTGTCAAATGCGAGCACCTGGCGTCGTCGCGCAAAAATGTCGCGTTTGGTGTCGGCAGCATTGACGCGCAACTCATGTTCATCGGCGAGGCGCCGGGCGTGGACGAAGACGAGCAGGGCGAACCGTTCGTGGGCAAGGCGGGTCAGTTGCTCACGAGAATCATCCAGGCGATGGGGCTGCAGCGCGCGGATGTCTATATCGGCAACATTTTGAAATGCCGGCCCGACACGCCCGGCCAGACCGCCGGCAACCGCAAGCCTACCAGCGACGAAATGGCCACGTGCATTCCGTATCTGCACGAGCAGATTGATTTGATCCGCCCGCGCGTCATTGTCGCCCTCGGCGCGACGGCGGTGGAAGGGTTGCTGGGCAAGACGATCGGCATCACCAAACTGCGCGGGACCTGGAAGACGTATCGCGGCATCCCGCTTATGCCGACGTATCATCCGGCGTATCTGCTGCGCAACCAGGCGATGAGCGAAAAGCGCAAGGTGTGGGAAGACATGCTGACGGTGATGGAAAAACTGGGAATGCCCATCAGCGAAAAACAGCGGCGGTTTTTCCTGAAAGCCTGATCCGCGAATTTCGTGAATTGCCGCCAATTATTTCCGCAGTCTTTTGGTTCGCGTTTCATTCGCGCAATTCGTGGATTGCTTCAACCCGGTTTTCCGCTATAAACCGTCCGTGCTCAAATCCATTTTTCAGCCGCTCATTGCTTGGTATCTGGCCGCACTCAAAACCGGCGGCTACCCGCTCGTCGTGTTGCTGATGACGATGGAAAGTTCCGTGCTGCCGTTGCCGAGCGAAGTCATTATCCCGCCCGCCGCGCATCTCGCGGACACGGGACAAATTCCGCTCGGCTTCGCGGGCATTGTCCTCGCGGGCATGCTCGGTTCGTGGCTTGGGGCGACCATTGTGTATTGGCTGGCGCGGATCGCTGGACGTCCGCTCGTCATCCGATACGGTCGGTTTGTCCTGTTTCCGCCGGAAAAACTTGAGAAAGCCGAACGCTGGTCGGCGCATTACGGCGCGATGGGCGTGTTCGTCGCGCGGTTGTTGCCGGGCGCGCGGCAGCTTGTCGGCATTCCTGCGGGCATCGCGCGGATGGACTACAAGTTATTTTCCCTTTTCACGCTGCTCGGCTCGGGAATCTGGTGCGCGGTGCTGTGCTACGTCGGCGTGAAGGCGGGACAGGACGAAAAACTCATGCACGGCGAGATGCGTCACGTGATCCTCTGGCTCGGCGGCGCGGCGCTTGTGCTCGGCGGACTTTATTATTTCTTCGTCCACCGCCATTTGCAAAAGAAGGTCTAACCACAACCTTCAGGTTGCGTCTGGCCACAACTAATCGGTTCGTCCGCGACTTGAAGGTCGCGGCCACCGGATTATTTCACCAGATTGAGGCTGAACGGATATTTGTAATCTTCCCCGTTATTGGCCTTGATGCCCGCGATGATGGCGAACACCAATCCCGCAAGGCCGATTAACACGACAAGCGGAATCAGCAGGAATCCGACGCAAAAAAAGGATAGAATCACGGCGACGACTACGCCAATGAACGCAGCGAGGGTCACGGTGATTTGAAAATTCAGCGCGGCCTTGCCGTGAACATTCACGGAGGGGATTTCGTTCTTCTTGATTTGCCAGACCAACAGCGGGCCAAGCATGTTGCCGAAGGGGATGATGAAACCAGCCAAGGCACTGAGATGGCATAGCATGTTCCAAGTACGGGCCTGACTTTCGGGGCCCGGCGGCGTGGACGGTGCAGGTTGCGGCGGTTGGGCGGACGGCGGGTTTTGGTTGTCTGGCATAGGTTTCCTTTTGTTGGTTTACCGCTCAATACGCGGGTTCCTTTCGGTGCGCAAGCGTAATTTTGGGTTAATTTTAGGTTAAAATTCCTTTGCGCCGTTGCATCTTTGCGTGAAATTCAGGTGTGCCTGCAACCGAAACCAACCGCAAGAAAGTCAACACGCTGCCGCACAAACCGGGCGTGTATCTCATGCGCGACCGGTTCGGCACCGTCATCTACGTCGGCAAGGCGCGCGACCTGCGCAAACGCGTGAGCCAGTATTTCCATCCGTCACGGCGCATGGGCTGGGACTTGAAATTCAACGCGCTGGTCGAGGCGATTTGCGATTTCGATTTCCATGTCGTTCGCAGCGAGCCGGAGGCATTCCTGCTCGAAGGCAAGCTCATCAAGGAATTTCATCCGCGTTACAACGTCAGTTTCCGTGACGACAAACGGTTCCTGATGCTCAAGGTGAATTTGAACGACCCGATTCCGAATTTCACCTTCACCCGGCTCCGGAAGGACGATGGCGCGCGTTACTTCGGGCCTTTTTCAAATTCCGGCGCGCTGCGCAACACGCTGGTGCTGGTGCGGCGACAGTTCAACCTGCGCGGCTGCCGCGTGTTTACGCCGGGCGAGGCCGATTACAGGCATTGCCTTTACGCGCACCTCAAATACTGCACCGCGCCGTGCATTGGCAACGTCACGCGCGAACAATACCTCGAACAGGTGCGCGCCACCTGCGATTTCCTCGAAGGCCAGTGCTGCGAAATGAAGGAACAACTCGGAGCCGAGATGAAAAAGGCGGCGATGAATCAGGACTACGAAAAGGCCGCCGACCTGCGCGACCTCATCCGCGACTTGAAGGAAACAACCAGGAAAGAAAGGAAATTCGAGCGCGTGCCTTACACGTTGCCGCTGGCGATTGAGCCGGGGCGCGACTTGGCGGAACTTGCGAAAGTGCTCGATTTGCCGGTGCCGCCGCAACGCATCGAAGGCTTTGACATTTCCAACATCAGCGGCACGTTTGCCGTGGCGTCGCTGGTGAGTTTTAAAAATGGCCGGCCCGACCGCGCAAATTACCGCCGGTTCAAAATCAAGACCGTCGAAGGCCAGAATGACTTTGCGAGCATGGCGGAGGTGATTTCCCGCCGCTATTCGCGGCTGAAAAAGGAGATGGAAGATCGAAGATCGGAGATTGGGGCTGCCATCCGAAACAAAACCCGAACCCCTAATTTCCAACTCCGATCTGCGAACCTGCCAGATTTGATCCTGATAGACGGCGGCAAGGGACAACTCAACGCCGCGTGCGCGGAATTGAAAAAGCTCGACCTCGAAAAAATTCCCGTCATCGGGCTGGCGAAGGAGTTCGAGGAAATTTATTTGCCGGGCGAAAGCAAACCACTGCGGCTGGGGCTGAATCATCCGGCGGTTAAATTGCTCCAGCGGATTCGCGACGAATGCCATCGCGTGGCGAACAGCTACAACGCGCAGCTGCGCATCAAACGGATTTCCGAAAGCGTGTTGGACGAATTTCCGGGCATTGGCGAACGGCGCAAACAGGCGTTGCTGAAAAAGTTCGGTTCGGTGCAGCGGTTGAAAACGGCGACACTGGAACAAATCGCCAAAGTGCCCGGCTTCGGCGGCAAGGCGGCGGCGGAATTGAAAGTGTTTCTGGAAGCGCGCTCGGATGTTCGTTAGGGCCGCGTGGCCACGCAGCTCAAATTTCACGACAAGCAACAGGGCGTTGCTGCCGGACGGAACGGGATGACGCTGCAACTTACGGGGGCCCCGGGCAAGCCTATTTTGCCGTCACGACGACGTAATTCTTTTTGCCTTTGCGGAGCAGGAGGTGTTTGCCGAAAAGTAAATCGTTCGTCGTCACGGCACGGGTGGCGCTGACCTCGCGGACGTTGTTGATGTTCACACCGCCGCCTTCGATGTCTTTCCGCGCCTGGCCTTTTGATGGGCACAAGCCGGAGTGAACCAAAAGCTCGACCAGCGGCATGCCCGCACCACCAAGCTTTGATTTCTCGATTTCCTTGGTTGGCACTTCGCCGACGATTTCGTTGAAGATGGTTTCGGCAATTCCTTTCAGTTCGCCGCCGAAAAGAATTTCGCTGGCGCGAATCGCTTCCATGGTGGCATTCAGGCCGTGAATCAAATCAGTGGTGGCTTTGGCCAACGCCTTGTGCGCTTCGCGCGCGCCGGGGTTTTCCGTGTGCTTCCTTTCCAGCGCTTCAATTTCCTCCTTCGACAAGAACGTAAAAAGTTTCAGGTAACGGATGACATCACGGTCGTCGGTATTGACCCAGAACTGGTAGAAGCGATAGACGCTCGTGCGTTTTGAGTCGAGCCAGATCGCGCCGGCTTCGGTCTTGCCGAATTTTGTGCCGTCGGCGTTGGTGATGAGCGGTAGCGTGAGGCCGTAAACTGTTTTGCCCAATTTCTTCCGGCAAAGGTCAATGCCCGCCGTGATGTTGCCCCACTGGTCGCTGCCGCCGATTTGCAATTCGCAATTGTGATCGCGGCACAGCACCATGAAATCGAACGCCTGTAGCAGCATGTAGCTGAACTCGGTGTAGCTGATGCCCGCTTCGCGGTCTTCCATGCGCGCACGAATGCTTTCCTTGGCGATCATCTGGTTGACTGAAAAATGTTTGCCAACGTCGCGCAGAAAATCGAGGAACGAGACGTTCGCCGTCCACGAAGCATTGTCCACGAGCCGCGCTGGATTTTTTTTGGCATCAAAATCCAAGAGTTTCGCGAGTTGAGCTTTCACACTGGCGATGTTGCATTCCAGAATTTCCTTCGTGAGCAACTGGCGCTCCTGGGTCTTGCCGCTGGGATCACCCACCATGCCGGTCGCCCCGCCGGCCACGGCAATCGGATGATGGCCAAACAACTGAAACCGCCGCAACGCCAGCAACGGCACGAGATTGCCGACGTGCAGACTGTCGGCAGTCGGGTCAAAACCGCAGTAAAGCGTGATGGGCGTGGCGATTTTCTTTTCCAGTTCCCCCGCGTCGGTGCAATCGGCGACGAGGCCGCGCCATTTGAGTTCTTCCAGGATGCTCACGCGGGCAGATTAAATTGCCGGAACCGAAATGCCAATTTCCAATTGGCTTCAATCCTCCTCGTTCTCCTGCTCGTGTTCGTCCTCGAAATTTTGAATTCGAGGACGAGAACGAGGACGAGGAGGAGAAGGATTTTAACTTTGGGCTTTAGACTTTGATGTTTGGACTTTAGCCTGCGCGCGATGTCGCAGATGCTCAAGTCGTCCGGTGCGATGGCCGCCGCCACGCTCGTCAGCCGCCTGCTCGGCATGGTGCGCGAGATGGTTTATGCGAATTTCATGGGTGACACCCGGGTGGCGGGCGCGTTCAAACTCGCGTTTCTCGTCCCGAATTTGTTCCGCCGGCTGCTGGGCGAAGGCGCGTTGACGGCGGCGTTCGTCCCCCTTTTCAAGGAAAAGGAGAAGACGCACGGCGAAATCGAGATGTGGCGTGCGGCCAACGCCGTGATTTCCGGCCTCGTCGTCGCGGCGGCCGCGGTCATCGGCGTGGTCATGCTCGGCCTCTCGATTGCGCTGGCCGTTCATCATTTCAGCGAGAGCACCGAACTCATGCTGCGGCTCCTGCGTGTGATGTTTCCCTATATGCTGCTCGTGTGCCTGGCGGCGGCGTTCATGGGCATGCTCAACGCGCGCGGACATTTTTTCATTCCGGCCATGGGCGCGACGATGCTGAACGTCGTGATGATTGCGTCCGTGCTCTGGCTCGCGCCCAGGATGGGACACGAGTTGCACGAACAGATTTTCGCGCTGGCCATCGGCGTGCTGGCGGCGGGCGTGGCGCAGGCGGCGTTTCAACTGCCGATACTCTGGCACGACGGCTTCCGTTACCAATGGGTTTCACCTTGGCAAAATGAAACCGTCCGGCTCGTCGTCACGCGGATGATTCCCGGCACCATCGGCGTCGCCGCCTTTCAAATCAACGTGCTGCTGACGCAGGCCATCGCCTTTTACGTCAGCCCGCAAATCAACGCCTCGTTCGATTACGCGGTGCGCTTGATGGAACTGCCCCAGGGCATGTTCGGCATTTCACTGGCGACGTATCTGCTAACGACGCTTTCGGGGCTGGCGGCCGAAAAAAATTATTCCGAATTCCGTGCCACGCTCCGGCAGGGGATCGGCACACTGCTGTTTGCGAATGTGATTGCGGCCATCCTGCTGGTCGTGCTGGCCGAACCAATCATCCGGCTGCTGTTTGAACACGGCAAATTCACCGCCGACTCCACCGGTCGCGCGACGCTGGCGCTCATGTGCCTGGCGCCGGGGCTGGTGGCATTTTCGACGGTCAACATTCTGGCGCGGGCGTTTTTCGCGCTGGGCGACACCAAAACGCCGATGAAAATCAGCCTCGCGTGTCTCACAGTGAATCTGGTTTTGTCGGCCCTGCTGGTCGTGCCGTTGCGGCAGGGCGGACTCGGCATTGCAAACACCATCACCTCTATTTGCAACGTCGGCCTGCTGCTTTACGCGCTGCGGAAAAGACTGGGGAAACTGGAAATGGATTCGTTGCGCGCCACATTTCCACCGCTGGCCGTCGCCGGCATTCTGGCCGGGCTGATGGCGTGGCTGGGCTGGTGGTCGTGGGAAAATTTTCTCGGCCACCAGACCGTCGCATTGAAAATCGGCGAAGTGTTTGCGCCGGCGACGGCAGCGGGATTGGTTTATGGCGTCGTCGCGCTCGCGTGCAAAATTCCGGCGGCGGAGGAAATGATGGAATTTGCATTCGCACGGTTCAGAAAATCGAGGTAGGGACGCTGTCCCGCATTGCGGGATCCGCGGACAGCCCGGCGGGCCGTCCCTCCCAATCAAATTGGCACAACAGCGGTCCAGCAGTTCTGCCCAAACTTTGATTTGAATTTTTCCACCAACGATTCGGCGGCGGCCGGGTTTTCGGTGATGGCAAACGTGGTAGAGCCGCTGCCGGACATGAGCGCAGCGAGCGCGCCGTTGGCGCGCAGGAATTCCTGGAACAGCGCGAGCACGGGATATTTTTCCAGCGCCGGGGCTTCGAGCGAATTGTAAAATTCGGCGCTCGCTGCGCGTAAATCGCCGGTTTGAAGTTTTGAAATCAGTTTTTGCGCGCGGCCCGGCCGGCCGTTCAACGCCTCCGGAAAACGGGCGAGATTTTGATAAGCCCACGGCGTCGAGATGCCAAAACCGGGATGAAACAGCAGGAAGGCCTTGCCGCGCAACGCGGGAAAAAAATCGAGCGGCTGGATTTTTTCGCCGCGACCGGTGGCAAGCGCGGGCTGATTTTGGAGGAAAAACGGCACGTCCGAGCCGAGCGACGCGGCCAGTTCGCCGAGCTTCGCGGCTGAAAGCGGCTGGCCGAAGAGTTCGTTCAACGCGAGCAGTGTCGTCGCAGCATTGCCGCTGCCACCGCCCAAACCGGCGGCCAGCGGAATTTTTTTCTCCAAATGAATGCGCACCCCGTCGCTGATTTTCGTGGTTTGCAAAAACCCGGTGGCTGCGCGATGAACCAGATTGCGCGAATCCACCGGCAGGGCTGCGGCGCTGCACGAAAGTTCAACCGCACCGCCGCGGCGTTCAAACGTCAGCCGGTCGCAAAGGTTGACCAGCTGCATGACGGTTTCGAGTTCGTGAAATCCATCCGGCCGTTTGCCGAGGATGTTCAGCAACAGGTTGACTTTGCCGGGTGAATTTTTCTCGAGCGGCCTGGCCTTCACAAAAACAAAACGCGCCAACGGTGAACGGTTGGCGCGTGGATGAAAACGGGTTCGGTCACATTCACTCGTCGAATACGCGGAACCGGCTGCCAAACCCGAAGGTCGATACAACGTCGACGATGTTGACTTCGCCGTTGCTGAAACCGGTGTGGGTGTCCGTGTCTATGTAATAGTTTTTTATGCCGCGTCCGAGTTTTGGTTCGTGTGTGGCGCAACCGGACACAAACAAGGCGGCAAGGGCGGCTACAGCGAAAAAGGGCATTGCTTTACGCATAAATTCTCGATTTGTCATTTTTACGAACACAGCTTACGCCGAATCCGCCGGATGTAAAGCGCGTTTTACGATTCGCGCGCGGCGCGTTTTTTATCCCGCCGGTTCCAATACCACGCAATCCAGACGGTGATTTCGTAGAGCAATTGCAGCGGCACGAACATCACCAGTTGCGTGATGACCTCCGGGGTCGTCAGGACCGCGCCGAGAAACAGGTTGATCACAATCATGTAACGCCGCGCCTTCGACAGCGTGCGGTAATTGAGCACGCCGATTTTCACCAGTGTCAAAATGACCACCGGCAGCTCGAAGCCCAGCCCCATGCCGAGCATGAATTTGCAGACAAAACTGATGTAATCCTCCGCCCGCCACTGAAACGCGCCGAAGCCAAGCCATTGCGAATACATCTGCGCCGCCGACAGCGCAATCGGCATCAGCGCGAAATAACAAAAGGCCACACCCGCGAGAAACAACCCGACGCCAATGGCCAAGCCGCGATAGACGTATTTCCGCTCGCGCATCTTCAGCGCCGGAAAGACGAACGCGGCAATGAAATAAAATATGAACGGCGACGCCAGCACCACGCCGCCATACAAGGCGACTTGAAACGCAACGACGAACCCGCCCGCCGGACTGAGGTTGATCAAATCAATTTTGGGCCGTTGCACGCCGGCGGCGTTCGGGTCGGGATTGACGTGCCAGCCGAGCACGCGATTGGTTCCGATGACGAGCGGCTCGATTTCAACGGCAACGAAGCGGTTCGTGCCGAGGTCCAACGACTGTTGCTGTTCCGGTGTGAGCGGAAAATTGCCGAGATGGTTCGTGCCGAAGCTCACGGCGACAATCTGGTTGGTGCCGAAGTAATGAATCCGAGCGTGCGTCAACGGCCATTTGATGATGCGGATGACATCGTTGGCGGCAAAAAGGCAGACCAACATTCCCAGAAACAGCGCGACGATGCTCTTGATGAGCACCCAGCGGAAATCTTCGAGGTGTTCGAGAAAGGTTTTGACCGGGCCGCCTTCGGCCCCGTCGGGACGCTCCGGTTCGTTGTCGCCGGCCATGCCGAGAAATCCCCGCCCTCAGGCCTTTGGCGGGTTGGAAGGCTGCGAAACGGTTTGGCCGGGCTGCGACTGGCCGTTCTTGGCGGGTTTATTCTGCTGGGCGGGGGTCTCGTTTGCCGCGTTTTGAATTTCATCCGTCACCTCGCGCGCCCCCTTCTTGAATTCCCTGATGCTCTGGCCCAGACTGCGGGCCAGGTCGGGGATGCGTTTGGAGCCGAACAAAAGCAGGACGGCCAAAACCACGATGACCCACTCCCATCCACCGAGCCAAGCAGCTAACATGACATTCATAAGTTTTGTTGAGCCTCAACAAGCCTACGCCCGTTCCGGGAAATAGTAAAGCGGCAAAAAAAGGAGCGCGGGCGGCCCGCCTGCGCGGTGACATACAAACTGCAACCTCGGAACTCGCGGACGAGCCGTCCGCGCTCCGAAATCACGTTCCCGCCTTCGGATGCAGGAGCACGAAATCGTCCCGGCGGTTTTTCGACCAGGCGGCTTCGTCGTGGCCGGGATCCACCGGTTTGTCCTTGCCGAAACTTCGGGTCTCGACACGCATCGGGTCAACGCCCAGTTTGGCCAGCGCTTCGCGCGCCGCCAGCGCGCGGCGTTCGCCGAGCGACCGGTTGTATTCCTCGGTGCCGCGCTCGTCGCAATTGCCCTCGATGAGCAGCTTGGCGCTCGGATCGGACAACGCTTGGGCAACCGCGTTCAGATTTGCCTTCTCGCTGCTCCGGATTACGGAGCTGTCGTAGGCGAAATGAATCGTGTAAGCCGCCAGCGCCGCGCGGTCGGCCAGCATATTGTCAAACGTTTCCGCCGAGGCCATCGGCCCGCCGCCGGTCTGAATCCCTTCGCCCGGATTGATCGGATTGCCGGGTGGTAAAGTCGTGGGAGGCTGTTCGCCGATCAGCGACTGATTTTGCCCCGGCAGTTTTGTGACGCCAACGGGTTTGTGTCTGCAGCCCGTCGTGGCGAGAGTGGCGGCCAGCGCGAGCACGAGTGGGAAAATCAGTTTTGTCGTTTTCATATTTTTTTGCTTTGTTAAAATTAGGTTAAAGGTTCGTGAAAATTCAAAATCACCGCGCCCAGGCGGGCTGAGAATCGCTTCCCGAAACTCGAGGCATATCTTTGACCTGTTTCGTCGGGGCGTCAAGCAAAGACAACACATACCGGTAAGAAGTTGTGCGCCGCGCATAGATCAGTGTCCGGGAGTTCGGCGCCCACGACGGATCTTCGCCCGGCACCAGGACCGTGGCGGCGCCGCCGGCGGCGGGCACGACGCACACGTCGAATTCGCCCATCTGCGACGTGAACGCGATCCATTTGCCGTCCGGCGACCAATCCGGTTCGGTCGGATTCGACACGCCGACGGTTCTGATGGTTTGAACTTCGCCGCCGCCGGCAGGCACTTTCGCCAGCAAACGCCGCGCGTTGATCTTGGTCGCGAAACAAATCCATTGCCCGTCCGGCGACCAGCACGGCGACGAATCTTCGCTCGTGGTCGTCAACTTTTTCAGGCCCGTGCCGTCGGTGTTGCAGACATAAACGTTCGGGCTGCCACCCTTGCTCAGAATCATCGCCACCTTCGTCCCGTCCGGCGAAACGGCGGCGCTGGAGTTCAAGCCGGAATACCGCGCGACGGCGCGGCGCTGGCCGGTGGAGAGGTCGTGATAAAAAATGTCCGGGTTGCCAAGCTTGTAGGAGGTGTAATAAAGCGCGAGCCGGCCGGGCACCCAGGCGGGCGCGGCGACAATGGCGCCGTCGTGGGTAACGGCCTGCGGATTGTGGCCATCGAAATCGGCGACGTAAATTTCACCGTCGCCGTCGGGCGCTTCGTCCTTGAACGCGATTTTCGTCTGCGCGATGCCTTTTTTGCCGGTGATGGCCAGCACGATGCCGTCGGTGAACGCGTGCGCCTCCCGCCGCAATAACGCGCCGGTATAGCTGCGCGCGAGGAGCGATGTCTTGCTGAAGCGGTCCGTCACGCGGCCCTGCACATTGCCCGCGTTGCTGCCGCTGATGATGTATTGTGCGGCGTCGGGAGCGACAAAGCTGAACCCTTGCACGTAAAGATCGAATTTCAAAACGTCCAAAACTTCGCCGCTGAAACCGTCCAGTGCGACGGGAATGGGCTTGGTCATCCCCATGACGGTGATGTTTTGTTCGATGTTGATTTCGTTCTGGCCGCGCGCAATCACGGCGGCAAAAAGGAAAACCGGCAGGCAAATTTTAATCAGTTGAAGACAATTTTTTTTCATCCGAGCGATCGTTTGGCTTTGAGGTTGAAGTTAATGGTGTAAGTCCGTTCCTGCTCCGTCGTACCTTCCGGGAACGGCGCGATGAAAGTGACGCGGTCCAGCGTGCGCTGCACGGAGGCATCCACTCCCGCGTCGCCCGACGGCGTGAGGATGCGGGCGGAATTCACCGTGCCGTCACGGGTGATGGTGACGGTGACCTTGACATTCGCTTCGTCATTTTGGGCGTCGTCCGGCGGCACCCACGCCTGTTCATAAACGCTTTTCACCACGGCGGCGTAATTGGCGTAAGCCACGCTGCTGTTCCCCGGCATGTCAATTGTCGTGGTTGAAGTAAGGTTGTTTCTCAAACTCCGAACGGCGTTTTGGAACGCCTGCTGCCGCAATCGCTGTTGCCGGCGCGAATCATCCGTCGGATTCGTGGTCGAATTTTTCGGCGCGGTGCGGGTCACGAGTTGCGTGTTGATCTGAATTTTGGATTTTTCCACGGGCTTCGGCTCCGGCGTCAGCGCCTTCACGATTTCCTTGATGGGTTCCGGTGTTTCCACTTTGGGCGGCGCGGGCGGCGTGACGACGGATTGTGGCGCGGGCGGTTGTGGGGCGGGTTGCACAACGGGCGGGGGCGGCTGGGCATTGCGAACGCCGCTGTTGAATGCGGCGTCAATCAAACTGGCCGGGATGACATCAAGAATCTGCAGATCGTCAGCCTTGGGTTTCGGCGCGAAGAAGCCGGGCCCGACGATCAAAATTACGAGCAACAGCAGGTGAAAGCCTGCCGTCACAATCGCGCATTTTTTTTGCAGTCGGTTCATTTGGGCGGTTCGGTACGGAGCGAATAGCGCGTGATGCCATAGCGCTGGCAGCCATCAAACAACGCCGCGACGTTTTTGTAGGGGCCGTCCTCGTCCGCGCGGATGTAAACGATGAGGTTTGGGTTATTGCGGGATTCCGCCGCCAGCCGCGCTATCAATTCGTTGAACGGCATCCGCTGCCGGTCGAGCGTATAGACGCCCGTGTTGCTGATTTCGACGGTACGGATGTTGCGTTTGTCCACGCGCTGGTCCGTCGTTCCGCCTTTGGGGAGCTTGAGGTTGATGCTTTGCTCCAGCAGCGGCGTGGTGATGACGAAGATGATGAGCAGCACGAACGCGAGGTCGAGCAGCGGCGTGATGTTGATTTCGCTCAATGTCACCAGATAACTGCGTTGGGAAAATCGTCTCATGGCTGCAAATTATTCCTCTTCCAGATACTCCGCCTCCATTTTGGAAACAAGCTCCTGCGCGAAATTGTCGAGGCCGACGGTGAACACGCGCAAATTGTGCACGAGCCAGTTGTAGCCGAACATCGCGGGAATGGCCACCAGCAAGCCCGCGACGGTGGTGATGAGCGCCGCCGCCACGCCGGGCGCCATCGCTGCCAGCGTGGCCGCGCCCTGCGGCGCCTGCGCAATGCCGCCGAATGCGCTCATCACGCCCCAGACCGTGCCAAGCAAACCCAGGAACGGCGCGCCGCTGACCGCATTGGCCAGAAAAATCAAACCCGATTCCAGTTTCAACGATTCCTGCGCGACAGCGTTTTCGATGGCGCGCTTGACGTGTTCCATGTTTTTGAGCGTGACGCGTTGCTTGCGCCGGTCGCCGCCGGGACCGCGCAACCGCGCGTCAAGCTGCGTGCAGCCGGCCTGATAGACCATGAACAACGGGCAGCCTTCGACCTGCAGGCTGCGGTCGAAAATTTCCAGCGCGGATTTCTGGGCACGAAACTCGGTGGAAAAGTACAGATTCAGCTTCCGGGCACGGCGCATTTGCAGGACCTTGGACGTCATCACCGACCACGCGATGATGGAAAGAACGAAGAGACAGGCGATAACGGCCTTGCCTTCCGGCGTCGCCTGCTTCCAAACGTAGATGAGTTCCGCCTGATTCGAAGCGGCCCCCACGACAACAAACGATAATCCGCTCATCATAACGACTGGTAACTTGGTCGTGAGGAACCGATGTAGCGGCCAAGCGGCAGGCGGTCGAGCCTTTTCCTGCCGGACAAATTATTCATCGCCGCGCGGGAAATGCCAAGCCTTTTTGCGGGAAAAAATCTCTGCACTTGCCGGGCGGACAAAATGGCTTACAAAGAAAGCCGATGTCCCGTCCGCGCATCATAGGTTTGTTACTGGCACTGGTCACACTGCTGGTTTATCTGCCGGTGTGCCATTACAGCTTCGTAAACTATGACGACGGCGATTACGTCACGGAAAATCATGTTGTCCAAGACGGTCTGACCTGGGTCGGCGTCGCGTGGGCCTTCACAACCTGGCACTCCAGCAACTGGCATCCACTCACCTGGCTTTCGCACATGCTGGATTGCGAACTGTTCGGATTGAACCCCGGCGGGCATCATCTGGTCAACGTCCTGTTCCATGCGGCCAATGTGGTTTTGCTTTTCACGTTGCTGCTGCGGTTGACGGAAAATTTATGGCCCGGCGCGTTTGTTGCCGCGTTGTTTGCGTGGCATCCACTGCACGTGGAGTCCGTCGCGTGGATTTCCGAACGCAAGGACGTCTTGAGCACTTTTTTCGGGCTGTTGGCCTTACTGGCCTACGTCAGAGCGGTGACACGGGACAAGTGTCAAGTGACAGGGACTGATTCTTCCATGTCACCGATCACCGGTCACCGGTCATGCTACTATTGGCTGGCATTCATTTTCTTCGCGTTCGGTTTGATGTCCAAACCGATGCTGGTCACGCTGCCGTTTGTGATGTTGCTGCTGGACTACTGGCCGCTCAAGAGAGTGACAGGTGGCAAGTGGCAGGTGGCAGGTGTTCTGCGATTAGCATTGGAGAAATGGCCGTTCTTTCTGCTCTCGGCGGCCTCGTGCGTAATAACCTTTCTGGCCCAATCCCAACGTGGTGATAATGCCGTCGTTTCACTCGAAAAAGTTTCGTTGTCCTACCGGCTTTGCAATGCGTTGGTGTCTTACGGACGTTATCTGCTGAAAACTATTTGGCCCACGGACCTGGCTGTCTTTTACCCCTTGTCCGACCAAATATTACCGGTGCGGGTATTGGCCATCGTGGCGTCCGTGGTGCTGATCGCCATCTCGTGGTTTGTCTGGCGGCGGCGGCGGTCTTGCCCATACCTGCTTGCCGGCTGGCTTTGGTATTTGGGCATGCTCGTGCCGGTGATCGGCCTCGTACAAGTCGGTGGCGCGGCGCTGGCGGATCGTTACACTTACATTCCATCCATCGGCCTGTTCATCGCCGCTGCGTTCGGCCTCCGGGATTTGGCGTGCCGGTTCCGATTTCTCAAAATTCCCGTTGCGGTCGTTGCCGGTTTGATTCTCGCCGGCTGTTTGATGCTCACGGAAAACCAGCTGCGCTACTGGCGCGACACCCGGACGCTCTTCGCACGCGCGGTGGCGGTGACGAAGAACAACGACATCGCCCACATCAATCTCGGAGTGGAACTGGACCAGCAGGGGAAATTGGATGAAGCGCTGGCCGAATATCGCGAAGCGGAGCGGCTCGCGCCGAAACGTTACCAGGTCCACAATAATCTTGGAAACCTGCTGGCCAACATGGGCAGACCCAAAGAGGCACTGGCCGAGTATCGTGAAGCCGTCCGGCTGAGTCCGGAACTGCCGCTTTTGCACGACGGCCTTGGCAGCGTGCTCGCCGAACTCGGCCGGTTCAGCGAAGCCATGGATGAATTTACCAACGCGGCCCAACTCGATCCCACTTATCCCTGGCCGCATTTTGAAATGGGCAAAACGCTGCTGAAACAAGGCCGCGATGCCGGGGCGATTGACCAGTTCCGCGAGGCGCTGCGGATTAACCCGGACAATTTCCAAATCCTCGCCTACACCGCCCATGTGCTGGCCGCCGCCGAAGATCCTCAAATTCGCGACGGGAAAACGGCGCTCGTGCTCGCGGCCAAGGCAAACGCGCTGGCCGGCGGCGCGCAACCGCTCGTGCTCGACGCGCTGGGCATGGCCTGCGCGGAAACCGGCGATTTTACCAACGCGCTGGATGCCACGCAAAAAGCCCTTGATCTCGCCACCGCCGCCAAAATAAAAA
>JBEKMU010000044.1:0-21208 GCA_049523555.1 Verrucomicrobiota bacterium | reverse complement strand
CAAGCCGGATTTTCGGCTGTGGGAAGACTTTGCGTTCGATTCACACGCCGCAATTTACTCAATATGATTCGGGGGTAAAGCACGTTCCTCCTTTCCCGGAAATATGAGCAGGCTCTGAAAATACCTGTTTGAAAACAACGGGCCGCCGGCTTGTCAGGCTGTAATGGCAAATCGCCGGCGGCGAAGGGACGGAATTTTTTTGCGGGATGCCGGCGGTCTGCGTCCGAGCCCATTATGTCGTTCACCCTCCAGACGCCTGATGCGCAAACGCAAAAAGACCAGGAACGCCCCAAAATCATTCAAATTAATGCGGGCGCAGACAGCGAATCAGAGCGGCGAAGAACGACGAATCCCGTTCAAAGATCCGGCCAATGGTTACGCCGGCACGGTGTCGAATACGTTTCACGAGCCACCAACCGGCGTTGACGACAATGGCCTCCCGCGCGCCGCGCCAGACGGCGAGGTCGGCACTGGAATTGCCGGCATAATCGAACCCGCGTTCCCCGAATTTTTCCGTGAGCACCTTGAGCTTGTTCGCGCCGCGCAAATTCGTTCTGCCGTCGCTGGCGAGGACTTCGTCGAAGAGGCCGACGTGGTTGGCGACGGGCATCGCCATTTCGCGGTCCGAAGCGGTGGCGAGAACGAGTTTGCGTCCGGCCCTTTTCTGTTCGCGCAGAAACGCGAGGAACGGTTCGTTGAAGGGCAGGGTGGCTGGATCAATGGCGACGCGCGCGGCCAGTTTCCGTTTCAAAAACGCGCGACCGCGCGTCGTCCACCAAAACAGGACGGGGAACAACTGAAACGGATTCCGGCGCAACAGCCGCGCGAGCGATTCCCAGAGCAAATCGGTTTTAATGAGCGTGCCGTCCAAATCCACGACGAGCGGCGGCGGATTGGATTGCGGCATGTTTGGAATTAGCGGCATTATCACTCGGAATCAAAAGGTGGGGCGAGACTACCGGCGAGCCACGCGGCTTGAAAGTCAAAATTCCGGCTCGCGAGGACGCTCGCCCCACCAATGGAAAACTGTTCTAGCTACTGAGTGCGCGTTCAAGCAAGGCTTTTTCCCGTGGACCATGATTTAATTTCAGCGCTTCGGCGCGGGCGGCGTCGGTCATCTTCTGCCAGGACTTTCGCAGGGCGTTGATGGTTTTGTCCTCGGCGGTTTTGGCGGCGAGCTCGGCGAATTGAAATTGGAGAAAGACGAGACAGAGCGCGTCTTCCAGCACGCGGCCTTCGGGATCATTGGGAAAATTTTTCTTGAGATTCAAATCCTGCACGCGGCGGATCACGTCTTCGCGGTAGCCAAGTTTGTGGAGGATTTCACCGGCCTTTTGCGCGTGAAATTTCTTGAGCGTTGCGCGCCACTGCAAATATCCGGCGCGCGTCATCGGATGCGCATTTCGCGGAATTTCCCAGCGGCAGATATGCTGGCAACGCGCGGCCAGACGAAGTTCCTCAGTGGCGTTTGGGCAAAGGCGCAAAACCCAATCCGTCAGCCGCCGCGCATAGAGCAGTTCGCGCGGATGGGTAGCGCCGTCAATGGTCTCAACGTTCGGGTCGCGGGAATTTTCCCCGTCAAAGCGGCGCAGGGCGGCCTCAAATTTTTTAGGGTCACGCGGCTGGAATTCCACGGTTGGATTTCAGTGTCCGTGGCAGCCGCAGCCATCACCGCACGAGCCTTCGTTGAAATCCGCGTCGGTCGGGACGCGGCCAAGTTCGAGCGTTTTGGAAATGTATTTCTGGATCGAATGCTGGATTTCGTGAAGTTCCTCGCGCGCATCAAGAAAACCGCGGGCAACGGGATTTTGCAACAGGGAGTCGCGATGCTTTTCAAAATCAGAAATCTCCGCGCTCTTCAGCGGCTGGCCGCGATGTTGTTTCTCGTGGAGCGCCTGGCCCTTGCTCGTCATCGTTTCATATTGTCCGCGCGCGCCGGCGTCGGACAGAAATGTGTCTATGCGCTTGCGAATGGAAATCATTTCCGGCTGGGCAATAATGACCCGGCAAAGCTCCTTCGTCTTCCTGGTTATCGTATTTTCTTCAGTTTGCGTTGTCATAAATCCAATTTACAGGAAAGATTTCAATAAGTCATGCCAAATCCGAAATCGAAAAGCGGTTGGCCCTTCATCGTGTTGGCGGCGGATTGGTCATTGTTGCGCGGCCATTCGCGCGGCAGCTTGCCGGTCGGTTTGCAGCCGCCGAACAATACATCAGCCACGCCTTCGCCTTCCGTGCCCGGCAACCAGGCCGCGATGAAGGCGTCGCTTGCATCCAGCGCCGAACCAGGAATCAACGGGCGGCCGGAGAGCAGGATGGTCGTGACCGGCGCGCCGGAGGCCCGGGCTTTCGCCATCAACGCCACATCTCCGGGCGCGAGGCCCAAATTTGCGCGGTCGCCCTTGAACTCGGCGTAAGGCAATTCACCAATCACGGCGACAACGGCGTCCGCATTTTTAATGTCGCTGCCGTCGGCAGAAAACGTCACTTCAGTTTCCAGAGAAACCGTTTGGCGGATTGCCTGCAAAATGGTCGTGCCGCGGGTCAATTGGCCGGAACCCTGCCACGAAATCGTCCAACCGCCGCATTGAATTCCAAGATCATCAGCCGCCTTTCCGACAACGACGATGTGTTTGAGATTTTTCGACAAGGGCAGGGCGTGTTCGGAATTTTTGAGCAGCACGAGCGATTGCTGCACGCACTTGCGCGCGACCTGACGATGCGCGGCAGAGCCGATTTGTGCCGTCAACGCCGGATCGGTGCAAGGATTCTCAAAAAGTCCCATCTGGAATTTGATTCGCAGGATGCGCGACACGGCATCGTCAATGCGCGACTGCGGAACTTTTCCTTTGGCGACCAGTTCCTTGAGGTCTTGAATGAATTCGACGTAATTGTTCGTTTTCCCCGGGCCAAACGGAATCATTATCATGTCGAGGCCGGCGTTGATGGAAGTTTCAACATCGGCCATGTAATCCGGCGAAAGCTGGTCAATGGCCGCCCAGTCGGAAACGAGAAAACCCTTGAAACCCAGTTCGCCTTTCAGCACGTCGGTGAGCAGATATTTGTTGCCGTGCATTTTTTGGCCGTTCCAACTGCTGTAGGAAACCATGATTGAGCCGACGCCCGCCCCGACGGCGGCGCGATAGGACGGCAGGAAAAGTTTGCGGAGTGCCTTTTCATCGTAAACCGTGTTGCCCTGGTCCTGTCCGCCTTGCGTGCCGCCGTCACCGAGAAAATGCTTCGCGCAGGCCAGAATGGAATCAGGTTTGTCTGAAAGTTCATCGCCTTGAAATCCCCTGATTGCCGCCGCACCGAGTTCTGAAACCAGGTTCGGATCCTGTCCGTAGCTCTCGTAAGTACGGCCCCAGCGCTCGTCCTGGACGACTGCGACGCACGGCGCAAACGTCCAGCGAATGCCTGTCCCCGCGACTTCCAAAGCGGTGATGTGTGCGGCTTGTTCAACCAATTTCGGATTACGCGTCGCGCCCAGGCCGATGTTGTGCGGGAAAATCACCGTTCCAATCACGTCGTTGTGGCCGTGAACGGCGTCAATGCCGTAAAGCAGCGGGATTTTCAGCCGGGTTTTCAGCGCCCAAGCCTGAAGTTCGTTGACGGTCTGCAACCACGTTCCCGGGTTGTTTCGCGGCGGTTTGGAATCACCGCCGCTCAACATCGAGCCGAAGCCGTATTTTTGGATGTCGGAGCGGTCTGGCACGCAACTCAAATCCGCCTGCACCATCTGGCCGATTTTTTCATCGAGCGTCATGCGCGAAAGCAAATCCGCCACGCGCGACTCAACCGGCAAATGGGGATTGAGATAAGGCGGATTTTCCGCTGCTGCTGTTATGGGACCGGCATTCATGGCGACCATTATCGCTGCAAAATAATTGCAGACAATCAAAAGGCGGGACGTAAACAGTTTGATCATTGTGTGAAAAAGGTTTTGCCGCAGAAAATACGGCTGGTCAATTTATTTATACCGGTTTCGCCCCGAGGCCGGTGCGGGGCCAGAAAGCAATAGAATTGACGCACCGGATTCCGGTTGTTAAATCTGCCGACGCCCTTATGCAACCAATACATCTTGCCTGGGTGGACTACGCGATCCTGTTCATTTACTTCGTGTTTGTCATTGCCATCGGCTGGATTTTGAAGCGCTACATGAAACGCAGCGCGGATTTTTCCTGTCGGGCCGTTCGATTCCCGCGTGGGTGACCGGTCTGGCGTTGAGCAAAGGCGCCACCGCCGGCATCAAGGGCGGCTGGATCGGCCAGCACTTCACCTTTCACAGTGAAATGGGACAGAACTTCTGGATGGCAATTGTCGCCTGGACGACCTGCTTTGTGCTGACAATTTTAATTTCCCTGGCGACCAGGCGGAACAAGACCGACGAGGAACTCCGGGGCCTTGTTTATTCATTGACGCCGAAACCGAAATCCGGGACTGAGCGGTGGTATAAGCAGCCGCTGGCCGTCGGCATTTTGGTGCTCGCGGCGGTAATTATTTTGAATGTAATTTTCTGGTGAAGGGCCGTTTGAAAATTGCGTGTAAAACTGTGTTATGAATTTTGACCTTCGACTTCCGATCGGGATCATGTTCAGCCTCTTTGGCGCGATGCTTGCCATTTTTGGACTGGCATCGAGCCGGAACTCAACCGTGCTCGACATCAACATCAATTTGTGGTGGGGACTTGTCCTGCTCGCGTTTGGGGTGTTGATGCTGGTATTCGCCTGGCGTCGCCGGCAAATGCCGCCGGAACAAAAGTAATTGTGGCCCCCCAACCTTTCTCAACCGCCCGGCAGCAGAGGCAACGCATTGGTTGCAGCTTTTTTTAAATATGAACCCGGCCGAATGCGCCAACGACGCCGCAAATGAATTCGCCAAAACTTACGGGCGGCAGCCGCGTTGGATTGCCGCTGCGCCCGGGCGCGTCAACGTCATCGGCGAGCACACCGATTACAACGACGGTTTGGTGCTGCCGATGGCCATCGAACGCTACACCGTCATGGCCGCCGACCACCCGGCGAATGGCCAAAATGTCATTCAAATCCGCTCCACGTCCGGGGCCGGGCCGGTGCTCATTGATTTGGCCAGGCCCGTCAAGCCCGGCGTGCCGGAATGGGGCAATTATCCGCGCGGCGTGGTTGCCGGGTTCCTCGCCCGCGGACTGAATTTTGGCGGTTTCGACGCGATGATTCACTCGACCGTGCCGCTGGGCAGCGGACTTTCCAGCAGCGCGGCTCTCGAAGTGGCCACGGCCACGTTGCTCGAAAGCATCACTGGCAAAAAACTTGACCCGGTCGAGAAGGCGTTACTTTGCCAGAAAGCCGAGCACGAATTTGCCGGCGTGCCGTGCGGCATCATGGATCAATTTGTTTCCGTCATGGGCCGCGAAAATCATTTGCTGCTGCTCGATTGCCGCTCGCGCAAAACAGAACTGCTGCCGATGAGCGATCCCTCGGTGGTCGTGCTCATCGTGAACACCAACGTGAAACACGAATTGACGGGCAGCGAATATTCCACGCGCCGCAAACAATGCGAGACGGCTGCGAAAATTCTCGGCGTGCCTTCCCTGCGCAACGCCACACCCGATGCGCTTGAAAACGCCTGGGGCTGGATGGATGAGGTGGTTTACCGTCGCGCCCGGCACGTTATCGGCGAAATCGAGCGGGTTGTTTATGCGGCTGAAGGCATCCGCGCCTCAAACTGGCCGACCGTGGGCCAGCTCATGTATGCGAGCCATTATTCACTGCGAAACGATTACGAAGTCAGTTGCCAGGAACTCGATGCCGTTGTTGAAATCGCCGGGGCCATCGGCATCAAAGGCGGAGTTTACGGCTGCCGCATGACCGGCGGCGGCTTCGGCGGCTGCGCCGTTGCGTTGGTGAAAACCGGTGCGGTGGAAGCGATTTCAAAGAAAATCGCCGCCGATTACAAAAAGAAAACCGGCATCGAAGCGACGATTTTTGTTTCACGCCCCGCCGCGGGCGCAATGATTATCAAGTCTTGAATTGGCAGGGGGCACTGTCCCCAGCGCGCCGTCATGCGACGAATCCAACGCCCAGGGGGAGCATCGGGGGATGGCCAGGCAACGCGCAGTGGCCATAAACGATTGGTGAATATGAACCGTCCGCCTGACATCGCACTGGCCTGTTTTTGTGATGTTAAGCCGCAGTTTGATTAGCATCTTTAGACTTTCCACCCAAGCTTGTCGACCATTCTGATTATTTCAACTTCAGATGGAAGCTTGCGGTTCCGGCATATGGCGTTACGCTGATTACAGGTGAGCACGACCCGGATCACAGAAGGTCACTCCGTAACACCGCCTTGGGGCGAAATTGCGCGCCTGTCCGCGTTCGCCACCACACATTGGTCGGTGGTACTGACAGCGGGGCGCAGCAATACCCTGCAAGCACAGGACGCCTTGGAAAAACTCTGCCAGACCTATTGGTATCCGCTCTATGCTTACGTGCGACGGCGCGGATATTCGCCAGCCGATGCCGAAGACCTGACACAGAAATTCTTCGCGTGGCTGCTGGAGCGGGACTGGTTGGCACGAGCAAACCAGCAACGCGGCCGCTTCCGCTCATTCCTGCTGACGAGCATCAGCAATTTTTTGGCCAATGAATGGGACAAGGCCAGAACGCAAAAGCGCGGTGGTGGGCAGATTCTGTCTCTGCCATACGATGCAGCGGAGACCCGTTGCGCCCGGGAGCCGGTGGACAACGTTACGCCCGAACAGAGCTTTGAACGACGGTGGGCGCTGACCTTATTGGACCAGGTCATGGATCGGTTGAGCGCTGAATATGCGCGGGCGGGCAAGGGGGAATTGTTTGGTGAACTGAAGCCTTGTCTGTTGGGTGAACGCGCCGCGCAGCCTTACGCGGCCTTGGCGACGAAAGTGGGAATGACTGAAGGTTCGATAAAAGTGGCCGTACACCGGCTGCGCCAGAGGTATCGTCAACTGCTTCGGGACGAAATTGCGAACACGGTGGCGGCGCCGGAAGAAATCGAAGAGGAAATGCGTTACTTGTTTGCCGTGCTGGCGAGACGATGAAGGGTGTTTGCGGCGTTGAAATGTTTATTTTGAAACGCCGGCTGTTCGATTCCTCTGTAACCTTCCGCCCGTTGTCCGTTATAAACAGGGCGGAAGAATTATTATGGATACAACCCAGGTTTGTCCCAATTGCGGAAAGCCGGTAGTTCCTGACGCGCCTCAGGGCCTCTGTCCAGCGTGCCTGATGAAATCCGGTTTTGAAACCAAGGCGGGGAATGAACCTGCGGGTGGAAAGCCGGTCTTTGTGCCGCCGGCCGTCGAGGAGATGTCCAGACTTTTTCCGCAGCTCGAAATCATCGAATTGCTGGGCCAAGGCGGCATGGGGGCCGTGTACAAAGCCCGCCAGCCGCGTTTGAACCGGTTCGTGGCGTTGAAAATACTTTCACCGGAAAAACAGAATGACCCGCAATTTGCCGAACGCTTTGAACGCGAAGCCCGCGCGCTGGCCTGGTTGACCCATCCCCACATCGTCACAGTTTATGATTTTGGCGAGGTCCAAGGACATTTCTACCTGCTGATGGAATTTGTGGACGGCCTGACACTGCGGCAATTGTTTCAAGCGCGGAAACTTTCACCCGCTGAAGCGCTCAACATCGTGCCTAAGATTTGTGAAGCCCTGCAATACGCCCACGAGCAGGGCGTCATCCACCGCGATATCAAGCCGGAAAACATCCTGCTCGATAAAAAAAGTCAGGTGAAAATCGCCGACTTCGGCATCGCAAAAATCCTGGATCTGGGCCCCGGGGATTTGTCGCTGACCGGCGCGAAGGACGTGGTGGGCACGCCACATTACATGGCGCCGGAGCAGATCGAAAAACCGCAGGCCGTGGATGGTCGCGCGGACATTTATTCGCGGGGCGTCGTGTTTTACGAAATGCTCACCGGCGAACTGCCGCTGGGGAAATTCCAACCGCCGTCGCAAAAGGTTAAAATTGACGTGCGGCTGGATGAAGTCGTGTTGCGCGCCTTGGAAAAGGAACCGGACCGTCGCTATCAGCAGGTCAGCGAGGTGAAGACGGATGTGGAGAAGATTGCCCGCACCACATCCATGCCGGCGAATGCCAGGTTGTCCAGCCAGGCCATTCCGGCCGGGGATTACACTTTGGACATTGGCCGCTGCCTGCGGCGCGGCTGGGCTTTGGTGCGAAGTGATTTTTTGCCGGTCGTGGGCATCACCGCGCTGATTTTGTTGCTGCGACAGGCGGCCAATCTGACTTTGATTGGTTACGTCGCCAGTGGTCCGCTCATGGGCGGATTGTGGCTGTATTACCTGAAGAAGATACGCGGAGAACCGGCAGGCGTGGCCACAACTTTTTCCGGCTTCAGCATCGCTTTTTTCCAGCTCTTCCTCGCCGCTTTCGTGACCCTGGTGCTGGTGATAATTGGATTTTTTTGCCTGATTTTGCCCGGCATTTATCTGACGGTGGCATGGACATTCACGCTGGCTTTGGTCATCGACAAACGGCTCGGTTTTGGGCCGGCCATGAAACTTGGCCGCAAGACGATTTCCCGACATTGGTGGAATTTTTTTGGATTCATGATTGTTTTGTGGCTGCTCAATCTGGCCGGGCTCCTGTTATTTTTTGTCGGTTCTTTGGTCACGATTCCCGTCACCATGGCCGCGTTGGCGTACGCCTACGAAGAGATCTTTTGCCCGGCGGAGCGTGTGCTGAACCGGCCGCCAACTGAAGCGCAACCGGCGACCATTCCCCCGGCATCGCAATCTTCCCGCCGCCCCTGGATCTTCGCGACCGGCGCGGCGACCGTTCTGGTGGCAGGCGTTGCGTTTGTATGGTGGCTGAAATCTGAATCGAAAACGCCCACACGTTCCAACCCAACCCCGGATGTCAGCCGGCAGGTAACGGGTCCGTCGGCTCCGAAAGCCGCGGTTTCGGTCCCGGTGAACGGGCAGGAAACCAAGGCTGAGTCCTGGAAACAGTTGTTGAACGAAGACCAGCGCCTCGTGGCGCAATGGACTGACGATCGTTTTCGCGACCTTTTCGACGCACGCACGTTTGATGGCTGGTCGAACCAAGAACGCGCCAATCTGGAAAGGCGATCGCTCGATGCGCTGAAGGGTCCCCATATGCAGGATTATGACCGGGCCATCAACACGCTGGCTGCGCTGCACTCAACGAAGGCGCTGTCGGCGCTGCACGAAATCACCTTCCAGCGTGGGAATAAAGACAGTCGCGGCCGCTGGATGGCTGTCCGGGCGCTGGGCATCATCGGCGACCAGACCGCCGTGCCTGACCTGATTCACCTGCTTTATTACAACAATGTGAACACGCGTTGGTGGGCGCAAATCTCGCTGGTGCAATTGACCGGACAGAATTTTGGCAAGGACTGGAAAGCGTGGGGGAATTGGTGGAATTCGAAAAACGGACGACCGCCGTTCAATCCGGAGGTCATCCGGTGGTGGGATGGACAGGCTGAACCGGACGAACTGATGGCGAGTTTCGCCGGGAGCGACCAGAAATTCATCGAAAGCATTGAAGGTAAAGGTCCTCCCATCAAAGATGCTTTCTGGCAAAAGCTCGACCGGAGCAACTACCAGCGATATAGTGAAGAACTCAAGAAAGCTCCGCACGTGTTGGTGGTCCGGCCGACTCATTTCTCCCTGACTCAATCCGGCATTGGGTTTCATTGGGGGTGGATTGACGGGAAAATGGCAAATTTGTGCGTGAGCTTTTCAGAGTTGGTCAGTTACGCCTACAGCCAGCAGGCCGTGTGGAACTCAAGCTTGATGGTCCGCACGGAACTCCCACCAGACTGGTACGAGGGGAGGTTAACGAACCGGTTTGACGTGATTGACACGTTACAGGTCCACCCACTGGAAAGGTTGCAGGCGGAAATCAAACGGCAGATCAAACAACAATTCGGACTGGCGTGGCATCGTGAAATTCGCGACACCGAGGTGTTCTTGATCAAAGTCAAGGATCCACAGGTCCTCGCATCGAAAGTCCGCCATGTGGCCGGCAGCCGGTCCCTTCCGGAACTCGCCGAAGAATGGGAAAATTACTTCGGGAAACCGGTCTTGGATGAAACCGGATTGACCAACCGTTACGACGGGAAATTGGATCTGATTCCAGCTGCTTATGTTCCCAAACGGACGAAAGATTTGGAGGCCAACAACGCGTTTCTTGGGCAATACGGTCTGGAACTGGTTCCAACCAATCAACCCATGGAATGGCTCGCCATGGAGCGGATAAAGAATGACAAGCCACTGAGTCAAAATAATGAAACCAATCAGGAGCCGGAGGACACGCTCACGAATCAATAGCCAGGAAATTCCGAGTGGCCGCTATTCTATGTGTAACCTCTCGTCCGTTTTGCTTTATAGAAGGGTGAAACAGTCATGTATCAGCCTGGAATGCTGGGTCTGGCTGCTGGATGATAACCAACAATAAAACTGAACTAATTTTTAAATCCGTTGCGTGACAAGCGGATACGACCTTATGAAAAAACTGCTCTGTCTGGTGCTTTTGGCGTTCACCTTGGGTCTCTTTCTCCCTGTGGTTGAGGCTGGCACATACAAAATCGGTGCGCCGGTGGTCAAGGTGCAGAAAAAGCATCGGAAGCATCGAAGTCATCACTACCACCATCATCACCGGCATCACCGGCATCACCGGCGATGAAAATCATCAAACACTGGTCCACCGCACACGCGTATGTGCGCGGTCGGCCGGTCTGAACGGAAACCGCGTCTGGTGTTTAATTTTGCCAGCTTGGGATACGACTAAATTTTTATGCGAATCAAAAAAATCATTATTCTTATCATTGGTTGCGTAGCTGCGGCGGCGGTTCGCGCGGATGACGGGTCAAACAGCGTTTCACTTTCCGAAGTGCCGGCGGTGGTGCAAAAGGCTATTCATTCGCAAGTGGGTGACGGAAAGCTGGAGAGTCTGGACAAGACGGTGGATGGCGGAGAAATCACCTATGACGTCGAGACGACGGCGAAGGACGGCCAAGAACGGGATTTCACCTTGGATGAGGACGGAACGCTGGTGAGCATGGAAGTGGCACTGTCCGAGACGCCGGCGGCGGTGCAAAAGACCATCAATACGTCGGTTGCTTCGGGGAAAAAATTGGAGAGCATTGATAAAATTTTTGATGACTCGAATATTACCTACCATGTCGAAATAACGACCAAAGACGGCCAGGAACGGGATTTCACTTTGGACGAGGACGGAACGCTGGTGAGCATGAAAGTGGCACTGTCCGAGATGCCGGTCGCAGTGCAAAAAACCATCAACTCACAGTTGGGCGAAGGCAAGTTGAAGAGCGTTAACAAAATATATGATGCCGACGGGACCACTTACGATGTCGAAATGATGACAAACAAAGGCCGGGAAAAGGATTTTACGGTGGCGACCGACGGCACGTTGGTCAGGCTGCAGGTGACTTTGGAAGAAACGACCCCGGCGGTGCGGAAAACGATCAAGGAACGAATCGGTGATGGCAAAATCCTTCGGATTGACAAGTCGTTTGTGGAGCAGAATGGGGTTTTGCCTTACGAGGTCCAAGGCCGTAAGGAGGGCAAGCCTTTCGATTTCAGCGTCGGCCCCAATGGAAGGTTTCGGGGCATGGATAATTGAAGGACGCACGTCGAAATCCGCAATGTGAACGGTGCGCGACCTGGAAATTCGTGGTGGGTCAATCGCCCAAACACGTTCCGACTCTCCGCGCCGCTTCGACCCACGGATGATCGGGCGGGACGATTTTGCGTTTGCCGGCAACTTTTTCCAGCGGCACGGGTTCGGTCCGGTCGCCGCGCGAGGCGACCATCACGCCAAAAACATTTTCGTGTATCAAATCGCCGCACGCGCTGCCGAGCCGCGTGGCCAGCAGACGGTCGGCAGGCGATGGGATGCCGCCGCGCTGGACGTAACCGAGAATGGTCACGCGCGATTCGAGGTGCGTCAGTTCCTCCAGTTGTTTTGCCAGCCGCAACGTGTTGCCGGTGTGCCTGGCTTCCAGCGCGGCGAGTTCGAGCTTGGCTTCGTGTTTCTCTTTTTGATTTCGAGCTTTTTCCTTTCGCGCTTCGGCGATGCCGTAGGGCCGGGCGTCCTCCTTGCTCATCGCGCCTTCGGCCACGGCCACAATGCTGAAGTTGGTTCCGGCGCGGCTGCGGCGGCGAATGGCCTCGGCGATTTTGTGAACGTCGTAGGGGATTTCGGGAATCAAAATCACGTCCGCGCCGCCGGCAATGCCGGCGCCCAAAGTCAGCCAGCCCGCCCGATGCCCCATGATTTCAGTGACGATGATGCGATGATGGCTGTGGGCGGTGCTGTGCAGACGGTCAATGGTTTCCGTTGCAATGTCCAGCGCGGTGGCAAAACCGATGGTCGAGTCCGTCATGGCCACGTCGTTGTCAATCGTCTTGGGGAGCGAGATGACGTTGATGCCGGCTTCCTTGAGCCGTAGCGCGTTTTTTTGCGTGCCGCCGCCGCCCAGACAGACCAGTGCGTCAAGACCGTAACGCCCGTAATTTTTGACGATGACGCTGGTCATGTCATGGACGCGCCCGTCAATTGTCATGCGGTGCGGTTTGTCGCGGCTCGTGCCGAGGATGGTGCCGCCGACGGTGAGGATGCCGGCGAGCGTGGGTCGGTCGAGCTTCAACCGCCGGTCTTCGACGATGCCGCGGAAACCATCGCGGAAGCCGATGATTTCCATGTTATAAAAACCGAGCACGGTTTTGCCGACCCCGCGAATGGCGGCATTGAGGCCGGGGCTGTCGCCGCCCGCCGTCAGGATGCCGATGCGTTTGGTTTGTGGCATTGGTTACGCCACATTTGAATCAGCAAAAAGCCGGTGTTTGTCGAGAACAACTTTTATTTTTGGGGAAATTCGGGCGAACGTGGCCTTGTCCCGGATTCAAATTCCGCTTGAGGACGGTGGATGGGCAACGAAGCCGCGAATGCCCTCTTTTTGTCCCCGTTTGGTCAGGAAAACATAAACGACAATTTACTCGATTCAAAGCCGCTTGTGCTGTAAAATATAACGCATACGCTTGAAAAGCTGTGCCATGAAGATCCTTTTGACTTTCACCGGCGTTCATGATCCGTTCGCCAAAATCTCCGTCGCAGGTGAACAAGAGCCCGGCCCTGTCCTCACCGTGACCTCGGCGCAGCAATTTGATTGCGTCTATCTTTTCTCCACCCCGGACATGGCAGAGATTTCGACGCAAACGAAGGGCGAGTTGCAGAAGCGAAACCAAAGCCTGACAGTTGAAATCTGCGATGTGCCGCTCAAAGACACCGCCAACCATTTGGGAATCCCGAAGCAACTGAAGTCTCGCTTCAAGAAGATCAGCAAACAGAACCCCCATGCCGAATACTTCATTTGTGTGTCGTCCGGCATTCCACACGTGGACGCCAGTTGGCTCATGTTGGCCGCCAGCGGAGAGATTCCCGCCCGTATCCTGCAGACACGGACCGCAAAATTCATTCGCCCGGGAGCGGGCCGGGTCACGGAAATTGATTTCACAAACCCGCAATTTCCCCACATCAAGCCGTTCGGCGCCTTGCCGGAGGAAGACGGACCCTATGATTTCCAATCGCTCTGTGACGAACTGTGCATTGTTGGCGATCACGCCCTCTTTCTCCGGGAGCTGAAAACGGCCTTCTCCCTGGCGGAATATGACTCCCCGGTTTTACTTTTGGGCGAAACCAACACGGGCAAAGAAGCCTTCGCCCGCCTTATTCACTGCGCCAGTAAACGCGCGGCCAGGCCGTTCATTACCGTCAATTGCGCCGCTCTCCCCGAGACCCTCGTCGAGAGCCGGCTTTTCGGCCACCTGAAAGAAGCTTTCACCGGTGCGGATCGGGATCACAAGGGATGTTTCGAGGAAGCAGACGGCGGGACCCTTTTCCTCGATGAACTTGACGCGCTGCCTGCGCCATGTCAGGCAAAGCTGTTGCGAGCGATGGAGCATGGTAAAATCCGGCGGTTGGGTGACAACCAGGAGTCCAGCGTGAATGTTCGTGTGATTGCCGCGACCAACGTGGACATCAAGGATGTCATTGGGGAAAAGACGCCACGCAAAGACCTCTATCAATCGTTCTATTTGCTGCGCTTCAATGCGAAGACCCAAAAAAAATGGGACCGAATGCTGCGAGCGCAATCCCCAGCCATGCCGGAAGAATCACCAGCCCAAGCCAACATCGTGCCCCTTCCCAGCGCCGCTGGTCGCTAAACTCAAGCTTTTTCATTATCAAACTCACTAGCCGGGCTTTATGCATTCCGGTGGGTCGTTTTTGGCGCTGTTCACCAGCTTGGAAACTCGGTAACCGAGAAATTTCGCCGCGAGCTGCGCGGGGTTGCGCGGTCTGTGCCAGGACATCGTTGAATTGCGCCGGGGCGACCACAGTGGCGCGCGCCTGAACCTGGAGCAGGAATGGCTGGAGCCGAACCCGGTCAAACCGGATCAAACTGAATCAAACCAAATGAAAAAACTGGCACGTAGCGACCTGTGCAATGTCACCCAATATACTATTGGCATCGCGAAATTCGGGTCGCGCTGTGGCATTAAATGTGCTGAAAAAACAGTCCGTCTCCGATGAAAAAAGGTGTTCCATTGATTGCCGTTCTCCTGCTGCTGTTCCGATTCGTGGCAGCAGGCCAGCCGTCGCCGGCATTGCAAATCGTCAATGCCAATGGAAATGCTGCGCTGTCCTGGACTGGCGGATCGGTCCCGCTCTTTTCCCTGCAAACGACAACCAATTTGTTGCCACCGATTATGTGGACCGACTTGTTACCAGTTGCGGGGACGGGAAACACCAATGTGCCGATGGCCAATTCGCAACAGTTCTTCCGGCTCGCACAGGTATTGCCAATTTTTCAGTTCGCAATTTTCTACAACCTTGATTTGGAAGTTGATCCAGGTGGATACTTGGCCATCAATGCCCCGGCGTTTTGCAATGGCGGTATTTGGTCGGGCACGCCCAATGTTTCTTATCTTTCAACGGTTGCGGCTGTTGGAAAGGTTTATTACGCCCCCAACAACGGAACCGATCCTTTTTGCTCCGGCAAAGTTGATAGCGGTGGCGCCGGCAGCGGCACGCCCATCGGGAATTTTGCTTATCCGCCACTGTCCGGAGCGGGTCCGTTGACGCTTGTCGGCTTCGGCACGAACACCAGTTCAGCCGCCACGCGGAGCATTCTCGATTTGCCGCCTCCCGCCTGTGCCATGGGAACTCCGGCTGCCTATTCGCCAACCGGTGCGGTTTATCTGGCCAACGCTGCCGATCTCTACCTCACCAACTTTCCCAACGGCACCAATTGGACGACTCTCACGCCCAGAGGCACCAACATGATTCTGTATTATCAGGATGCGGCCAATGGCCCCGACAATTATCTGACCTCGGTCCCATATGATTTTTATATAACTACGAATGTAAGTCCAGCGCATCACGGTCTATCATTCACCAACTATGTGCCTGCTTCCCAATGGACAAACAGCATTGGAGAAACAAATCGTATTTGGTATGCCGGCTATTCGTTTGTGACGAATGCCATCTTCTACGACTGGCGCGAAGGTTGGAATGCAGGCAACGGCCCGCCAAAAACGGTTCAAGCCGTCCAGATTGACATCGCAAAATTTAACAGTTGGCTTACCAATACTGCGGCCAATAATGGCGGCAAGACCTACAACGACCTGTGCCAACTACCCAGTCACAAATCCCACCCGATTGATTCCATTTTTGTCTATAACGCCGTTCCTTTGACCGCGACGACCCTCCCGACCGCGCGCGTCGTCAACGGAGGAATGTTGCCGTCGCAAACAGCCCCCTATGGCTTTACCGTCGTCACGCCGATGCCGCTGTATGTGTATGGCAATTACAATGTGTCAAACAGCCTCGGCTCATCTCTCGGCCAAAATAGCACCACCTACACCTGGCCTGCCGCGCTCATGGCCGACGCCATCACCATCCTTTCCACCAATTGGCTTGACGCCAATAGTGCTCCTGCCAATAAAGCAGTTTGCACCAGCGGAGGCCCGACGCCCAAAACAACCACCGTCAACGCCGCGATGCTTGAAGGAATTGTCCCATCAACCAATGGCATTTATAGCGGCGGGCTCGAGAATTTTCTCCGTTTGCTGGAGAATTGGTCAGGTGGCGTCCCCCTATGGTATAACGGCTCCTTCATCGTTATGTTTCCCAGCCAATATGCGACAAATTACCAGCAGATAACCGGCAAGTATTACAATGCACCTGTCCGCTGCTGGGCTTTCGACACGAATTTTGTCCAATTAGCCGGGCTGCCGCCGCTGACCCCAACAGTTGTCAATGATGTGACTCCATGATTTATACGCAGTAAGTTTGCACGTTGTCCGCAGGCGTTTTTGTAGAATAAAGCCGCAATGCAGAACCAAAACATGCGCGCGTTTCACGACAACGTATTGTGAATACTTGGAGCTGTGCTAGCTGCGTGTCGTTTTCTGTCGGGAAGAAGTTGCCACGCAAACGAGACACGCGAGCAGCGCCAGCAGCGAAACACCCGCGCCAACTGCAAACGCGCGGTCCCGGTAAATCAACTGCACGCGATGCCGTCCCTCCGGAATTTCAACTGCTTGAAACGCGTGGTTCGCCCGCAGCAAACGCGCCGGTTCGCCGTCCACCTCCGCGCGCCAATTGTGATACCAGGTCTGCGCCACGACGACGAGCGATGGCGCGCCGGCAACGATTTCGATGTCCACGCTCTGAATCCCAAAATGCGATTTGAGCACGCGGGCGGCCGTTTGATTCGTGACCGTCACAAACGGTTTTGCTTCCGGCGGCAGAAAAACCACTTTGCTGCCGTCAAAATCCGGCTGCGTCAACGCGCGCAACGTGTCCGCGTCGTCCAGAAAAACCGGTTTTTGGCCGGCGGTCACAAGCGGCAGGAAAGTTTTCCGCGATTGCCAATGGTAAAATGCATCCGGCGCGGTGATTTGCGAAACGCCCATAAAATCTTCGAGTCGCGGAAATTCGTTTGTCGTGCCATAGAGCAGCGAATTTAAATCATCGCCTTCCCGTGGCGTGAGCGAGAAGAAACCGTCCACCTTCGGCACGGCGTCCAGCAAATTCACATTGCCGCAAAAGCCAAGCCGTTTTCCAAGAAAATTATTCCCCGGGTCGCGCAACGCAAAATGAATGAAGTCCATGTACGCCTTTGTGGTGATCATGGCGCGTGATCCGCCAAGTTCCGGTTGCGGACTCAGCGCCAGTTTTGTGCGCGCCAGATTCAGTTCATAGACGCTTGGCGGCACGGTCGGGTTTTGCGCCGGTTCGTGCGTGAAGACGTCGAGCCACGCAACCACAATCAAAAGCAGCGGTGCGATGCGGCGCAATCCCGGTGCGGCTTCCAAGGTCAAGAGAAGCAACAATCCGCCGGTCACCAGCAGAAAGAATGCGCGCGTCAGTCCGTTGCGCAACGTCGCGTGGACGTCATCCATCGGAAATGGGAAGCGCCACGCCCAAAAAAGAATTGCCGCGAGGAGCGCGAATAAAATTACACCAATAAAAATCAGGCATTTCTTGAAACTCATTTTTTCTTCGCTTCGCAAACTTTGCAGATGGGCGATGGCAAGCGCCGCGAGCAACGGCATCAGAAACGCCACCAGCGTCACGTATTTGATCGGATAAGTCACAAAGCTGAGTTGCGGGATAATTTTGCGCAGGGCGGGATAGACGACGGTGTTTTCGCCAAAGGCAAAAATCAGCGCGAGAACGGTTGCTCCGCCAAGCAGCCACACACGACGTTCCCGCACCGTCCAGAGCGCGAGCAGTGCCAGCCACAACGTGCCGCTGCCGAGGTAATAGGACGACGTCCACGATTGGCCGTATTGGAAAAAGACGCCTTCCGTCCACGCGCGGCCAAACGCCATCGGCACGAGGAAATTGACCCAGCCCCAGCCGGGCATGGACCAGCGCGTGTCCGCGTAGCCGACGCTGCGTTGCGAATGGGCGGAGAGGTCAAGGAACGGCAGCAATTGCGCCGCCGTCAGCGCCATCACCAGCAACACCACCAACGGGAGACACCAGAGCATTGAGCCGCGTGGCGATTCGCCCCGAATGAATTGTTGAATCCAGAGCGCGAGCAGCAAAAGCCAAGTGAGCAAAATGATTTCCGGTCCGCCGGCGAGCATTTGCATGGCGCCCACCAGCGCGGCCAGGATGATTTTTTGTCCGCCACTGCGCCACGCCAGTTCGACCGTGAGCACGACCCACGGCATCCAACTGAATGTGGCCATGTGACTCGGCCACATGAGCAGGTTGAGCGTCAGTCCGTTGAACGCGAACGCCACACCCGCGAAGGCCGCCGCAAAATTGTTTCCCGTCCACCGGCGTGCGAGGAAAAACATGCCGAACCCGGCAAACCACAGGTGCAGCAGACAGAAAAAGCTCAGCGACCATGTCAGCGGCAGCAGCAGATAAATCAGCGACGGCGGGTAGAACGGCATCGTGTTCCATTGCGCGAGGAAAGGCACGCCACAGTTGTTGTAGGGATTCCACAGTGGCAGTTCGCCGCGCCGGAAACATTCCTGCTGAAAGTGGGCGAGGGGATACGCGAAAAATCCGTAGTCGCGCACGACGAACGTTTGCAGTCCGAGCAGGACTTGCGGGAACGCGGCAAAAATCAGCAGCGCCAGCAGGATTCCAAAACGCAGCGGCGTGAACCAGTTGAAAGCGCGGGTTTCGGATGTCTCGCTCATGAGTTTACAGCCGTAGTTTATTCATGAAGCGAGATGGGCGGCAAGTATTCACCGATCAATTCGCGCTTCCACCACGCGCCGGCTGCTCAACATGTTGTCCCCAAAAACCAACGTGTCAGGAGGGAGAAAAATTTCCGGTTTTCAGCGACAAGGCGGTAAACCCGTTCGGAGATGATTGCGATCAGTGCCGATTTTTCATAACAGCGCAACGGCCAATGGCGTTTTGGACTGTGCGCCAGCGTGCGAAAGACAGCTTCCGCCCCGAAATAAACCGCGCCGTCGGGTTCGATGAGCTGGACGGCAGTGTCGAATTGTTCGCGGGGAATTTCGGGAAATTGCGTGGCGATGCGCGGGTCCTGGGCGGGCAGGTAATCTACACTGCCGCCGGTCGTTTGCTTCCAGCGGCTGATCCAGAGCGTGCAAAAATTGCAATCGCCATCGAAAACCATCAGCGGTTTCGGCGGCGGGACAGCTACTCGAACACCAGACTTCACAAGGCTCTTATAATCCTCCCTCCGCAAACGCGCCAGTTTGCTTGTAAGCGCTCTGTAAACATCGCAGCCTCCAAATGACGGTCATAGACTGCAGTTACAACCTATGGAACGAGCACGGCGGCGCCTTGGAGCTTGCCCGTGCGCAAACGCCCGAGTGCTTCATTTGCCTCCGCCAAAGGAAATGTTTGCACCGTCGTCCGCACGGGCACCTTGGGTGCCAGCGCGAAGAATTCCGCACCGTCGCGGCACGTGAGATTGGCCACGGAACAAAGCGTCCGTTCCTGCCAGAGCAAGTCGTAGGGAAACGATGGAATATCGCTCATGTGAATGCCGCCGCAGACGACCATGCCGCCTTTCGCAACGGCCCGTAGCGCGAGTGGCACGAGCGAACCAACGGGTGCGAAGATGATGGCTGCGTCCAGAGCGACCGGCGGTGACGTTTCGGAATCGTCGGCCCAAACCGCCCCCAGCGATTTGGCAAAGGCCTGCGCCTCCGAATCTCCCCGCCGTGTGAAGGCGAAAATTTCGCGTCCTTGAAATTTGGCAACCTGCGCCACGATGTGTGCCGCCGCGCCGAAGCCGTAAATGCCGAGGCGCTTCGCCGCCCCGGTCTTGACCAATGAGCGGTACCCAATCAATCCGGCGCAGAGCAGGGGAGCGGCCTCGGCGTCGGAATAGCTTTTCGGGATCGGAAAACAAAATCGTTCATCGGCGACGGCGAATTCCGCGTAGCCGCCATCCAGTGTATAGCCGGTGAAACGCGCGCGGTCGCACAGATTTTCGCGCCCGCTGCGGCAAAACTCGCACTTGCCGCACGTCCAGCCCAGCCACGGAATGCCCACGCGGTCGCCGGTTTTGAAGCGTTGAACGCCTTTGCCTTTTTCGACGATGACGCCGACAATTTCGTGTCCAGGCACGAGTGGCAGTTTTGGGTTGGGAAGTTCGCCGTCAACGACGTGCAAATCCGTGCGGCAGACGGCGCAGGCGGACACTTTCACCAAAACCTGCGCCGCTTCGGGTTTCGGCGCGGGTATGTCAACGGCTCGCAGCGGCTGCCGCGGCGCTTCGAGGAGCATGGCGCGCATGAGCTAATTGAACCGCCACCAACGCCACGGTCAAGTCTTGGCTGCGTAGGACCGGCATCCTGCCTGTCTCTGATATTTGAAAGCTGGGCCATTGAGGGTGTGTCTGGAGTTGTAACGTGAGTCACTGGAGGGTGAGCTGTCAGAAAAAACGGAGACAGGCGAGACGCCTGTCATACGCTCGACGTTGCAACGCGCCGTTAATTGACTCCGCACAAATCAATGCTTAGGCTGAACCCATGAGCGAACTGCAAAATTCCCTGCTCGAATTGATCCGGCGCACCTCGGCGGAAATCCCCGACGACGTGCAAAAGGCCATCCTGGCGTCGCTGGAAAATGAAAAGAAGGGCACCATCGCCGAGTCGGCGATGAAGATCATTGACCAGAACATCCAGCTTGCCAAACGCAAGTCGCAGCCGATTTGCCAGGACACTGGGAGCATTTTGTTTTACGTGGATTGCCCGGTCGGTTTCGACCAGATCATGTTTGTGGAATCGGCGAAGGAGGCCGTGAAGCTGGCGACGAAGAAAGGTTTTCTCCGGCAAAACTCCGTGGATTCGCTCACTGGCGTCAACGACGGCACAAACGTCGGGCCGGGCGCGCCCGCGTTTCATTTTCATCAGCATCGTTCGCCGGAACTGAGCGTGCGGCTCGTGCTCAAGGGCGGCGGCTGCGAGAACGTGGGTGCGCAATACTCGTTACCGAACGAAAAGCTTAACGCGAACCGCGACCTCGACGGCTGCCGCAAGGCAATTCTCGATGCGGTGTTGCAGGCGCAGGGCAAGGGCTGCGGCCCGGGCATCTTGGGCGTGTGCATCGGCGGCGACCGCGCGACGGGCTACGAGATGAGCAAGACGCAGTTCCTGCGCCTGAT
>JBEKMU010000043.1:0-21423 GCA_049523555.1 Verrucomicrobiota bacterium | reverse complement strand
ACCGACCGGCCGCCGGGAAACACAGCGAGCCGATTTTATCGCGCCGTCGTACCTTGACGCCTTTCACGCCCGCGGATGCGCCGCGTCGTAGGCCTTCTTCAACCGTTCCGTCGTCACGTGCGTATAAACCTGCGTCGTGATGAGATGCGCGTGGCCGAGCAGTTCCTGCACACTCCGTAAATCCGCTCCCGCGTCCAGCAGGTGCGTGGCGTAACTATGCCGCAGCTTGTGCGGCGTCAGGCCCGGATCCAGGCCGGCAATGACCAGATATTGCTTCAGCCGCCGCGAAAGTTGGACCGGCTGGAGCGGCCCGGCCTTTTTCGTGTCCGCAAAAAAAGCCGGGGAGGCCCCGGACGGCGGCTGCTTGAGCGTGCGCCAATAATTTTGAATCGCCCGCAACGCCGGTTCGCCAATCGGCACGAGTCGTTCCTTTTTGCCTTTGCCGCGCACGCGCACGAGCTGCTCGCTCCAGTCAACGTCCTCGGCGCGCAGACCGCACAGTTCGCTCACACGCAGGCCGCAGGAATAAATCGTTTCCAGTACCGCCACGTCGCGCAGACAAACCGCCGCGGAAATCGGACGGCCGGCACCCTTCCTTTGCTTTTGCGTTTCCAGCAATTTTGCCGGCGCGGCGAGCAAATCCAGAATCTGTTGTCGCGTCAGGTATTTCGGCAAACGCCGGCCCGGTTTCGGCAGCGCGAGATTTTTGACCGGCGAAGCCCCGACCAGACCGTGCCGGATTAGAAATTTGTAAAACGTCCGCAGCGCGGAAAACCGGAGCTGCGTCGCCGCCCGGCCCAGATGGTTCCGGCCCAGAAACCGCAGGTAACTGCGAAAATCATCGCGCTGCAATTTTTCCCAGGCGGGGCCTTGTCGCGCCGAAGTGGATTTATCCGCGAAGGCGGATTGCCCCCGTTCTTCGCAGTGCCAGCGGACAAATTCGTTGAGCGCGTCGCGATAATTCCTTTGCGTGTAAACCGACGCGCCACGGTCCGTCGCCAGATGCGCGAGGAATTTCCGGATCCACCGGTCGCGGATTTCGGGGTTGCTTTTGTCGGGGTCGTGCCGCATTTCAACCGCAGGTTACGCCGATTTTGCAAACATTCAATCTGCCGGCGTTGCCAATTCAATGGCGTGTCAACGCCACGCCCAGTTGCAGTAATTTCCGGACATCCGCATCCGATTTCGCCTCCGCGTAAATCCGCAGAATGGGTTCCGTGCCGGAGCCGCGCAACATGAGCCAGGACGTGTCCTGCGCGATGAATTTTACGCCATCAAAGGTTTTCATGCCGGCGAGCGGCGAACGCAAAAGCTTCGTCGGCGGATTTTTTTGCAGAAATTCCATCAGCGCCGCGCGTTGCTCCAACGGATAATGCGTGTCAATCCGGCCGTAACGGTGCGGACCGAATTGTTTTTCCAGTCTCGCCAGAAGTTTGTTCACCGGCACGCGTTCGGTCGCGAGCAATTCCAGCAACATCAAGCCGGCGGCAATGCCGTCGCGTTCGGGAATGTGGCCGGGGAAACCAATGCCGCCGCTTTCTTCCGCACCGAGCAGCACGCCGCCCTTGAGCATCTCGGCGCAGATGTATTTGAAGCCCACGCCGGTTTCGACCAACGGCAACCCGTAAGCCGCGCAAATTTTATCCACCATCGAAGTCGTCGTGAGCGCCTTGACAACCCGTCCCTTGCCCTTGCGGTTCACAATGAGGTGATGCAACAGCAGGCAAATGATCTGGTGCGTCGTGAGGGCGTTGCCGCGACCGTCCATGCCGCCGACGCGGTCGGCGTCGCCGTCCGTCACGAGGCAAAGGTCGTGCGGATGCGCACGCAGAAATTTTTGGCTTGGCCCGTAATTTTTCTCGATAGGTTCCGGGTTGATGCCGCCGAACAGCACGTCATGCCGCGCATTGAGCGTGGTGACTTTGCACGTCGTGCCTGCGAGCAATTGCTCGAAACAACCCGCGCCCACGCCGAACAACGCATCATGCGCGAAACGCAGTTTTGATTTCGCTATCAATTTGAAATCCACGAGCTTTTTCAGCGCGGCGTAATGGGCCGGGCGGACGTCCTGCATTAAAATCTGTTTCGCGGCAACGGCGAGTTTTGCAGCATGAACCGGATTGCGGCCGAGAAAACTCTCGACGGCCTGGCATTCGTCGGGACTGCTGGAGCCACCGTAATACGATTTGAGTTTGAAGCCGTTGAAAATCGGTGGATTGTGGCTGGCCGTAATCATTACGCCGCCAACCGCGCGCAGGTGTTTGACCGCAAAGGAAACCGACGGCGTGGGTGTCGGTTCCGGCGTGAGGATGACTTGAAAACTGTTGCCGGCAAAAACCTCGGCGGCGGTTTGGGCGAAACGGTCGGAGAAAAACCGGCGGTCATACCCGACGACAACTCTCAATTCACGTCCGAAAATCTCCGCACTCCGCACTCTGCCTTCCGCCTTCCAACAGTCTGCGGCGGCCTGCGCGACGCGCGCGACGTTCGCGAAATTGAAATCCTCCGCGATGACCGCGCGCCAGCCGTCCGTGCCGAATTTGATTTGAGCCACGCGGAGAGCTTGGCATAGGAGCCTTCACCTGCCAAGCGCGGGAGGTTGACTTGTTCCAAGGCTTTATGACCAACACGAACGGACTGTAGATGTCGTCCTGGCTTATGGGCAGTTGGTTAACAAGCTTTGTGCTGTTTGGGACAGCAAGTATGCTCAAGGTCAGTTTTTGAACCCGCATTTTATCCCTGACTGAAAACAAGTTCACATTCCTTCGCCGACAAGGTTCGCCATTGGCCGGGGGGCAAATCGCCGAGTTTGAATTGCCCGATGCGTACGCGCATCAACCGCAATGTCGGATGCCCGATGGCCGCCGTCATCCGCCGTACCTGACGGTTTTTGCCTTCGATCAATTCCAGTCCAATCCAGCAATCCGGAACGCTTTTGCGAAGACGAATCGGCGGATGGCGCGGCGGAATTTTAATAACCGTAGCAGTCCCGCAAAGCGGGATCAGTCCGCTCTGACTGCTTGAATTATGGAGCCGACTCACGTCGGCTGCCACGACCGAAATTTCCGGTTGCGGCTCCAAAATCCACGCCCGGCAGGGCAAGGTCTTCCGGCCTTGAACAGCGACGCCGCGCGCCAGTTTTTTCAGCGACGCTGGCGTTGGAATTTTTTCGACTTGCGCCCAATACTCGCGTTCGTGGGCGTGGCGCGGGTGCAGCAGGCGTTTATTCCATTCCGGTTCGTCACTCAAAAGCAGCAGGCCTTCGGAATCCGCGTCGAGCCGGCCGATGGGATAAACGTCTTTCGGAAACCCAAATTCAGCCAGCGTGCGGTTGGATGAACCATCGCCGGTGAATTGCGAAATGACTCCGTAAGGTTTGTTGAACGCAATGAGCATGGCGCCGAATTTTTAACCACAAAAGAACGCAAAGAACACAAAGAACTTCTCCTGAAAATTTAACCGCGGATTACGCAGATGACACGGATGGGAATTTTATCCGTGAAATCCGTGAAATCCGTGGTTAAACTCTCCGCGTGATTCGCAACGTCATCTTCGACTGGTCGGGCACGCTGGTGGACGATTTGCCCGCCGTTTTGAAGGCGTCGAACTTTGTCCTCACCCAGGCGGGCCGCCCCGAAATGTCGCTCGACGAATTCCGCGCGGAGTTTTCCCTGCCGTTCACGAATTTCTACGACCGCCACACCCCGCACGTGCCGATGCCGCAACTCGAGGAATGGTTCCATGCCAGTTATCGGCTGGCGCAGGAATCGGTCAGCGAACTGCCCTACGCCCGCGAGTTCCTCGAATTCTGCCGCGCCAAAAAACTCCGCACCTTTCTCTTGAGCACGGTTCACAAGGAACATTACCTCGCGCAATGCCGTGTCATCGGCTTCGACGTCTTTCTCGACAAGCTTTACACGGACGTTTGGGATAAGCGGAAAAAAATCCACGAAATCCTCGCCGAAAACCATCTCCGGCCGGACGAAACGCTGTTCGTCGGCGACATGCAACACGACATTGAGACGGCGCGACACGGCGGGGTCCACTCGTGCGCCGTGCTCACCGGCTACAACACGCTCGAGCAGTTGCGCGTGGCGAAACCGGATTTGGTCGTCGAGCACCTCGGCGAATTGCGCGGTGTGCTGGAAAAAAACCACCTCCGCCTCAAACCGGCACCGGGAAAGTTTGAAGACCTGCATCCGCCGCTGGCCACCGTCGGGGCGCTGATTTTCAACGGTGCGGGCGAGGTGCTGATGATTCGCACGCACAAATGGTCGAATCTTTGGGGCATCCCCGGCGGCAAAATCAAATGGGGCGAAACCTCCGAGGCCGCGCTCCGGCGCGAAATCAAGGAGGAAACCAACCTTGACGTGACCGGCATCGAATTCGTGCTCGTGCAGGATTGCATTCACTCGAAGGAATTTTACCGCGACGCGCATTTCGTCCTGCTGAATTACACCTGTCGCTGCCAAGGCAAGCCGCGGGTGAAGCTCAACGACGAAGCGCGCGAATCCCGATGGGTCACGCCCGCGGCCGCTGCCAAAATGCCGCTCAACACGCCGACACGGATCCTGCTCGAAGCAGTTTTGGAAAAGCAGAAGGAGAAAAGCGGAAAGCGGAAAATTTCGGAGGGACGAGCTATGCGAGTCCCAAAATATTCGGGGACTCGTGTAACTCGTCCCTCCGATCGCAGATGAAAATTTCCATCGTTGATCTCGAAGTGTTTTACCGCGTCGGCGTGCCGGAAGCGGAACGTGCCAAACCACAGCGTTTGCTGCTGACGGTGGAGATGGACTTCGATTTTTCGGCGGCGGCCAGAAGCGATGACATCCGCGGCACGATTGATTATTTCGCCGTCAGCCAGCGGCTGTTAAAATTCGGCGAAAGCCGGAGCTGGAAACTCATTGAAAAACTTGCCGCCGACATCGCGGACACGGTTTTGTCCGAGTTCAAGCCGCAAAGCGTTACCGTTGAAGTGAAGAAATTTCCGCTCGCGGATGCACGTTGTGTTTCAGTGACTGTCACTCAAAAAAGGTAGGGCCGCGCTGCCGCGCGGCCAGCGGCGCAGCAGCGCCGCCCTACCAAAAATTGCTGGATACAAATTTTTGTCCGTCCATCGTCTGTAATTTCCAACCATCCGGTCGCGTCACAATTTTCACCGCGCCGGCGGTGCGCGTGTAAATCACCGGCACATTTCGTGCGGATAATCTCTGTTTCAATTCGCGACTGGCGCGGCGCGTCGCCGGAAATTCCGAGTCGGCAATGACGATGACTTTCGGTTGAACCGCCTCGAGCAGCACGTCGCAGAGTGGTTCACCTTCATCCGGCAAACCGGCGATGACAATGTCGGCGCGCAGGTCGTTGGTATGGGCGAGCAACGCGCTTTGGCCATTGCGTCCCAGGTCGGACAGCAGCAAAACACGCGTGTCATAAAAGTTTCCGAGCAGCACCAGCGCCGCGTCGTCCGAGTGCGCGAAATTATCTCCGGCGCCCGGATGCAAAACCTGCCAGCAGCCGGCGCCGTCGCCGCGATTCAGTATTTTGTGCCGCGAAGGTGTTTTTTCAAATTCCGCGACGACGTTATGGTAAGTGCCGGAATGGAAAAGGACCGGGCCGGTGACGAGTTCGCCAACGCCGAAATGTTCGTCCAGCGATTCCACGCCACCGATGTTCCGCAAATCGCTTTCCGTCAAAACGAGCCTCGGGATTTTGTTCACGCCCTGGGCGCGGAGAAATGGTTTGAGGGTGAACTCCACGGCGTTCGTGTTCCCGCAATTCACCAGCCAGTCATTTTTCCGTCCGGCGGCGTCCACGAAGACGGCGTGACCGCCGTTGAGCGGCAGCACGGTCAATTGGATTTCAACGCGGGACCGCTCCCAATGCCAAAAATAAAATGCTGCCATCAAAATCAAAATGGTCGCGCTCCAGATTCTTCGCGATGGCACGAACAGCCAGCCGCTCAAGGCGCCGACGAGTATGGCGTAGTAAATTCCGATGGTGAGCCAAGATGGTTCGGGCACATAGAAAAAGGCGCCGGGGATTTTGGTGGAAAGTTCGCTGACCTCGGTCATCGCCACCATGAAAAACCAGGCGCTGTGATTGAACAATTCAGTTGCCCACGGCAACCAGTTGCCGCAGACGAGGCTGCCGAGGTTGCTCATCAACGCGAGCGTGCCGAGTGGTACGGCGATAATGTTTGCCAGCGGTGAAATCGGACTGAACAGATGAAAATAAAGCGCCGCCAGGGGAATCGAACCGACCCAGGCTGCAAGGGAAAGCGCAAAATAACGCGACAACATTCGCAGCGTCGTGTTCAGCGCGCGCCGCCAGCGCGGCCGCAGGTCGTCGGGCAACAGCGGGTCATGCCGCAGGAGCCGGTCGGAAATTTTATTCATCGGCGGCAGCAGCAAGGCGATAATGAGCACCACGAAAAATGAAAGTTGAAAGCTCGCTTCAAAAAGCTGGCGCGGTTCCCCGAGCAGAATGATGAACGCGGCGGCGGCGAGTGAATTAATCAGGTCGCTCGGCCGCTTCAACGCCCAGCCGCCAATGACGATGGTCATCATCACCGACGCGCGGATGGCGGAGGGTTCCCAGCCGGTCGCGGCGGTGTAAAACCAGATGACCGGAATCGCGACGATGCCGCACCAGGCGCGTGAGACCTGCAATACGCGGAGCAGGGCGACGAGCATCCCCGAAATCAGCGCGATGCGCAGTCCGTCAATGGCGAAGAGATGCATCGTGCCGGCGCGCAGGAACGGTTCGCTGATGTCGCCGGTAAACGCGGTGCGCCAGCCGAGTGTCATTGCCCAAAGCAGGCGCAACGGTTTGTCTTCAACCGGCAAACCCAGCGCCAGCGTGTGCTTCGACCAGGTCAAAAACCGGTCGGTCAACGGCGGCTGGGTCAATGGCGATGCGCCCAATTGCCAATCGTTGGTGGAACCGGTTTTGAGCTGGTAAAAAATTCCACGCGTCTGGAGATAGTCGCGGTAGTCGAAAAGTCCTTCCGCCAGGGGCGGTGGCGGCCGCGCAATGACGCCGCTGATTTCCACGGGTTGTCCGGCGAAAAAATTACCGGGGAGCGTGCCGGGCGTGGTGACGACGATTTCGCCGCCGGCTGGCTGCCAATCATCATCCCGCTGCAACCCGGTCACCCGGACTTGGGCGAGGGTACGCTCGGTTGGTTGATCATCGCGTTCGACGATTTTGATGTGGGGCGTCTCAACCAGATTGCCGCGCACGGTTGCGATGGCCGCGTCATTGCCGAGCAAGGCACGCAGGTCGTTTGGCGAAAGGACGGCGGTGCGGCTGGCGAGATTCGTCCAGCCAACGAGCGCAAGCAGCGGCCAAATCAACCACGGGCGAAGACGCGGCAGAATCAACGCCACGACGAGCGCGACAAACGCCGCGACAAAAAGCACGGTCAGCGGCGGCTGAAAAAATGCGGCGAGCAGCAAACCGATGACGTAGCACGAAACGACAGCGACGAGCGGACGTTTCATGGCGCGAGGTTACCAATGTTTTCGCCCGTGGCCAATCAGCCAAAGCGCGAGCAAACCCGCCGCGCCGCCCGCCGTGTCAATGAACACGTCGGTCACATGCGCTGTGCGCGTGGCGACAAAGCGTTGATGCAATTCATCGGTCGCCGCGTAGAGCGCGACGAGCAGCAGCGCGAGGCGGGCTTCGTGCCAGTTCCAGGGACGGAAAACATTTTTCACCGGTTTGCGCAGCGCGCGCCAGAGCAACAAGGCGAACACGGAATATTCAGCGAGGTGCGCACATTTGCGGGCGATGAAAACGACCAAATCAACCGTGTCCACCGAAATGTGCGGGAACAGCCAGTACAACAACGGTGCGAGGATGCGTGAGGAATGTTCGTAAGAATGAGTATCGCTGGACGCCGTAAAAATCAACGCCATCCAAATCAGTATCGGCAGCCAGTATTTGCAAAAAGCGCGCAGTTGGAGCACGCCGGATGAAAACCGGATTCAACGCGCCGGGCAATCAGAAATAATAATTAGGTTTGCCAAACAGCGTTGCATTTGGCACAGAAAAGCCCGCTATGAACAAACTTTTGACCATTTCGTTTTGGGCAGTGATGGCGGTGGCAATGGCGGCCAAGGCCTCGCCGCCGGATTTGATTGCGCGAATTCATTTTGTCGGCGTGGAACAAATTTCCGCCGACACCAATTCCGCCGCGTTCACCAATTTCTTTTGCTCTGCTGAAGCGCAGGTGCTCCGCGAACAGACGCTGAACAAGCTTTCGCATTTTCCTTACGCTTGGTTCAGAAGCCGCATTGTCGCCGGCACGAACGATGGGGCGGACCAGCTTCGTCCCTTGCTCGACGATTTGCTGAAGTCGGAATGGTTTCTGGAAATCCGCGACACCACCAACGGTGCGCCGGAAACCGCCCTGGCGATACGCTTGAACCCCGACCGCGCGCAATTGTGGCAGGAAAATCTCGCCGGAGTTCTCCAATCCTGGACGCGTTTGCCCGCCGTGAAAACTTCAAATGGCTGGTTGTTGAAGAAGGATCTGCCGCCGAATCTGATTCGTTTCGTCCGCGCCGGCGCCTGGGTCGTCTTGAGCTGCGGAGAAAACAAACTGCCATTGAGCGATGGCATCGTCCGGCGCGTGCTGGCCGAAAAGCGTCCCGCGCCGTTTGGAAAGAATTACTGGTTGAGGGTGGATGCGGACTGGCCGCGTTTGGCGCGCTGGTTCCTGCCGCTGAAAGGATTTGATTTTCCGAAGATTGAACTGCAATTCATTGGCCGCGACGGCAACTTGCAGTCAAGTGGCAGGTTCACCCTGGCCCAGCCGTTGCCGCCGCTGGGGAAATGGCGCATTCCGACGAACACAATTTACCAGCCGTTTGTGAGTTTCACGATGGCGCGCGGCATCGGCGCGTGGCTCGAACGGCAAAACTGGGCGCAGCCGTATGAGATTCAACCGCCGCCAGACCAGTTTTTCATCTGGGCGCTGCCGCAAAATCCCTTTCAAACCTTTGCCGCCGTGCCGGTGCCGGATGCCGCCGCCGCGCTCGCGCAACTCAACGCGAGACTGTCCGCGGCGTTCAACACCAATTTGCATAACTTTTTCTATCCTCCGATTACGACGGAGCTGACAAACAACGAAATTTCCTGGCGCGGCGTGCCGTTCATTGCACCGTATGTGAAGCCGCTGCACGAACCGGCGGGTGATTTCCTGTTCGGCGGATTTTTCCCGGGCACGGGACGTTCGCGGTCGTTGTCGCCGGAGCTGTTGAAGCAACTGAACGCGCCGAACCTCGTTTATTACCATTGGGAAACCACCGCCGATCGTTTGAAAGAATTGCCGCAGTTGACCCAGCTTCTGCTTCTGATCGCGCAGCACAAACAACTCGACGGAAATTCCACTGCCGCCAAATGGCTCGATCATGTCGAACCAACGCTCGGCCCCAGTGTGACGGAAATCACGCAAACCGGCCCGAACGAACTCGCCTTCACTCGCACGGCGTCCGACGGTTTGACGGCGGTTGAACTCATCGCGCTGGCGAACTGGCTCGATGCGCCGAATTTTCCCGGCTGCGATTTGCGTTTGCCACCGCGTCCGTTGACACCGAGGCGACCGCTTAAGCTCGGTACGCCGGCCAGTCCTGCGCCTGCATCGCCGGCGTTGCCGCATTGACCGTGCTCAAGCTCGGCGTCAACATTGACCACGTCGCGACGCTCCGCGAGGCGCGGTATCGTGGGCGCGGTTTCGGCGAGCCGGACCCGGTCGAGGCGGCGCGGATTTGCGAGGCTGCCGGCGCGCACGGCATCACCGCGCACCTGCGCGAAGATCGCCGCCACATTCAGGACCGCGATGTCTGGAAGCTGCGTGAAATTGTCAAAACGCGGCTGAACCTCGAAATGGCTGTCGTGCCGGAAATCATCGGCATCGCGCTGAAACTGAAACCGGACATTGTCTGCATCGTGCCCGAACGGCGGCTGGAAGTGACGACCGAAGGTGGCCTCGACGTGGTGGCAAACGAAAAAGCCATCACCGATACGCGCAAAAAGATGAACGACGCAGGCATCGAAGTGAGTTTGTTCATCGTGCCGGATGAAAAACAGATTGAAGCCAGCGCGCGCATCGGTAGCCAGTTCATCGAACTGCACACCGGCGCGTTTGCGGAAGACTTTGGAACGCCGAACTCCGATTCGGCTCGAAAGGAAGACTCGCATCAACGCGCCGAATCAGAGTTCGGCGCTCCATCGTCGGAGTTGCAGCGATTGATTTCCGGTGCGAAACAGGCGCACGCACTCGGCCTGAAAGTAAATGCCGGGCACGGATTGAATTACGTGAACCTGCCATTGCTGCATCGCGTGCCGCATCTGGTGGAACTGAACATCGGCCACAGCATCGTCAGCCGGGCGGTGATGACGGGTTTGGAATCCGCCGTCAAAGACATGCTGCAGTTGATGAAAAATTATCGCGGGTGAGATTTTCAGCTCTTTAGGATTCGTTCGTATTCGGCGTGAGTTCCGATCCAGAACCAGTGGTAGGTATCATTTCGCAGTAGCGCAAGTGAACGATAATCTTCCGTGATTCGGGCCGACCAGAAGGGGCCGGCCTTCTTGAATTGCAGCGATGGGTGGCGCGGGTTGTCTTTCCAGAGGCGATATTGCTTGCGGGCAGATTGTTTGACTTCTGGCGGCAGTGTTGCGTAACCCCGCCAGAACCTAGGAGTGGTCAATGATTTCATCGAGAGGCTTGACCCTGCCGGCAGCGATGTCCGCTTCCACTTCCTCCACCAAATGGTTCAGCCGCCCTGCCGCAGCATCGGCTTCGATTTGCTTGTCCCATTCCGCCCACAAGGCGTCGTGGAAACGGTGCAGCAAATTCCACCTTTCCTTCGGCGGAAGCTGCTGGATGGCCGACTCGATTTCCTGGACCGTGCTCACGTTGATAAAATACGCCTCGCCATTGAATCGGCAAGTGCGGAAATACAGTTGGAGTTTCACGCTTTATCGTGCGCCCGGACAAGCTAAAGCTTGAACTCCAACGAGCTTCCTGGTGATGACGGGTTTGGCAACCGCTGTCAAAGATATGCTGTGGTTGATGAAAAATTATCACGGGTGAAAAATAACTACTCCTACAACCAGTTCGTTGTTCCACCGGACTTTTTTCCGATCACAGCAAGCAACTCGTTAATGTAATCTGGGAAATTTTCGAATCACTGCACTGGCCATTCTTCAATAACTTGTCCACTTGAATCAGTCCGCCAAGCTCTTTGAAGTTGCCATTTAGCGCCCTTGGATTGCTTCACAAGTATGTAATTATTTGTGGCGGCTTCGCCTGTTTTCACAAAATGAAATGTCCGCGATGCAGGATACGTTATGACTGGCCCAAAGTTTGAATACACTATACCCATTGCACTGTTCGAAAAATAAAATACCCGTAATGCTGAATGCTTCTTTTCATAAATGTATCCGGGTTGGTTCCTCGTATTGCAGAATTATCGCATTTCATCTCGATATATCTTGTGGTCACGTTGCAGCATTGGCTCGAGTTTTCTTGCGCGTCAATCGTAAATCGTAAATCGTCAATCCCATGATTCTGGGCATCGGCATTGACATCATCGAGGTCGCGCGGGTAAAGGCGTCGCACGAGCGTTTTGGCGAGCGTTTTTTGAATCGCCTCCTGCTCGCGGACGAAATCGCGTATTGCCTGTCGCACAAAAATCCCGCGCCGTTCCTCGCGGCACGGTTCGCGTCGAAGGAGGCGATTTCCAAGGCGTTCGGCACCGGCATCGGCGCGCAACTCGGCTGGCAGGACATGGAAATCCGCCGCAAGAAATCCGGCGAGCCGTTTGTGGTCCTGCACGGCAAGGGAAAGGAATTGTTCGCATCGCGTGGCGCGAAACGGTTGCTCGTCAGTTTGAGCCACACGCAAAATTACGCGGCCGCCACGGCGATTTTGGAGGGATGATCGGGCGCACAGGCTGTCAGCCGGCGTGTTGGAGTTCGCGCTCCTCCCTTTGCTCTTTTCCCTGGCACCATTTGCCATTATCCTGCGCGCATGGGGACGGCGGCGGTGTCAATGGCGGCGATTTTGATCTTCGCGGGCGCGAGTTTCTTTTTCGCGCTGGCGGAAACGGCGCTGCTTTCCCTGAGCAAATGGCAGGCACGGCAACTGGCTGAACGCCGTCCACGGGCGGGCCGGATCATCGCCCAACTCCTCGAACAACCGCAGGATTTGCTGGCGGCGATGGTGCTCGGCAACACGTTTGCCAACGCCGCGATGCTCGCCGTCGCGTTACGCAAGGTGTTCAACGGCGAATGGCCTTTATTGTTGACCGTTGTCGTGCTGTTTGCGCTGGTGCTCATCGGTTGCGAGGTCTTCCCCAAGACGCTGGCCGTGCGGCGGCCGGAACGGTGGGCATTGCGCGTAAGCTGGCCATTGTTGCTGTTCGTGAACGTCACCACGCCGTTGTGCCGCGTGGCGCAAAAGTTGAACGAGGGTATTTTGAAACTGGCCGCGCCCAAATTCCTCGTGCCGCCAGCGGCGTTGACCGACGCGGAATACCAGGAATTGCTCGAAATGGCCTATCAGCAGGGCACCTTGGCCGAGGCGGAAAAGGAGATCATCCTCCAAATCATCAGCCTCGACCAGCGCACGGTGCGTGAAGTGATGCGTCCGCGCGCCGGCATGGCGTGCCTATCGGATGATGCATCGGTTGAGGAAATGCTCGCCGCCGCCCGCGAATTCAAGCACCGCCGCCTGCCGATTTACGACGAAACGCCGGACACCATCGTCGGCATTTTGAACGCGCGCGTGCTGTTGCTGGATCCAAAAATTGACCTGGCCGACGCGATTGAGTTTCCATCGTTCGTCCCGGAGACGATGAATTTGCTCCAGCTTTTTAAAAGTTTGCAGAAACAGCAACGCGGTCTGGCCATCGTGCTCGACGAATTCGGCGGCACGGCCGGGCTGGTCACGATGGAGGACATTCTGGGCGAACTGGTCGGCAAGATTCGCGCGGAGGTGAAACCGGAGGGTTTCATCATGGAAAAACTTGCGCCTGGCCGCTGGCGTGTGAACGGCACGATGCGGCTGGACGATTTCCGCCGTGAATTTCCGCTGCTCGGGAACGTGCCCGAGATCGAAACGATGGGCGGACTGCTGGCGCATTTGCTGGGCGTGGTGCCCGAAGCCGGCCAGTCGGCGGCGTTTCGCGGCTTGAAGCTTACGGCGCACGTGGCCGACGAACGGCGCGTGCGTGAATTGCTCGTGCAACAGGTGAAATGAAATGAATATAGAGGTTCTCAACTGGCTCGGCCTGGCGGGCTGTCTGGCGATGTCGTTCCTGTTTTCGGGCATGGAGGCGGGCGTGTTCGCCTTGAGCCGGTTGCGCGTGCGGCGGCTGGCGCGCGCGGGGCGGCCCTCGGCAAAATTGCTTCATGGCTTTCTCGAAAATCCCGAAAATTTTCTATGGACGATCTTGGTTGGCAACACGCTGGCCAATTTTCTCATTCTCGGCTGGGTCATCGTGAAATTACACGAGTGGCTGGCGTGGCATCACGCCTTGATTGTCGTCATTTTTGCGGCGGTGGTATTTTTATTTTACGCGCTGTTCGATCTGCTGCCGAAAATGCTGTTTCGCGCGCATCCCAACCAACTGTGCCTTGCCGTGGCCAACGTGTTCCGGCCCGTCCATGTTGTGCTGCGCCCGCTCGTCTGGCTGGTCAAGGCGGCGTCCACGGCCTTGTTGAGCTGGACGGGCGGGAGCGCCTTTACCGGGCAGCTTTTCGGCAACCGCGAGGAAATGCGCGCGGTCATGCAGGAATCCGCGCAGGCGCTCACGAGCGACGAGCGCGCGATGGTCAACCGCGTGCTCGACCTGCAGAATTTCACCGTCCGCCAGATTGCCACCCCGCTGGCGCAGACGGTGGCGGTCGAGGCGCAAACGCCAATTCGCGACGTGCTGGCGCTGGCGCGCGAAAAGAAACTTTCGCGCCTGCCGGTCTGGGAAACGCGCGACGGTCGGCGCCGCATCGCCGGTTTGCTGGCGTTGGATGTGTTGTTGTTCCGCGGTGATCTCGATCTCGAAAAATCCGCATCGGCGCACATGGCCCCGGCGCTCTTTGTGGACGAGGGCATGCGGCTGGAAATCGCGTTGCGTCTGATGCAACGCGCCGGCCACCGGCTGGCGATTGTGCTGGGACGCGACCGCAGCGAAATCGGCATCGTGAGCCTGGAAGACATTTTAAAAGTCATGTTCGGCGAGGTGAAATTATGAATTGGGACGCCGTCATTTTGACCGCGTTGAAAATCCTGGCGGTATTTGTGCTCGTCCTGCTGAACGGATTTTTCGTCGCCGCCGAATTCGCGCTCGTCCGCATCCGCGAAACCCAGTTGGATGCGCTGGTGGCCAGGGGCCAGCGGCGCGCGAAAATGGCGCGACACATCGTCCGCAATCTGAATTCCTACCTCAGCGCGACGCAACTCGGCATCACCATGGTCAGCCTCGGCCTGGGCTGGATCGGTCAGCCGGTGTTCACGACGCTGCTGACGCCGCTCCTCATTCCGCTGGGTGTTGAATCAGGCGCGTGGCAACATTCCATTTCCTTCGCCGTCGGTTTCAGCGCGCTGACGTTTTTGCACATCACAGCGGGCGAACTCGCGCCGAAATGGATGACGATTCAAAAACCGTTGCCGGTGGCATTGTGGGCGGCGCGCCCGCTGCACTGGTTTTATCTCGCGTTTTATCCGTTCAACCGGCTGCTGAACCTCGCCGCGCGCGGGCTGTTGCGTCAAATGGGAATCGAACCCAACGCGGAAATCAGCGGCGTACAGTCGGAGGAAGAGTTGCGCCTCGTGCTCGCGTCGGTCCCGCAAAGCGGGATGACGTTCGGACGCAACATCGTGTTGAACGCGCTCGATTTGCGCCGGCGCGTCGCACGCGAAGTCATGCGTCCGCGCCACGAAATCACCGCCTTCAACACCGAAGCCAGTATCGCGGAATGTCTCGCCATTGCGGAAAAGACGCGTTACTCGCGTTTTCCATTGTGCGAAAGCGGCGATTTGGACAGGACATGCGGCGTGATCCACATCAAGGACCTCTACACGCTGCGCGACCGGGCGCGCACGGCGGCGGATTTGCTGCCGGTGGCGCACAAGCTGGTTTATGTGCCTGAAACCGGGCGGTTGGAAAAATTGCTCCAATTGTTTCTTGAACGGAAACTGCACTTCGCCATTGTCGTGGATGAATTCGGCGGCACGCTCGGCATCGTGACGCTCGAAAACGTGCTCGAAGAACTCGTCGGGCAGATTCAGGACGAGTTCGATGAGGAAAAAGCGGAGTTGACGCGCGTGGGTGAAAGCGTCTGGGAAGCGTCCGGCGCGCTGCCGTTGCACGAATTGGAAAAACTTGTCGGTGAAATCGGGCGCGAGGAAAGTGCTACGACCGCGAGCGGCTGGGTCACACACCGGCTCGGCGGTTTTCCCAAAGTCGGCGATACGTTGACCCTCGGTGCGTACGAATTGTGCGTCGAAGAAATGGACGGCCCGCGCGTGGCGCGGTTGAAAATCACCAAACGGAAAGAATTGGAAGACACGACCTTCACCACCAAGCGCCGCGGATCGCGAAAACGGCCGTGACCATACCGATGCCGGCGTCCACCGCGGCCGCCGGCCAAAGCCCCTTCAAAGCCGCAGTGCTCGCAAAAAGCAAAAGCGCACCCAGCCAGATGCCGAGTGGATGATAATCCGGCGAACTTTTTCCTTTCGGCCGTTTGTTGATCAACGCGGGCGTTACGAACGCCAGAATGAGCAGCGACAAGGCTGCCCAACCCAGAAAATTCACGAGTGGCGCTCCCTGCCAGGTGACCGGAAATTTTGTCGGTGTCCAAAGCCAGTAATGTTTCACGCGCGCGGCGAACGGGTCGAGTGCGAGGTCGAACAGCATCACCAACGCGGTCGTGAAGCCAATGACCCAAAAGCCGTAAGTTTTGGTCTTCCGCCACGGGCGCAAAATCAACCGCGCCACACCGCGCGAATTCAAAATGGCGAAGACCCAGAGCAGCGGCACCGCCCACGGCAGGGTTTTGAAGAGTTTCGGTCCCGCTTCCGGCCCGAACACAAACGGGCCGAAGGGCATGTCGGTAATCTCGCCGAGCGCGTGTGCCGCGCCGCCAATGACCGCGATGATCAACGCCGTTCCCAAAACATTTTGCATCGGCAACCGCCGCGACAGAGCGACGACCGTGCTTGCCGTTGCCAGCGAAATCAGCAGTGCGTCCGGCCAGTCGGATTTGTCCGGCAGGTTGGTGGAGGTCCAAGGCAGGACCAACGCGGCCCCGAAGGACACCACCACCAAAATCGTGAGCAGCCAGTGAACCCACGCCGTTATTTTTTCGCCGGGGGCGGGCGCTGGCTGATTTTGAGACGATATTGGCGGTTGCACGTTTTGGAAACGCTATGAATTTGCGGTCGCAGGCGCACTCTCAAAATCGTCGGTGGCATGGGACGCTGGAATTGCCTTGTTTCGCGGTAGTAAAACTGCTTTTTTGGGTCGCGTCATGACCTTGGACGAAATCGCGGGCCAGATCAAAGACTGCGCGAGCCAGATGAACGCGCGTTACGGCGGCCTTGTTTTTGACGAGTGGGCGATTGTCTCGCTGATGCAAAGCAAGGCGCGCATTTTGAGCTACACCGGCCCGCGCAACGACGACTTTCTGAAAAACTTCGCCAGGGACTTGGGCACATTGCGCGCGGCACTGGTCGGGGGCCAGTATGGTCCCGGCGATTTTGAATTTGCGCGACACGGCATCGGCACGGGTTTCGAATCATTCCTGGTTTTGGGCACTGGCGTCTATCTGATCTGCAACAACACGCACGAGTCCATGGATTCCATCACGAAAAACCCCCGCTGGCTGGAGGCGCAGGTGCCGTTCGCAGAACTGGCCGAGAAGATCCGCGCCCACCCGGTGGTCATCTCCGGAGACACGCAGCATTTCAAAAAGCCTTCGTAACGTCGGCGCCGATTTTTCAGCCGAGCAGGCCTTTCCAGAGAAAATATCCGTAGGCGGCGACCAGCACCGCGCCGATGAAACGCGGCAACCGCCCAAACAGGGCGATGAAAAGGAAATGCACCAGCGTCGCGCCGAGGAGGGTGAACATTCCGATGTGAAAAAACGGTGGCACGTCCATGGTGTGATACAGCGCGTAAATGCCGATGCACAGCGGAATGGACACGTGCGCGTCGCCGACTTGCGAGGCATAGACCGTTTCCGGCTGTTTGCACCAGCCGTAATAAAACGCCAGGACCGCGTTCGGCAGCACCATCAGCCAGCCGCTGAGCCAGCCGAGATATTTCACGCTGATGAAGCCGGTGTGAATGTTGGAAATCCAGGCCACCAGCCAGCCGGTGCTCACGTAAATGCCATACGCGCCGATGGCGAGCAGCGCCAGGTCAAACGGCAGCGTCCAGCTCAGGGATTTGCCTTGGCGCACATTGTTTTTGAGAACGTCGAATACGTGAAAGCATTGCCAGAATAAAAACAGTCCGACCAGAACCAGCCCGTCGTTGAAAACAATCCGCCCCTTGCGGCCCATCGTCCAAACCGCGCCCGTGAAAAACAATATGGCGGTGAGCGTCAACAACGACGAAAGCCGGTTCAGTTCATGCGCCTTGCCGCCGGTTTTGCCTTTTTTCTTTTGCGACGGCAGAATTTTCATTCCCCAGAAAATCGCGGGCAGTCCGAGCACGAGCGTCATGTTGGTGACGTTGTTGACGAGCGAGTTGACCATCACGTCCGCGCCGGAGCCGCCGTTGCGGCCGAGGATGAAGGCGAAGATGAGGTTGCCCATGCCGGTGCAATACGGCATGACGAGCGTGCCGAGTACCGTGCCTTCGAAGCCCTTGGCGCTCAAAACTTCCAGCCGCCAGATCATCAGGAGCGACGCCACGATAAACAGCGCCAGGAACAGCCACGGTGCATAAGGCCCTTTGGCTTCGATCCAATGGATGAACGGGTTGAGCACGGCGCGGAGTTTAATGAAAGCAATTTCCGGAGGCGATATATACCTGCGTCGCTTCGCACCACCGGTGATGCCATCATGGCGCGGGACTTTCGAATTGTTTTTGCCGCGGGCTTAGCGCTAGGCTGGACCATGAACTGGTACTACGCGCTGGATGGCCAACAAACGGGCCCCGTCTCCGAAACGCAACTGGATGAACTGGTTCGTTCCGGAAAAATCAACCGGGAAACCCCGGTCTGGCACGAGGGGATGACCGACTGGCAGCGTTTGCATGCGGTTCGGGCCGCCGGGCCGCCGCCCCTTCCTGGACTGCCATCGGGCGTCGTCTGCGTGGAATGTGGCCGGACCTTTCCGCCGGGCGAGGTCATAAAATTGAACCAGTCCTGGGTTTGCGCGCAATGCAAACCCATGTTCCTTCAGCGCCTCAGTGAGGGGGCCGCGCCATCTGGAGTCGGTATCTGGCGGCGAGGCCGGCAACTGGTCACCCGTTCGGAAACTCCGTTTCCGGATCGCTGTGTCAAATGCAACGCACCCGCCAATGGCTTCCGGCTCAAACGAATTCTCTATTGGCAGCATCCCGCCTATTATCTGTTGCTCCTGTGCAACCTGCTGATTCTGCTCATCGTGGTCTTGATTGTGCGCAAGAAGGCCGTCCTGCACGTCGGCCTTTGCGAGAAGCACCGCGCGCAGCGGAAAGTGGGCCTGGCCGTCGGTTGGACTGGCGCGCTCGGCGGGATTGCTCTCCTGATTGGCGCCGTAGCCTTCCAATCCGGCTGGACAGCGCTGGCGGGTGTGGCGGCGTTGCTGTTCGGCTGCATCTACGGGGGCGTCAGGGCATCAACCGTGGCCGCCGCGAAAATCACCAAGGAAAACGTCTGGGTCAGGGGCGTCCATCGGGATTTCCTCGATCAACTGCCCGAGTGGCCCGGACCGTGACTGGAACCGCCCGGGTGAAGGGTAGGGCGCGTCACTTCCGCCTTCATCGGATTTCGGCGGGACAAGCCGTGCGCGCCGTAGCGGCTTTCGGGAGAAAGCCGCCATCTAAAAAATGAGGGGGAAAATGCGGCGCTCTGCCGAGACGCTGCTACGCCGAAACCGGGTGTTCCACCGGCCGTGAACACCGATAAGCATTGACCTTGGCAATATGCTTCATAAAACTTCGCGTATGTCCATTGCCCCGGATTTAGCCAAATCGCTGTCCGAAAAATCAGATCAAGAACTCATTGGCATATTGGAAAGTCCTGCCGATTGGAAACCGGAAGTTATTGATTTCGCTCGTTCAGAGCTTGGTCGCCGCTCGATTTCTACTGCGCAGATTGACCAAAAACTTGCCGACAGTACGAAGCAAAAAGCCGAAGAATTTCAAAAAAGATCAACCGAACCGCTATCGTTTTGGGAAACTGTCTTCACAGCTTTATATGGTGGTGGTCTCGGACTTCTTGGCCTGATCTTTGTATGGCCTCAAGCATCTCGGTTCAAATCAAGCGGCTTTCTGCTAAAATCCAAAAAATCGTGGCACATATATTGGCATGTATCACGTCAGGTGGACACTCTCAACGATAGTTCATCTGATACGATCAAAGGAAAGTTTCTCAAACGGCGGATTATTCATTTTGTCTGGCTCGCCGTTTCTTTTCGTCCTCAATATTTGATCGAATTGAATGTGTGTATTGCACTTCTCTTTCGCCAATAATTTCTTTGAGTGCATCGTCAAAATTTTCAAGCATTGGGCCTTCAGGCCCGTATTTTGGATTTGGAACGTATTTTGGCAGCTCCGTCCAATAGAGCGTGCTTTCAAAGCAATCCTTTTTGCTTTCCTCACAACGCAACTGCTCCACCTGTCTGGCATACAAATAGCACTTTGAGAAATGGCCGTATGAAAAGGCTGGGTTTATATCTCTGTAAAGTTGCCTAAAATACCTTGGCATATCTTTTTTCCTTGCCGTCCCGAAACAGAGCCTCTCACACAGCGTCAACGGATACTCCGAGCAGAACAGAGTTCGAAGCAATAGTGCAATGTTCTGTTCACCTAGCAACGGTGGCAGGATAGCAACTACTTTGCATCTTCCAATGTATTCAGACTCGGGGCCTTCCCATGTAATGAGCCATGCTCTTTTGCCTTTGGCTTTCATCGTTATTTAGCTCGGTTGGCAGGAAAGCGCCTTTTCAATCCGCGCCAACACCTTTTCCTTCCCGAGGACTTCGAGCAGATGATACAGGCTGGGGCCGGCGGGTTTGCCGGTGACGGCGAGGCGACACGGATGCACCAGCACGCCGGCCTTTACGCCCAGCGCCTTGGCGGTTTCCTTGAGCGCAGCCTCGAGCGTAGCGGCGTCGAACTTTGGCGCGGCGGCAAAGGCGTCGCGGAGTTTTTTCAGGCGCGGTTTGTTTTCGGGCACGAAATCCTTTTTGGCACCCTCGGCGTCGTATTCAATCTTGTCGGTGAAATAAAATCCGGCGTAGGCGGGCAGTTCGCTGAACATCTTGAACTTGCCTTTGCACGTGTCGAGCGCGGCCTTGACGTAAGTGAGCGGAAATTTGTTCGTGTTCACCCCGGCCTTGGCAAAGGCGTGGACGGCGAGTTCGTAAAAGCGGTCGTCGGCCAGCTCACGGGCGTATTCGCCCTGCAACCAGAGGAGTTTCTCGTAATCGAACCGCGCGTTGTGCCGGAGGATTTGCGGCAGGTCGAAACGTTCGACGACTTCGGCGCGCGACAGCTTTTCCCGATTGTCCTTGGGCGACCAGCCAAGCAGGCACAGATAATTCACGACAGCCTCGTGCAGAAATCCCTCTTCGAGATAAGTCGTCAGTGACGCACCCTGGTCGCGTTTGCTCATCTTCGAGCCATCAGCGTTCAGGATGAGCGGGATGTGCGCGTAATGCGGCGGGTTCACGCCAAACGCGCGGAACAGCGCGATATGCCGAGGCGTGTTGCTCAAATGATCCTCGCCGCGGATGATGTGCGTGACGCCCATCTCCAAATCGTCCACGACGTTGGTGAGATGAAACACCGGCTGGCCGTCCGAGCGCTGAATCACGAAGTTCGGGTCCTGCTCCTCGCGGTCGGTGAGTTTGCGGACGACGTCGCCGACGACGAGGTCGTGAATCGTGACCGGCTCGCGGGTCATTTTGAATTTGACCGCGCCTTCATGTTCGTAGGCGAGGCCGTGCGACAGCAGCGCCTCGACGCGGCGCTGATAATTTTCCTTCCGCTGGCTTTGGAAATACGGGCCGCGGTCGCCCTGGCCCGGGCCGGTGGCGTCGCCGGTGAGCGGGCCTTCGTCCCAATCAAGGCCGAGCCAGCGCAGGCCGTTGAGGATGACGTCCACGGCTTCCTGCGAATTGCGCGCGGCGTCGGTGTCCTCGATGCGGAGGATGAACGTGCCGCCGGTATGGCGGGCGTAAAGCCAGTTGAA